>JACCXJ010000185.1 GCA_013697045.1 Gammaproteobacteria bacterium | reverse complement strand
AGTAATGATATGAGCGCTATCAACCTCTCTGAAATCATGAAACTTCCCATCCAGGAACGCATTCGCATCGTCGAAGCCATCTGGGACAGTGTCGCGGAGCACCCCGATCAAGTCGAGCTCATGCCATGGCAGGCTGAGGAGCTGGATCGGCGCTTCGCCGCGTATCAGGCCAACCCTTCTGAAGGTATTCCCTGGGAGGAGGTTAAGCGGCGTATTCTTGGTGGGGTGTGAGCCTGCCAATCATCTTCCGGCCCGAGGCGCTGGATGATCTCAGCGAGGCGTTTCAGTGGTATGAGGAAAAGCGTTCCGGCTTGGGTGTGGAGTTAATGGCGGCGGTCGATGCCAGGTTAGAGCAAGTCCAGGCTGGCCCAAGGCAGTTTCCTCGCGTGCGTGGTCTCATCCGTCGGGCTATCGTCCATCGCTTTCCATACGGCATCTTCTTCGTTGAGCATTCTGAGTTCATTAACGTCATCGCCGTCATGCACCATGCGCGCGATCCGAAGCATTGGCGTAAGCGTGCTGGTGAACGGCCGGGGAGATAGGTAACAGAAAAGTCCGGGGACATGGGTAACGCTCTTGTATCGAGCACCTCATTTGCGCTCTTGTTTTTAACTCGAATAGATTACAGGGCTGTGGGTATGTGGGTCCGCACCCACAGCATGGGCCTCGTGTGGTAACAGCCCGCGTAGATGCGGTGAACGAAGGGAACCGCATCGCTCGCGACCGATGCGCTTCGTAACTCAGCGCTGACTACGGCGCTCACCCACGCCTGGTCTGCCAATTCATGACGCGCGAAGGGGCGGCCCCACGCCCCGCCGCGCATGCCACACCGCAAGTACCCTCACCTCGGCAGCGAGCGGGACGTAGTAGACGTGATAGCCAGTGCCTTTCAGCAGGACGCGACGCGTACTCGGTATGGGGGACTGTCGATACAGGCGGCCGATATGCGGTGCGTGGCCGACGATGTCGAACGCTGCGGTCAGTTCCTCGACGAACAATTCCGGTGAGGCGGGACGATTGCCGCGCCACCAACTGTCGATTTCGCGTATGTGTGCGTCTGCTTCAGGTGTGGTTCGGACCGGCAGGCTCACCGGCGCTGGCGGAGCTCGTCTAGAATACCCGACGCTGGCCGGAGACGACCTGCCTCAGCGGATTTCCAGGACGGCGAAAGCGCTTCGTGCAGGGCGCGGCGTTCCTCGTCGGTGAGGTCATCACCTTCGTCGTCAGCAACCAGGTCAACAACCGTTCCCTCAGGTAGGGTTGTCGGCTCGTCGAGCACGAGCCGCCCCTTCTCGACATGGGCTCGGAGAGGGCTCATGTGGCTACTGTAAGGATTTCCGAGCGGCCCGGCAAGCATTCACGCTGCTCGACGGAGCCCGTCGATTTGATGGAGCCAGGTGACGATCTGGTGCGATGCAGCCCGAGTAGTCAGCTATAAGCCCGAGGATGCGCCGAGGTACGAAGCGCATCTGTCGAGCGATATCCCGCGACTGAGGCGCCTCCTTACGTCGGCACATCCTACGATTGTTTACAGGGGCCGAACTACGCCCCCCTGTGTCAATGCCATGGGGTCTACGCCGAGCTACACCGCTCGCGATTCACGCACCCCGACCCCGCCCGTGAGCCCGTCGCTGGCCTGTGCTGACTCACCGATGACATCATGGCATGATATAAGGTCCATGACCCGGACGCGGACGGGCACCGGCACCATCGCGAAGACGTAGGCCGCCATAATCCCCATGGCCATCGGCACCCAACAGCGACCCGCCGGCTCGCCCTCGCGAAGCTTGAGGGCGGGGATGGACGCGGGCCCTGGGTCGCACGCCCCGGATGCCGGCGAGGCGGCTTCCCAGCTGGTCGATCTCGTGCACGAGCTTTTGGAGGAGGCGCACCCGGGTCGCCATCGCGTGATCGAGGCCACGCTCGACAGCTCGCTCGATAAGGATCTCGGGCTCGACAGCCTGGCGCGCGTCGAGCTGCTCACTAGGATCGAGCGCAGCTTCTCGGTCGAGATGCCGGGAGACGCGCTGGGCGCGGCGGAGACGCTGCGCGATCTGCTGCGGGCGCTTCTGGCCGCGGGTCCCCGGATGGAGGCCCACCGCAGGGTTGCGGCCGACGAGCACCGCGGCGGCGTTCTCCCGGTGCCCGAAGGCGCGGGCACCCTCATCGAGGCGCTGTCCTGGCATGTCGAGGCGCACCCCGAGCGCCGCCATGCCCTCTTCTACCGGACCGCCGACGAGACCCAGACGCTCACCTACGGAGAGCTGTGGCGCGGTGCCAGCGCGGTCGCGGCCGGGCTGACCGAGCGCGGGTTGGCACCGGGCCAGGCCGTCGCCATCATGCTGCCGAGCGGCTTCGAGTTCTTTTTCGCCTTCTTCGGTAGCCTGCTCGCGGGCGGCGTTCCGGTCCCGCTTTATCCGCCTGCGCGCCTCTCGCAGATCGAGGACCACCTCAAACGGCAGGCGGGGATCCTGCGCAACTCCCTCGCGCCCATCCTCATCACGGTCCGGGAGGCGACGCTCGCGGCGCGCCTCCTCAAGGGCCATGCGCCCGAGCTGCGCGAGATCGCCACCGTCGGCGAGCTGCGAGCGGCCCGGCCGAATGCCCTCAGGCCACGGATCAAGGCCGATGACGTCGCGTTTCTGCAATACACCTCCGGCAGCACCGGGAACCCCAAGGGCGTCGTCCTGACCCACGCGAACCTGCTTGCGAACCTGCGGGCGTGGGGGCGTGCGGCGCGCTTCGATTCGAACGACGTGGCGGTGAGCTGGCTGCCGCTCTATCACGACCTCGGGCTGATCGGCGCCTGGCTTGGGAGCCTGTACAACGGGGGCTTGGTCGTGCTCCTATCGCCGCTCGACTTCCTGGCGCGGCCCGAACGCTGGCTGTGGGCGATCCATACCCATCGGGGGACGGCGTCCGCGGCGCCGAACTTCGCCTTCGAGCTCTGCCTGCGCAGGATCGAGGATCGCGACATCGAGGGCCTGGACCTCGGCTCCTGGCGGCTCGCGGCCAACGGCGCGGAGCCCGTGATCCCGGACACCCTGCGGCGCTTCACGGAACGCTTCGCACCTTATGGCTTCCGCAGAGAGGCGATGGCCCCGGTGTTCGGGCTCGCCGAATGCACCGTGGGTCTCGCGATTCCGCCGATGGGCAGAAAGCCGATCGTGGACCGCGTCGAGCGTGCCCCCTTTATCGAACGGCGCCTTGCCGTGCCCGCGCGTGCCGACGACGAGCAGGCGCTCGAATTCGTCGCCTGCGGGCGGGTGCTCCCCGGTCACGAGATGCGCATCGCAGACCACGAGGACCGCGAGCTGCCCGAGCGCAGTGTGGGTCACCTGCAGTTCCGCGGCCCCTCGGCGACGCGCGGTTACTTTCGCAATCCAGAGGAAACCGCGCGGCTGATCCACGGCGAGTGGCTCGACAGCGGCGATCTCGGTTACATCGCCGACGGCGACCTCTACGTCACCGGCCGGGTCAAGGACACGATCATCCGCGGCGGGCGCAACATCCTGCCGCACGCGCTGGAGGAAGCGGTCGGCGGCCTGCCTGGGGTCCGTAAGGGGTGCGTCGCGGTATTCGGCGTGCCGGACCCTCGCGGGGGCACCGAGCGGCTGGTGGTGGTTGCCGAGACACGCGAAGGCGAGCCGTCGGTGCTCGAAGGGCTGCGCCAGCGCATCAACGCGCTCGCGGTGGAGCTCATCGAGACGCCCGTGGACGAGGTGGTGCTGGCATCGCCGCAGAGCGTGCTCAAGACCTCGAGCGGCAAGATCCGCCGTGTCGCGACGCGCGAGCTTTATCAGCGCGGCAAGCTCGGGCGCACCGCGGGTGCCCCCTGGTTGCAGGTCGCAAGGCTGGCCTTGAGCGGGGCGCCGGGGCAGCTCGCGCGCCTCATGCGCGCCACAGCGGCGTATTTGTACGCGGCCTATGCGTGGATCGCCTTCGCGCTGGTGGCGCTCATCGACTGGGTCACCGTGCTCATCACCCCATCGCTGAAGTGGCGCTGGCAAGCCACGAAGGGGCTCATCCGCCTGCTCTTGCGCCTCGTCATGCTTCCCGTGCAGACCGAGGGCATCGAGAGGCTGTCGGTCAAGGAGCCGCGGGTGTTCGTCGCGAACCATGCGAGCTATGTCGATGTGCTGGTGCTCATCGCGATGCTCCCCGGACCGCTGCACTTCGTCGCCAAGCGCGAGTTCCTGCGCATAGCGGTGCTGCGGATCCTGTTCTCGCGGCTCGGCGCCCAGTTCGTCGAGCGCTTCGATGCAGAGAAGGGGGCCGCAGACACCGAGCGGTTGAAAGGGGTCGCGCGCGGCGGCGGCTCGCTCATGGTCTTTGCAGAGGGCACGTTCCACCGCGGCGCCGGGCTGCGGCCGTTCCGGATGGGTGCCTTCGCGATTGCGGCCTCGGCGCGGCTGCCGGTGGTGCCGGTCGCGCTCCGGGGCGTGCGCTCTGTGCTGCCGCGGGACACCTGGCTCCCACGCCGCCACCCGATAACGGTCGTGGTGGGGGAGCCGATCTGGCCGGAGGGAGAGGGTTGGGACGCCGCCGTCGCCCTGCGCGACGCGGCACGCGAGCAGATCCTCCGTCGCTGCGGCGAGTCCGACCTGGGCTAGGCAAGCCCCGGACTAGTGATTCGTCACCCCGGCAGGGATTGCCGGGGTCCAGATTGCAGGACAGCACCTACGTCCATGTGCTCTGGATTCCGGCAATCCATGCCGGAATGACGTGCCTGTTTGAATCTTCTTGATTGACTAACTATAGAGATCCGGCTATAGAGATCCGGCGTTCAGGGCACTCGGCGTAGGAGCACGAGCGCGACCACAAGCGTAATCAGGGCCGGCGCCGTGGCGGAGAGCGCCGGATACAGGTTGAAGACCACGCCCAGCGAGCCGGCGGCCTTGTTGACGAGGTGAAACACGGCACCGATACAGGAGCCGACCACCACGCGCCGGCCCGTGCCTGCCCGGCGCTGGTTGCCGAGCACGATGGGGATGGCCAGCAAGACCATGGCGCCGGTGGCCAGGGGATACGCACCCTTGAGCCACAGGGCATGCCGATACTGCCGGCTGTCCTGGCCGTTGGCCTCGAGGAAATCGACATATCGGTACAGGTCGACGACCGACAGGTGGTTGGGATTGATCGCCACCAGGCTGATGAGGTCGGGGTTGAGCAGCGATTCCCAGTTGGCGCTCCGCACGCGGCGTTCCTCGACGCGATCGATCAGGAACAGCGTCTGTTCGATACCTTCGAGGATCCAGCGTCCGTCGCTGTAGTAGGCACGCCTGGCGCGGGTGCTCTGCTTGAGCCGGCCTTGCTCGTCGAACTCGTAGATGAAGATCCGCTCCACCCGATTGCCGGGCAGGATGGTGCGGATGTTCACGAAGCTCCGGCCATCCCTGGCCCAGAAGCCGTTGCGGGTCTTGAGCGCGATCTTGTCGGTGGTGGCGATGGAGCGGCGCTGTTGGGCCAATTGCTCGCACGGGGGGGCGATAAGCTCGCCGATGAGCACGCAGGCGATCATGATGAGCGCCCCCGCCTTCATCACCCAGGAGACGGTCTTCGACAGCGACACCCCTGCGGCCCGGATGACGGTCATCTCGCTGGTGCTGACCAGCGCACCGAGCGCGAACAGGCTGCCCAGGAGGGCGGCGACCGGGAACAGGTCGTAGCAGAGCCGCGGGATGCTCAACAGCACGAACTCGACGACCTGCAAGACCCCGTAGTGCCCGCGGCCGAGGTCGCCCATCTCATCGACGAACTCGAAGAAGGAAAAGATCGCCGCCAAGGCCACGAGGGCCGTGGCGGTCGAGGCCATGATGGCGCTCCCGATGTAGCGGGCCAGGATCTTCATCGCCCAGGAGGTTCTAATCCCACACGATCGCAACGCGCGATGGCGCGGCACTATACCTCAAGACCCGCGATATATGGCCGCCCAAGATCGGCACCGGGCTCGGTTGCGCGATGCGCGTTCCTCGCTTAGTTTATAATCCAAAGTTTACGGCGCGGTCGCGGGCCCCGCGGTTCGCGGGACGTGCCTATCGCAACACCATCCCTCACCATCTGGCGCGAGAGGTAGAGTCATGAAAAGGATAGGTCGCATGGGCCTCATGGCCGTGCTCGGCTTCTTCAGCCTGGCGTTGGCCGCGGTGCCGCGGGATCCCTCGGAGCTGATCAAGACGACCGCCGAACAGGTACGGGCGCGGGTGGCCGTCGAGCGCGATACCCTGCGCACCGACCGCGAGCGCCTGCATCAGCTCGTCGACGACCTGATCCTGCCGCACTTCGATTTCGCCCAGATGTCCCAGCGGGTCCTCGGCAAGCACTGGCGGGGTGCCAACAGCACCCAGCGCGAGCGCTTCGTCGATGAGTTTCGCAAGTTGTTGATCCGCACCTATGCGCTGGCGCTGCTGGAATATGCCGATCGGGAGGTCCGCTATTTCCCGGTGCGCGCCGAGCCCGGCGCCCAGATGGTCACGGTCAAGACGGAGATCGACCGGCCGGGCGGGGCCGCCATGCCGATCAGCTATCGCCTGCACGTCACCGACGATGCGTGGAAGGTGAGCGATATCACGGTCGATGGGGTGAGCCTGGTGAACACCTACCAGGCGTCGTTTCGATCGGAGGTCCGCAAGGGCGGTATCGACGGCCTCATCGACAGCCTCGCGGCCAAGAATGCGACGAAACCGCCCCCGCAGTAGCGTGACCCTGTCGCAGCGGGGGGCGGGTGTGTGGCACCTGGCCGGGGTGCTGGACATGACGTCCGTACCGACGCTACGCGACGCGGCCGACACGCTCGTCGATGCCCCGGAGGTGCTCGTGGACCTCTGCGAGGTGACGCGCATGGACAGCGCCGGGCTCGCACTCCTGGTGGACTGGCAGGGACAGGCGCGCGGCCGTCGCACCAAACTGCGCTTCCGCAACCTGCCCGCAGACATCGCGGGGATCGCCGAGGTCTACGGGCTCGGCGCCGTCCTACTTGCAGAGGACTTCCGGGACCCGGGAGCCTCTGCCGGCATCCGCTGGACGGGGCCCGCCCGACCCGTTAGCGTGAGCTCCCCAAAGCCATGACGCCCACTGACATCCAGCGCTTGATCGAGGATGGGATCCCGAGTAGCCGCGCGCAAGTCCGGGGGGACGACGGGGTGCACTTCGAGGCGTCGGTCGTCAGCCCCGCTTTCCGCGATCTCAACCCCCTGCAGAGACACCGCCTCGTCTACCAGAGCCTCGGGCGCTCCATGGAGAGCGCCATCCATGCCCTATCGATCGAGACCCTGACCCCCGAGGAACAGGACGCCCGGTTGCGCGTGCGGGGCGGCGGCGTGGAATAGCCCGCCATCTCGCTCGCAGCGATCGCCGGCGGCCCGGCCGTGGACAAGCTGATCATCACGGGCGGAGTCCCCCTGCAGGGCGAGATCCGCATCTCGGGCGCCAAGAACGCGGCCTTGCCGATCCTCTGCGCCACACTCCTCTGCGACGGCGCGGTGACCATCGGCAACGTGCCGCACCTGCGCGACATCACCACCACCCTGGAGCTCCTGGGACGCATGGGCGTCGAGCTGATGGTGGATGATGAGATGAACCTCGAGGTGGACGGCGGCACATTGAAGGACGTGCGTGCCCCCTACGAGCTGGTGCGTACCATGCGCGCCTCGATACTGGTGCTGGGTCCCTTGCTGGCGCGCTACGGCCGCGCGGAGGTGTCCCTGCCGGGGGGTTGCGCCATCGGCTCACGGCCCGTCAACCTGCACCTCCAGGGTCTCGCGGCGATGGGCGCGGAGATCACGGTCGAAGGCGGCTACATCCGCGCCTCGGCGGATCGCCTAAAGGGGGCGCATCTGGTCCTGGACCTGGTCACCGTGACCGGGACCGAGAACCTGATGATGGCGGCCACGCTCGCGCAAGGCGAGACCGTGATCTGCAACGCCGCGCGCGAGCCTGAGGTGGTGGACCTCGCGACCTGCCTCAATCACATGGGCGCGCGCATCGAGGGCGCCGGCAGCGACACCATCTGCGTGCATGGCGTCGAGCGACTGTCGGGTACGCGCCACCACGTCATGCCCGATCGGATCGAGGCCGGTACCTATCTGGTGGCAGCCGCCATGACCGGGGGCGAGGTCAGGCTCAAGGGCGCCGAACCGCACTACCTGGAGGCGGTGATCGCGAAGCTCATCGAAGCCGGTGCGGATATCGAGTCGGGTCCGGATTGGATCACCCTCAGGATGGCGCGAGGCAGACCGTGGGCCGTCGATGCCCATACCTTGCCCTACCCCGGTTTCCCAACCGACATGCAGGCCCAGTTCACGGCCATGAATTGCATCGCGGAAGGCACCGGGGCCATCACGGAATCCGTGTTCGAGAACCGCTTCATGCACGTGCCGGAGCTGGAGCGCATGGGCGCCGGGGTGCGCCTGGAGGGCAATACCGTGATCACGTCCGGGGTCGAGCGTCTGGTCGGCGCGCCGGTGATGGCGACCGATCTCCGGGCCTCGGCCAGCCTGGTCCTGGCCGGCTTGGTCGCCCAGGGCGACACGGTCGTGGACCGCATCTACCACGTGGACCGCGGCTATGAGGCGATCGAGGAGAAGCTCGCCCAGCTCGGCGCGCGGATCCGCCGCGTGCGGGGCTGAGAGTTTGTGAAAAAATCTACTGCGCTCGGGATCTCGCGTTCCGGCGGTGCTCGGAATCCTCATGTATTTCAACATACACTCCGGTTCCTGCGCTCCGGCGGAACGCGACCTCCCTTCGCTCGCGACGATTTTTTCACAAACTCTGCGCCACCACCGCCCTTGCCGGTACCCCTTGAGCCATGCACATGAGCCACGGGCTCACGCTGGCGGTCTCGAAGGGCCGCATCCTCGTTGACCTCCTGCCGCTCCTCGCCGGGATGGGCATCGAGCCCGCCGAGGACCCGGAGACGTCGCGCAGCCTGATCATCCCGGCCCGTGGCGGGGCGCTACAGCTCGTGATCGTGCGCGCCGCGGATGTCCCGACCTATGTGGAATACGGCGCCGCGGACCTCGGCGTGGTCGGCAAGGACGTGCTCCTGGAGTACCCGGGGGAAGGACTCTATGAGCCGCTCGACCTCGGCATCGCCCGGTGTAGACTGGTGGTCGCGGGACCCGCGGGCGGCGTCGAATGCGCGGCCGGCCGGCTCAGGATCGCGACGAAATATGTCCGGACCACGCGCCGGTATTTCGCCGAAAAGGGGGACCAGGTCGAGGTGATCCGGCTCTACGGCTCCATGGAGCTGGCGCCGCTCGTGGGCCTCGCCGATCGGATCGTCGATCTGGTCGACACCGGAAATACGCTGCGCGCCAACGGGCTCGCCGTGCTCGAAACCATCGCCGCGATCAGCGCCCGGCTCATCGTCAACAAGGCCGCCATGAAGATGAAAAACCTGGAGGTCAAACGCATGCTCGCGGCGTTTGCGCGCGCGGCGGGGCAGGGCCCCCAACTATCGTCAGAGGGGGGGGCACCATGACGATCCGGCCGAATTCCGTTCTCAGATTGGACACCCGCGATCCGGGATTTCCCGAGCGGTTCCGATCCCTCGTCGCCCATGAGGATACCGCCGACCTAGCCGTGCTGGCCACGGTCCGGGAGGTCATCGCCGCCATCCGCACGCAAGGCGATGCGGCGCTCTGCGAATACACCCGGCGTTTCGACCGCCACGAGGTCGCTTCGGCCGCCGCGCTGGAGCTGCCGCGCGAGCGGCTCACGGCGGCCGTGAACGACTGCGATGCGCGCCTGCGCGTGGCGCTCCTGACGGCCGCGGCGCGCATCCGGCGCTATCACGAGCACCAGAGGATCGAGCCCTGGAGCCTCCTGCTTGGCGTTTTGGCCGAGGGTCCCGGGGATCTCCTCGGCCAGCGGGTGACGCCCCTGGAGCGGGTCGGGGTCTATGTCCCGGGGGGCAAGGCGGCCTATCCTTCGACGGTGCTCATGAACGTCATCCCGGCCAAGGTCGCCGGGGTCGGCGAGGTGATCATGGCCGTCCCGGCGCCGGGGGGTGAGATCGACCCCATCGTCCTCTGCGCGGCCGGGATCGCCGGGGTGGATCGGGTATTCACGATCGGGGGGGCGCAGGCGATCGCGGCGCTGGCCTATGGCACCGAGACCGTCCCGCGCGTGGACAAGATCGTCGGCCCCGGTAACCGCTATGTGGCCGCCGCCAAGGCCATGGTGTTCGGACAAGTTGGCATCGACCTGATCGCCGGTCCCTCCGAGGTGGTGATCGTCTGCGACGGCACGGCCCCCGCCGAGTGGGTGACCATGGACCTCTTGGCCCAGGCCGAGCACGACGAACAGGCCCAGGCGATCCTGCTATGCCCGGATCCTGATTTCATCAAGGCCGTAGCCGCGTGCATCGCGCGCGAGTTGCCGGGGATGGAGCGCGCCGCCATCATCGGTGCCTCTCTCTGCGGACGCGGGGCCCTGATCCGCGTGCGGGATCTCGACGAGGCCCTGGAGATCGCCAACACCATCGCCCCCGAGCACCTGGAGCTGGCGGTGGCGGACCCCGAGGCCTGGCTGCCCAAGGTGCGGCATGCCGGCGCGATCTTCCTCGGGTGCCATGCCGCCGAGGTCCTGGGCGACTACTGCGCCGGCCCCAACCATGTGCTTCCGACCGCCGGGACGGCGCGGTTCTCCTCACCGCTCGGCGTCTACGACTTCCAGAAGCGCTCCTCGGTGATCCGGTGCTCGGTAGAGACCTCCCGCGAGCTGTGTGGTATCGCCTCCCTCCTGGCGCGCGCCGAAGGGCTGACCGCCCATGCCCGCGCGGCGGAGTGCCGGCTCGCGGGGCCCGTGCGCGCACGCCCGTGAATCCGGATCGGGGCCGATCGGGCACGTCGCCCGAACCGGGGCTGAACCGTTGGGTGCGCCCGGCGGTGCGCGAGCTGCGGCCCTATCACATCGAGGACGCCGCCGGCCTCATCAAGCTCGACGCCATGGAGAACCCCCACCCGTGGCCGGCCGAGCTCCGCGGGGCCTTTGTCGAGGCGCTGCGCTCGGTCGAGCTCAACCGCTACCCCGACGGTGAGGCCCGCGCCCTGAAGCAGCGGCTGCGGGGCTATCTCGGCCTTTCGGACGACACCGGGCTCCTGCTCGGGAACGGCTCCGATGAGCTCATCCAGATGATCGGCCTGACCGTCGGCGGACCGGGCCGCTGCCTCCTCTGTCCGGAGCCGAGCTTCTCGATGTATCGCATCCTGGCCGCGGTCACCGGCATGCGGTATGTGGGGGTTCCGCTCTGTGGCCGGGACTTCGATCTGGACCATGAGGCGATGCTCGGGGCGATCGATCGGCAGCAGCCGGCCGTGGTCGTTCTGAGCTACCCCAACAACCCGACCGGCAATCTCTTCGAGCGCCGATCGATCGAGGCCGTCATCGAAGCCAGTCCGGGGCTCGTGCTCATCGACGAGGCCTACTTCGACTTCTCCGGTGAGACGTTGCTCGACCGGGTCACCGGAAGGCCGCCGGTCCTGGTACTGCGGACGCTTTCCAAGATCGGCCTGGCCGGGCTGCGCGTGGGTTTCCTGATCGGAGACCCGCAGTGGCTGGCCGAGATCAACAAGGTACGCCTGCCCTACAACATCGGCGCCCTGTCGCAGGCGAGCGCCGACTGGGTCCTGTCCCATGCCGAGGTGTTGCGGGAGCAGGCGCTCCGCATCCGCCGCGATCGCGATGCCCTGTGCTCGGCCCTGCGACGTTTCGAGGTCCTCGAAGTGTGGGTGAGCCACACCAATTTCCTCCTGGTGCGTGCGCCGGGGCTCGGCGAGTCGCTCCACGCCGGGCTGAAAGCGGAGGGCATCCTGGTCAAATCCCTGCACGGCTCGCATCCCCTCCTGGCAGACTGCATCCGCATCACGGTCGGCAGCGCCGAAGAAAACCAGGCCCTGCTCGCGGCGCTGGCCCGTCGGCTGTAGCGCGCTCGGTTCGTCCTTTCGCACGCTGGGGAGAGCGACGCTCGCCGGCACCTCCGGCGTTCCGAAGCCGCTCGCCCGGATGCGGCTATGCCTCTTCCGAGCGCCATGCGACGAAACATTACGCTTGCGAAACCGTTTTCACTTTCGAATCTTTGCCGGCTCGCACAGCGTTTCAGAGGTTCCCAGACAGATCCAATTCGAGCAGGCTCTCATCCGCATCGGCAACGAACCGCGTCACCGAGGTTACGCTTTTCTCCAAGAGCCGCGCTATGGCGTCCGTGCCCGCATTGCCGACGGATAGCCAGATGACCTTTGGTGGCGGTCCCTTTACAAAGCACATCTGTCGGAAGTCGTTGTCCTTAGAAACGATGGTGAGCCCATGGAGGCCCGCGTAGTCCCAGATGGTTTGATCGGGCTCTGCGCGAAGTCCGATCAGCTCTATATGCACGCTGCCTGGGAAGGATGCCTCGAGCCGCTTGACGAGGCGCTGGCTCAGGTTCTCGTCGAACAGGAGCTTCACCCAGCGTGCGGACTTGCAAGGCGCCGCTCACGCGCCGCCGCAAACGCCAGGCACGCACGAATGTCGTCGCCACGAAGGCTTGGGAAATCCGCGAGGATCTGCGCCTCGCTCATCCCGCCGGCCAGATACTCCAGAATATCGTAGACGGCGATGCGCGTGCCTTTGATGCATGGTTTACCGCTCCGCACGCCCGGTGTGATCGTGATACGGTCTTCGAATCGCATGGCACAAGGTTATTCAAGGTACCTCCACGGTGCAAGGCCCACTTCGATCGAAGCGCAGTGGAGCGCCCACGAACCGCCGGGCTCGGCTTGAGCTCGCAGGCTCGGGGCGAACGGAGAAGGACGGAGGGGGCCGGGGTGGGGCCGACAGGCGTCGGCTGGGACGAGCGCTTCCCACCGCGCGTTCGGATGTCGCTGAGATCCGAGCGTCTCGTCCCGATCGGCGTGCCGGCAGGCCATGCGCCCCTATGCCTTCGCCGCCCGTGGCGCCGCGATTCTGCTTCCTTCGGATGGCCATCGCGCACCGCCTTGCGCGTGCGTTTTTTTGTATAATCGCCGCGTGTGGGCGGGTCCAGCCCATGGCGGGGGTTCCGGTGGATCACGAGGAACATGAAGTAGACGGCAAGCGCCGGCGCTTTCTGACGGCGGCGGCGACGGTGGTCGGCGGGACGGGGGCCGCGATGGCCGCGGTGCCGTTCGTGATGGCCTTGCAACCCAGCGAGCGTGCCCGCGCGGAGGGCGGGCCGATCGAGGTCGAGATCGACCAGATCGAGCCCGGCCAGATGATCCGTGCCATGTGGCAGGGCAAGCCGGCGTGGGTGGTGCGGCGCACGCCCGAGATGCTCAAGGCCCTAGAAGGCCACGACGAGGAGTTGCGCGACCCCGACTCCACGGAGCCGAACCAACCCCCCTATGCCACCAATCGTTACCGCTCCATCAAACCCGAATACCTGATCCTGATCGGGATCTGTACCCACCTCGGCTGCTCGCCGCTGTACATGCCCAAGGGCCAGTCGGGCGAGATGGGCGCCGGCTGGCAAGGGGGGTTCTTCTGCCCCTGCCATGGGTCGCGCTTCGATCTGGCGGGCCGCGTCGTAAAAGGCGTTCCGGCGCCCAGCAACCTGGTGGTGCCGAGACACCGCTACCTCAGCGAGGGCCGCGTGCTGGTGGGGAGCGACGAGGCGGACGCAGGGGAGGCGGATGTAGGGGCCGGGGCGTGAGCGGCGCGCTTGCCAGGCTCGGTCGTTGGGTCGATGACCGCTTCCCACTCTCCAAGCTCTGGAACGAGCACGCCGCACAGTACTACGCCCCCAAGAACTTCAACTTCTGGTATTACTTCGGATCGCTCGCGCTCTTCGTGCTCATGATCCAGCTCATCAGCGGGATCTGGCTTACCATGAGCTACAAACCCGACGCCGGCCTGGCCTTCGGATCGCTCGAGGGCATCATGCGAGATGTCGAATGGGGTTGGCTCATCCGCTACCTGCACTCGACGGGGGCCTCGGCGTTCTTCATCGTGGTCTATCTCCACATGTTTCGCGCGTTCCTGTATGGCTCCTATAAGAAACCGCGCGAGCTATTGTGGATCATCGGCATGCTGATCTACTTCGTGCTGATGGCCGAGGCCTTCTTCGGCTATCTCCTGCCCTGGGGCCAGATGTCTTACTGGGGCGCCCAGGTGATCACCTCGTTGTTCGGCGCCATCCCCGTGATCGGCGAGGACCTGGCGCTCTGGATCCGCGGGGACTACGTGGTCTCCGACGTCACCCTGAACCGCTTCTATTCCTACCATGTGATCGCGGTCCCGCTGGTCCTCATCGGGCTGGTCGTCGCCCATATCATGGCGCTGCACGAGGTCGGCTCCAACAACCCCGATGGGATCGAGATCAAATACCACAAGGACCCGCAGGGTCGGCCCCTGGACGGGATCCCGTTCCACCCCTACTACACGGTCAAGGACGTGGTCGGCATGGTCGTGTTCCTCATCCCGTTCGCGCTCGTGGTGTTCTTCGCGCCCGAGTTGGGCGGGTGGTTCCTGGAGCACAACAACTTCGAGCCCGCGAACCCCATCAAGACCCCCGAGCACATCGCGCCGCTGTGGTACCTGACCCCCTACTACGCGATCTTGCGCGCGATACCGGACAAGCTCCTGGGGGTGCTCGCGATGGGTGTCTCGATCTTCATCTTCTTCCTGGTGCCGTGGCTGGACCGCAGCCCGGTCAAGTCGATCCGCTATCGGGGTCCCCTGTACCGAACGGCGCTCGCCATCTTCGCCATCAGCTTCGTGGCCCTGGGCTACCTCGGGACCCAGAGCCCGACGGAAATCTTGACGTGGCTGGCCCGCATCTTCTCGATCTCGTACTTCGCGTTCTTCTTCTTGATGCCGTTCTACACCCGATGGGACAAGGACAAACCGGTGCCGGAGCGCGTCACCTCCAAGTGAGGGCCGGAGCGCTCGCCGCCGCCCTGCTGGCCTTCGTGTCGCTCGCTAGCCGGGCGACGCCGCTGCCGGAGATCGAAGTCGACGTCCACGACAAGGCCTCCCTGCAGCGCGGCGCGCGGCTGTTCATGAACTATTGTTTGAGCTGCCATTCGGCGACCTATATGCGGTTCTCGCGACTCGCGAGGGATCTGGACGTCCCCGAGGCGGTGGCCAAACAGAACCTCATGTTTGTGAGCGACAAGATCGGGGATACGATGCAGGTATCCATGAACCCGCGTGAGGCCGAGACATGGTTCGGGGTGGCACCCCCCGACCTGTCGGTAGTGGCGCGGGCGCGCGGGGTCGATTGGGTGTACGGGTTCCTGACATCGTTTTACCGCGACCCGTCGCGTCCCAGCGGCGTCAACAATCTGATGTTCAGAAACACCGCCATGCCGCATGTGTTGTGGGAGCTGCAGGGCTGGCAGGAGCCCGTGATCGAGAACAAGCCCGACGACTCCGGCCAATCGGTGGAGACCGTGGTGGGTGTCGAGCTGGCCGAGCCGGGCGCCCTCGGTGCGGAGGAATTCAAGGCGGCGGTCCGCGATCTGGTGGGTTTTCTCGCCTACCTCTCCGAGCCCGCCAAGCCGCTGCGCCAGCGCGTGGGGTTCTGGGTCCTGTGGTATCTCGCCGTGTTCCTGGCGGTCGCCTACCTGCTCAAGTGGGAGTATTGGCGGGATGTGCGGTAGGAAGCGTGCCGGCTCGAGCGAGTATGTGGCCCGACCCGAAGGTGCGATGGGCTAGGACCATGGCCACACTCGCAGGACGCCGTTCCATCATGACGCTCTATTGCGAAGCCCTCGACCCGATCGGACACGGTGTCAGGCTGGTGCTGGCGGAGAAGGACGTGAGCGTCGAGGTCAATTACATCACCTACGCCGATCAGCCCGAGGACCTCCACGATCTGAACCCTTACGGCACGCTCTTGACCCTCGTCGACCGCGACCTGGCACTGTACGACGCCCAGATCATGATGGAGTATCTGGACGAGCGCTTCCCTCATCCCCCCCTCATGCCGGTAGACCCCGTGGCGCGGGCCAACAACCGCCAGTTCCGTTACCGGGTGGTGCGCGACCTCTATCAATGGGCGGACAGCCTGGTCGGGGAGAACGAGATCGCCGCCGGTAGCGCCCGAAAAGTGGTACGTGATACCTTGACCGCCATCGCGCCGAGCTTCCAGCACTGCCAGTTCTTCATGTCCAACGAGTACTCCCTGGTGGACTGCACGCTTGCGCCTTTGCTGTGGCGCCTGCCGGCCTACGGCATCAAGCTACCCCCGCAGGCCAAGCCCGTCGTGCGCTACGCCGAAGCCATCTATGAGCGCTCGGCCTTCAAGGGCAGCCTATCGGAGATGGAGCGAGAGTTGCGCGCGTTGTAGTCCGGCGTCGGGTCCCGGCGCTACGGCTGATGTCCATGCAGACCTTGAGATCCACACGTCCCTATCTCCTGCGGGCCCTCTACGAGTGGATCGTGGACAACGAGTTGACCCCGCAGATCCTGGTCGTGGCCTCGGAGCCGGGGGTGGTGGTACCGCGGCAGTACGTCAACGGCGGCAAGATCGTGCTCAATATCTCTCCGGCCGCCGTACGCGGCCTCGAGATCGGTAACGAGATGGTTCGCTTCGGCGGACGTTTCGCCGGCAGACCCTACGACATCAGCCTGCCGGTGACCGCGGTCGAGGCGATCTATGCCCGCGAGAACGGCAAGGGCCTGGTGTTCCCGCCCGAGGCCCAGGGATCCCCCCCGAGCGATCCCGGCCCGGACGGTTTCAGCAGCCCGCCGCCGCGCCGGCCGAACCTCAAGGTCGTGAAGTAGCTCGCTGGGCGATCGGAGCGGATCCCGGCGTCCCAAGGCCGTGTCGCTGGGATTTGGCTGCACCTCTTCCCAGCTTACGGGCTATGGCCAGCTTACGAGCTATGGGCGCGTCATTCCTCGCCTTCGCCCAAGAGGCTCCGATCGATGAGATCGCACAGGCAGTGCAGCACCAGGATGTGGACCTCCTGGGTCCGGGCCGTGGAGCCGCTCGGCACGCGGATCTCGAGGTCCCCCTGCGCCAGCGCCACGGCCGCCGCGCCCCCATCGCGACCGCTGAGCAGGACCACCGGCATGTCCCGATCGTGCGCAGCCTCTATGGCGCTCACGATGTTGGCGGACCCCCCGCTCGTGGTGATGCAGAGGAGCACGTCGCCGCTCTGGCCGAGCGCGCGGACCTGTCTGGCGAACACGTCGCTGAAGTGGTAGTCGTTGGCGATCGAAGTGAGGGTCGAAGAATCCGTGGTCAAGGCGATCGCCGGCAGACCGGGCGCTCGGCCTCAAAGCGATTCAGCATCTCGGCCGCGAAGTGCTGGGCGTCCGCGGCCGAGCCGCCATTGCCGCACACGAGCAACTTGTGCCCCTCGATCAGGCACTTGATGAACGCCTCCGCGACCTCGGCCACGACTGGGCACAGGACCTCGGCGGCCCTCTGCTTGATCTCGATGCTGTCATTGAAAAGCTCGGCTACACGCGTGACCGCGTCCATGGTTCCTCACTAACCTCTTGCATCGAACGCCGCCTTGATCCACTCGATCTTCGGGGCGTGCGGCTCGCCCTCCACGGCCACCAGATCGAACCGGCACGGGGCATCGACGAGGCCCCGGCGAGACCAGAGGTAATGGCTCGCGGCGCGCAAGAGGCGCGCCTTTTTCGTGGCACCCAGGGTCTCGCATGCGCCGCCGTAGAGGCCGGAACGGCGATAGCGGACCTCGATGAACACCAGGGTCGCCTTCTCCTGCATGATGATATCGATCTCGCCCCCCCGGCACAGGTAGTTGCGGTGCAGTTCCTTGAGCCCCAGCCCGCGCAGATGACGGACCGCGAGGTCCTCCGCCCACCGCCCTCGCTCCTGTGTCTTACCCACCGTCCCCGTTAGGCCGGGGTCACGGTTCCAGCAACACCGGAACCCCGGCGCTGAACCGGCCCCAAACCAGGTTTCTCTGGATGCGTCCCGCTCCGTCGAGACGCAGGGTCCCGGTGACCCCTTCGTAGCCTCGGACGGGGTCCATTTGCAGGCCCGCGAGTCGCGAGACAAGCTCATAGGCATCGACCCCGAAGGCCAAGAGCCTGGATTGCTCCCGCAGCGTCTGTGCAAAGTGGCGAGCGATCACCGGGCGCATGGAGACCCGCTCCGGTGTCAGTATCCACGGCATGTCGGGAAACATCACCCCGTCGAGGTCCTGGTCGGCCTCCGCCGCGCGCGACCCCGAGTAGACATGAGAGGTGGCATAGATGGGTAGATCCCCGGCTGCCTCTGCGAGCTGCGGGTGGATCTGGCGGCCCTCGAGCGGTGTCGCCACCATGAAAACGAAGTCGATGCCCGCCCCCGGGTTGCCCGGCGCCCCGCCCGGCACCGCTGCCGCCCGGCCGCTCGCCGCGACCAGGGCGTGCACCGCCGAGGCGTAATCACGCGTGGCGCTCGGGAAGGTCTTATGGGCCGAGATGCGGCCGCCCAGCGCCTCCCAGTGGCGCTTGAAGGCCCCGACCACCCGCGTACCCCACGGGCCCTCGGGCGCGATCACGAGCGCCCGCACACGCCCATCCAGCCAGGCCCGTTGCGCGATCTGGCGCGCCTCGTCTTCGGGCGAAAGGGCGAATTGATAGATAGCGGGCGCCGGTCCCGGACCCGCACCGCCGGCCTCGGGGGCGCCCGCCGCTACGGCGCTGTCGCTATCGATCTGGTTCAGGGCGAGGGTCGGGACCGGCAACGATCCGCGCTTGAGCAACGCCTGGATCGCGGGCTTTTCCAGCGGCCCCACGATGAAATCGGCGCCCTCGTCGACCGCCTGATCGTAGAGCGCCTGGACGTTGGAGGCATTGGCATCATAGACGACGACGGCCCGCTCCGGATCACCGCCACGGTCTTCATACCAGGCCGCGATGAAACCGTCCTGGATGGCGCGCGCGGCATCGGCGTACTGGCCACTGAGCGGGAGCAAGAGGCCGATGCGCCGTGGCCCGAGGCCGGTCGCGGGGGGCCGCGCCGCCAGGGTGGGCAGCACGCTCGAGCCCGCGGGATGACTGGGATAACGCCCCTGCCACCCGGCGAGCGCGCGCTCGAAGGCGGCCTTGTCGAGCCACCGCGACCGGCCGATCAGGGCCAGATCGACCCAACCGCGCAGATCACCACTCAATCCCGCGAGCTCCCGCGACAGGACCGCGGCATCGAGCTGATTGACCGCCGCCCAGATGGCGCGGGCGTTCTCATCCAGGGCCTCCTGCTCGCTGAGAAAAGCGGCCTCTTCGATGTGCTCACGCGCCGCCTCCAGACCCCGCCCGAGGGCCGAATAGGCCCTGGCCCGCTCATGATGCGCCTGGCGCTCGATCGAGGCCGAGACCAAGCCGGTTGGTACCGATTGCAAGAGCGTCAAGGCTCGAGCCCCATCGTTTTGCATGAGCGCCACGCGCGCGAGCAAGACGGTGCGCCACCCGGACCAATCGGGTTCGGTCTCCGGGACCTCGGCACCCTCCAGGAGACGCTGGGCCTCCACGGCCCGGCCGGCTTCGATATAGGCCTCGGCCGCCCGCAGGGTGTACTGGTAGCTCTCCGGTGCCGGGATCGCGGCGAGGCGCAGGAATTCCTCTGCAGCGGCCTCCGGCTCACCCCGCTGCATGAGCTTCTCTGCCTTCTGGTCAGTCTCGCCGGGTCCTGATAGCCTTGGGATCGACAATCCCGTGCAGGCGCAGAGCGCGGCGGCGAGGCAAAGGCACGCAATGCGACTCACGAGTGCGGACATGGGTGTCGGCGGGCGTGCGCTGCGAACGATTTTTCCAAGCATGAGGGCGTTGGCGTGCTGTAAACGGTGTGCTCTTTTCCATCCCTTCCCCCTGGAAGGGGGAAGGTCAGGATGGGGGTTGAGTCTCTCCACAACTTTGCGACGCTCAACCCCCACCGTGGCCCTCCCCCTCCCAGGGGGAGGGATGACCTGGTGCTGGCAGCTGGTTGAATTTGCCCATGAAATGGAATTTGTTCGAGTTGTGGTGTTGTTCAACATTGGAACGTGTATCTAGAGTATCGGGAGCCCCCATGGCAGTGTCAATCGACAAGCCCGTGGAGCGCGGGACCTTGTATGTGGTCGCGACCCCGATCGGTAACCTCGCCGATCTGAGCCCGCGCGCTCAGGTCGTGCTGGGGGCGGTGGACCTGATCCTGGCCGAGGATACGCGGCACAGCCGGCGTATGCTCACCCATTTCGGTATCCACACCCCCCTCCTCGCGTACCACGACCACAACGAGCGGCGCCTGTGCGCCGGGCTCGCCGAGCGCCTGGCCTCGGGCGAGTCCATGGCCCTCATCTCCGATTCCGGCACCCCACTTCTCTGCGATCCCGGGTTCCATCTTCTCGAAGCGGTGCACGCGGCCGGTCTTCGGGTGATATCGATCCCCGGTCCCAGTGCGCTCGTCGCCGCGCTCGCGGTGTCGGGTCTGCCGGTCGAGCGCTTCGCCTTCGAAGGGTTTCTCCCCGCCAAGCGTGAGGCACGGCGCAAGCGGCTGGCGACGCTCTGCAGCGAGGCGCGGACCCTGGTGTTCTACGAGGCGCCGCACCGGGTCGGGGAGACCCTCGAGGACCTGTCGTCGCTATTCGGTCCCGAGCGCCCGGCGGCCATCGCGCGCGAGATCACCAAACTCCACGAAGAGACGCACCGCGCGACGCTCGCTGATCTCACAGCCTGGCTCGGCGATCGGCCGGAGCGCGGCCAGGGGGAGTTCGTCATCGTGGTCGCCCCGGCCGAGGCCCCCGACGGCGATGAGGAAAGCGACCGGCGGCTCTTGACCATCCTGTTGGGCTACCTGACCCCCAGCCAGGCCGCCGCCGCCGCGAGCGCCATCTCGGGACACGGTCGCAATGCCCTCTATCGCCTGGCGCTGGCGATGGGCGAGGCCGACCCGCAGACATCAAACCCTTGCAACGCGGTGCCTGGCGACGCCGACGGACAATAAGCGATCGGGAACGCGACACCATCGAGGACGATGGACGAAACGGTTCAGTTAGCCGGGTCGACCCCTCCACTCCCAAGGGGCATGCGATTGCACCAGCCAAGGGATAGGGCTCGCGACGGCTTGCCAGGCGTAGGCTTGTGAAACCCGCGATGTCTAGCTAGAGGCGTGCGCGTCACCCCTACGGCCTACAGGATGCTGTCTACGCTTCGTTTGTCTTGTTCGCCGCCTTCCGGCGACTCCGCCACAGAGGCAAGACTCGATACGGGTGGGTGGCTAGCCCTTACCCGACGCGGATTTTCATCCCGCAAGAAGCGCCGAGCTTTTCCCAGCGCGAAAACGTGGAAGCTCACCGGGCGCCGACGTAGGAGGCGCTCCGTTGCAGCGCTTTGTTCGGGCGCCGTCGGTGGCCTACGCGGGTGTGAGTTCCCACTGACGCGCGCGCTCGGTAAGTTCATGGACCTGTTCAGGCCAATCGTGCAGGGTCGCTGGATCAAAATCAGCCCCGTTGGGCCATACCAGCGTATCGACCTCCACGTCAAGTTGAACTCGGTTGAATATCGACAGGTCGCGTAATGGCCCGTAAAGCTGACCGGCTAAAACGGGCTCGAAGTTGATGGACTGCTCCGACCCGTCGTCGAACTGAACCCGTAAGGTGTACGGTGTGGTAATCTGAAAGCTCCGCACCCGATGGATGGGGTGAATCATGCTGCTCTCCTCACAACGGGGCAATGGGTAGCGGCACTCGTCCCGACTGGAGCAATTGCCAGGCGGCCAACAACTCGTCTTCGTGCAACTCCGCCCATGCCTCCACCAGACGCCGCTGACGGCGAGGCAGTGAGCCTGCCGCCAACTCGATGGGTGAGAGAGCGTAGATTGCCACCTCGTTGCCGTAGTAGGCATGGAAGTGCGGCCTGTGGTGCTGACCACCTGCCTCCACATACATGCGAATGATGATCCCGTAGAAGCGGCTGAGTTCTGGCACATCATCATTTTACCACTCTTCCAGTGGGACCGCGTGCAGCGCCCGAACGCCTTGGCGATCACCTGTGGCGCGAAGCGCCTTCAGGTGCATAGCCTAGTTGGACGGCCCCGGCGGGATTTCCCGCGTTGACTGATTCGATCAAATCAGACGCGGCCGCAACAATCGCAGCCGCCCGGAGTTCGATGGGGCTCCCAAGGCGCGTTGCGGCGAGCGCAGCCATGCCGATGGTAAAGCCAAATGTGCGCTAGGCACATGCGCACGCCCTCTTCCTGAAAGCTCGCGCCTGCTAAGGAATGATGGACGCTGCTGTGCGACTCGCTCCGCCTCCGGTTTGCCGGTCAGCTGGCTGGCAGCGAGCGTAGGGCGCGTGTCCGCGCCAGCTCATATTCGCCGAAGCTCAGCGCTTCGCCATTTTGCGGGCACGCACATACTGATGGAAGCTCGAATACGGCCAATGGATCACCTGTGCCACCTCCCCATGTTTCACCGGGTTCCAATGGATTTATTCGATATGCCGGTGGAAGCCGGCCTCATCACGGATGAGATGTTCCCAAAATCGATGCTGCCATAGCGTGCTCTGGTTCCGTTTTCTGCGACGCGCTTACCGCAGGCCCGAGCGCACATCGGCATCGGTGAGAAACGTTCGGCGCCGATAGGTGTTTGACGGGGAAGAAATAGGCGCCACGCGGCACATGCGCGCGACCGTAATCAGGCATGGCGGAATCGTACCGCCAATGAATGGCGCGGGCACGCGCCCGACGCTTGCGCTTGCTGGCCTCGACTACAAGGCGACACGTAAAACCGCAATCCAGGGCTTGTCAAAGCTATGACAGGGCGGAAACCCCGCACAGGTGTTCGGCCGACATGCGCGAACCGCGGATCGAATCCTTGCGGCCGCTGCGGCGAACAAGCTTGTAAATGCGCGACGCTTGGGGCATCATCATTAGCCTATGGCTATTATTGAGGTCCTTAGGGACAAGCGAGCAGAGATCCTCCGAATCGCTACTCAGCATGGTGCACTCAACGTCCGCGTCTTCGGCTCTGTGGCGCGGGGCGAAGCTAGGCCAGACAGCGATGTAGACTTTCTTGTCGACGTGGAGGCAGGACGGAGCCTCCTCGACCTTGGCGGCTTGCTCATGGATCTACGAGACCTGCTGCATTGTCCCGTAGACGTCGTGACCGAGAAGGGGTTGCGCCCGCGCCTGCGCGAGCGCGTATTGCGGGAAGCCGTGCCGTTATGAGAGGTGAGCGCGTGCGCTTGCTGGACATCCAGGAGGCAATCGAGCGGATCGAGAAATATGCTAGACAAGGACAGGAAGCGTTCGAGCAAGAAGAGCTGATTCAAACTTGGATCGTCCACCATTTGCAAATCATCGGTGAGGCAGCGCGCGCTTCTGACTTGAAGAATCAGCATCCCGAGATGCCTTGGTCTAAGATCATTAGATCATGCGTAACATCTTGGTCACGATTATTTCGGGATCGATGTCGACGTCGTGTGGGCAGTCGTCGAGCGCAACCTGCCGGACTTGAAGCTCCAGATTGAAACCATCCTGCGGGAAGTCGGAGAGTAACGAATCAAGGCACGGTACCGTACATTCCCCGCTCTCCACCAATGGCATTCGGTATGTGGTACGGCGGCCCTCTGCCGGGAGACGCGGACCCTCGTGCGTCGAAGGCGCGCGATGCGCACGGTCTCCGGCGCTCTAGCCCGCCTTCTTGATCGTGATCTCCACGCGTCGGTTCTGCTGGCGGCCAGCGGGGTCGTCGCTGCCGTCGGGCGCGGTGTTGGGTACTTTCGGCTGCGTCTCGCCGAGTCCGCGTGTCGAGATGCGCGCAGCATCGATGCCGCCCTCCCTGGCGAGCCAGGTCTTCACCGATGACGCCCTGCGCTCCGAGAGCGTCTGGTTGTAGGCGTCCTCGCCCTTGCTGTCCGTGTGGCGTTCGATCACGACCGGACCCGGCGTCGAGGCGATCACCGTCGCCACCTTGCGCAGCGCGTCCAGCGCGTCGGCCCGCAGCTCCGCCTTGTCGAAGTCGAATAGCACGTCGGCGGCGAGCTCGATCCGGATCTCCTGCGCGGTCACCTTCGCCCCGAGCTCCTTCAGCGTCGCGTCGATCCCGAGCGAGGCGCCGACGATGTCGAGGACCTTGCTCTGGATCTCGAGCACCTTGCCCGGCGCGGCGTCTGCGGCCGGCTCCTGCGCGGGCAACTGCGCCGCGGCCGCGAGGACCGCCGACACGGCGAACGGCGCCAGGCACCGCCGGCGGCTCGGCATCGTCGCCTCCCCGCTCAAAGGTCGGTGATGGGGATGTCTTCGAAGGGCGGCGCGACCGAGGTGAAATAGCTCACGGATTTCACCTCCGCGGGCGGCGCCGGGTACTTCGCCCACCAGGTCCAGGTGGCGTTCGGCGCCAGGTGCACCTAGATGTTCCCGCCCGGGTTCGGCTGGGGCGCCAATGGCACCTTCTCGCTGTCGCGCAGCACAAAGTACTTCTTGCTCCCGGCCGTGACGTACTGTGCGTCGTAGTTCCCGCCGCCGATCATGTAGAAGGAGGCTTCTTCCGCGCCGGTGTTCCGGAAGCGCAGCTTGATCGTGAGCACGCCCTCCTTACGCTTGCACTCGACGATCTCGCCGACCACGCCGGCCACGTTGGTGTCCTGGCTTGCGAGGACCGCGCCCGGAGCCGGCGGGGCCTGCGCGGACGACGGGGCAGTCGAGAGGACGAGCACCGCAGCGGCCAGCAGAGCGGCGGCACCAGGGCGGGCGAACTAGCGGCACATAGGGAGTTCCTCCTGTCAGCGCATCAGCGGCGTCGGCCGCCGATGTACCCTTATATCACGCGGTGGCGCACCGTGGTATCGGCACCGGCTGCCGATCGCGGGACTGCTCGGTCCAACCTATTTTTCGGAACGCCCAGACACTCTAGGCGGTGACCGATTGCGGGAGCCGGTCGAAATTATGCTGGCCAAGCGTCGGACGGCGCAAGCGTCCTCTGTGCCAATGTAAGTGAGACACTGAGGCGCTGCTTCGCGGATATCTGGATGCGTCTCGATGCGATGGGTCCCAAGTGATGAAGGGCGCAGGAGACAATCGGGTGCTCAAGCCGAGCCAGCGACGACGAGGCGGCGATGGATGCCTTGCGAGGACTGCCCCGAGCACGGAATAGACTGTGCTGAGCGTTCGAGGGCCTCATGGCAAGCGCAGTACTCCGGCTAGAACCGCACGGCTATCTGGATTGGGAGCATATCCAGTCCGAGAGGCATGAGTATGTCGACAGCCAGCTCTTCGCTATGGCGGGCGCCAAGCGCGCATGCAATCATCGCCGGGAACGTGTTCGCGGCCCTGCACGCCTCGCTCGCAGACGGAGCCTGGCGGGCGTTTGCCTCCGACATGAAGGTCCGCGTCGAGAAGGCCAACGCCTCTTCTATCCGTGGGGGTGCGAGGCGGTTCCGGTAGGCTCGTGGCGTCGATCATGACTCCGACGCGGCCGCGACCGGTGATCCTAGGGACGCCGACCAGGACTATGCCCATGCGCCGCAGCCGATTCGCCGTCGCCTTTCCAAGCAATCGAGGCTCCGTGGTGGGATACTTCAGGCACCTTGGCCCTAACCATGCGCCAACCCGCAGGGCATGGGCATGGCGGTTCTCCGATGGCGTTTGATGGGAGCCCATGGGCTGTGTGTCTCCTTCACCGTCGATGGGTGCTGCTCAGCCCTTTGCCGTTTCTGCTTTGATGCTTTTTGAAGCCCAACGGACAGTCCCTGGGAATCATCAGCGCTTCACCGGAAACCCATCGGCGCTTGTCTGCTCGCGTACATGGACACCATTTTCCCAGCTGAATTTGATCCGGATGAACGGCCTCCAGATCCTCGCGAGGAGGACGCAAGACAGGCGTTGGAAGGGTTCTTCGAGGCGAATCGCGAGGCCGTGTTCTTTTCTCGGCAGATTGAGGTTCAGTATGAGGAGAAGTGGTATCACTGGGTCACGAATCGAGCGTTGAGGGGCTTGATCGACAATCGATTGGTGAAGGCTGAGACTCGCCCCTTGGCGACGGGTGGCTCGGTACACCTGATGTGGCATCGAGGCCATCGCTACTACCGACGTGACGCGACTAAGGTGGTTCGGTTGATTGAAGAGTATGCAAACCCAAATATCGGAGGTGCCGTAGGGCTACACGGTGAACACATGGTGCTCGAAGGGTTCGCGCGGAGAGAGTTCGTTATGCGCGGGCGGCACGCGAGAGCGTTGGGGGTCGAACCTGGGACAGGAGCGCTCACGATTTGGACTTCATTTTTGAACGCGACTCCGTTGCGTATGGTGTAGAAGTGAAGAACACTCTGGGCTACATGGACTACGACGAGCTTAAGGTGAAGGTGCGGATGTGCAGTTCCCTGGGAATCAAGGCGGTGTTTGCCGCCCGCATGTTGCCGAAGACTTGGATCAACGAAATCGTTGATAGCGGAGGGTTCGCGCTCATCATGAAGTATCAGCTGTATCCGTTGGCGCATCGAGAGTTGGCGCGGCGGGTTAGCAGTGAGCTTGGGCTCCCGGTTGATTCCCCGAAGGCACTGGCCGAGGGAACGATGGACCGGTTCGTCCGGTGGCATGAGAAGAACCTGTGAATTGGGTGGCGGATTCACATGGATGTGTAGGTAACGCGCTGATAACAAAGTGGATTGCGCGCACCCCTATGAATACGTTGTGGCTGGCTTTGGTGGCCTGCCGGCCAACAGCGGCGCTCCGCTTGCTGTCGGCCGGCAGGTTATTGCCGTCGTTATCGGGGCAAGAGAAGATTGGCGTCCCTTGCTGGGTGAAAGCCCCTGTCGGGTAAGGATTAGCCATCCATCCGTATGGAGTCTTGCGTCTGTGGCGGGGTCGAGGGAATGGCGAACAGAGTAGGCGAAGCGTAGACAGTGATTCCTGTGGGCCGTAGACGCGCACCCTCAAGTGCTGGTAAAGCTTCGGACCTTGTTGCCCGTCATAGCTCGTCCCCTGCCCCGCGGCCAGCGGTCGGTCCTCCGGGGCATGGTCAGTGGTGACGGCGACCTGGACTTCACGCATCGAGACGCCCACCCGATCGGCCTCCGCAGAGACATCGAAGCGGGTGCCGAGGTCGCGGATGCAGATGGCGCCGGCCACGACCTCGAAGGAGCGCCCGGCGTCGTGGGCGACGGTAAAGAGCGCGCGCCGCGGGTGAGATCCACCCTGCGCTGGTTGGCGCCGAGATGCACCGTAAGGGCGGTGTCGGTGTTGAGCACGATGCGCAAGCCGTCGCGGAGGTCCATCGACTGTTGCTCGCCCTTTGCCGTTACGTAGGCTCGATCGCGATGGCCGAGTACCGAAGGCCGATGGCGGCGATACAGACCACCGCTTGCGCTTCGGGCCGCGCGCAGTCCTACATCGTTTTCACTATTGGCCCTACTGCACGGACGACGCCGCGGGCCGAGACCTGCCATCCGGCGCGATTTCGCCCCAGGATGCCGGTCCCGAGGGCGACCGGCCTAATGGGGGCTCGGTCGCGGTCGAGGGGTAGGGACACCCTGCTTTTCTCTTTCGACTCCCGACCCGAATACCGCATAATGGCGCGGAGCCATTGCCAAGCCGGGGGACACCATGACCGACAGCTTCCACGCCCGTACCACGCTGCGCCTCGGCGACGGCGATTACGAGGTCTACCGCCTCAAGGCACTCGAAGACCGCCTGCCGATCGCCACCTTGCCCTATTCGCTCAAGATCCTCTTGGAGAACCTGTTGCGCCACGAGGACGGGGTGAACGTCACGGCGGAGGACATCGAGGCCCTCGCGAGCTGGGATCCGAAGGCCGAGCCGTCCAAGGAGATCGCCTTCGTGCCGGCGCGGGTGCTCATGCAGGACTTCACCGGTGTGCCCGCGGTCGTGGACCTCGCGGCGATGCGCGAGGCCATGGGGCGCCTGGGCGGCGATCCCAAACGCATCAATCCGCTCTCGCCCGCCGAGCTGGTCATCGACCATTCGGTGCAGGTGGATGTCTTCGGGAGCTCGGGGGCCCTGGCCAGGAACGCCGCCATCGAGTTCGAGCGCAACGAGGAACGCTACGTCTTCCTGCGCTGGGGCCAGCAGGCCTTTTCCAACTTCAAGGTGGTCCCGCCCGACACCGGCATTGTCCACCAGGTGAACCTGGAATTCCTGGCGCGCACCGTGTTCTCGAAGCAGAAAAACGGCATCGCAGAGGCCTATCCCGACACCGTGGTCGGGACCGACTCCCACACCACCATGATCAACGGCCTGGGCGTGCTCGGTTGGGGGGTGGGCGGCATCGAGGCCGAGGCCGCCATGCTCGGGCAGCCGATCTCGATGCTGATCCCCGAGGTCGTGGGCATGAAGCTCACCGGCCGCCTGCCGGAGGGCGCCACGGCCACGGACCTCGTCCTTACCGTGACCCATATGCTCCGCAAGCACGGCGTGGTCGGCAAGTTCGTGGAGTTCTTCGGCGACGGGCTGGACCACCTGCCGCTCGCCGACCGCGCCACCCTCGCCAACATGGCCCCGGAGTATGGGGCGACCTGTGGGATCTTCCCCATCGACGGCGAGACCCTGACCTATCTGCGCCTCTCGGGCCGCAGCGCCGCGCAGGTGGCGCTCGTCGAGGCCTACGCCAAGGCGCAGGGCATGTGGCGCGAACCCGGCGCCCCCGAGGCGCGCTACAGCGATGTGCTCATGCTCGATATGGGCACGGTCGAGCCCTCGCTGGCCGGCCCCAAGCGCCCCCAGGACCGCATCGCCTTGAAGGCCGCCAAGGGCGTGGTCGAGAAGGTCCTGCACGTCTACCAGGAAGAACGCTCGGGTGCGGCGACCAAGGACCGCGACATGGACCGCTTCCTGACCGAGGGCGGCGGCACGGCGGTGGGCACGGAGGAGGCCCATCACAACGGCGTCGAGATGATCGAGATCGAGGGGTGCGATGTGGCGCTGAAGGACGGCGCCGTCGTGATCGCCGCCATCACCTCCTGCACCAACACCTCGAACCCGAGCGTCATGATCGGCGCCGGGCTCGTGGCCAGGAAGGCGCGCGAGCGCGGGCTTCGCGCACAGCCCTGGGTCAAGACCAGCCTCGCCCCGGGCTCGCAGGTAGTCACCCGCTATCTCACGGAATCGGGGCTTTTGACGGCTCTCGAGGAGATGGGTTTCCATATCGTGGGCTACGGCTGCACGACCTGCATCGGGAACTCCGGTCCCCTGCCCGAGGCGGTGAGCCACGGGATCGCGCGCGGTGGTCTCGCGGTGTGCTCGGTGCTGTCGGGCAACCGCAACTTCGAGGGCCGCGTCCACCCCGAGGTCAAGATGAACTTCCTGGCCTCCCCCCCGCTGGTCGTCGCCTATGCGATCGCGGGCACCATGGACATCGATCTCGATCGCGAATCCCTGGGCTCCGATCGCTTCGGCATGCCGGTCTATCTCAAGGACATCTGGCCCACCCAGCAGGAGATCGCCGAGATCCTGGCGCGTATCGATTCGGAGATGTTCGCATCGAGCTACCGCGATATCTATGCGGGCGATGGGCGCTGGTCGGAGATGCGGGTGCCCGAGGGCGATCTGTTCCTGTGGGACCCGGCGTCGACCTATGTGAAGAACCCGCCGTACTTCGACGGCATGGGGCCTAACCCACCCGGGCTCAAGCCGATCGAGCGTGCCCGCGTCCTGGCGCTGCTGGGCGACTCGATCACCACCGACCACATCTCGCCCGCCGGCTCCATCAAGGTGGACAGCCCGGCGGGACGGTACCTGATCGAGCGCGGCGTGGAGCCCAGAGACTTTAACTCCTATGGCGCGCGGCGCGGCAACCACGAGGTCATGATGCGCGGGACCTTCGCCAACATCCGCCTCAAGAACCTGCTGGTCCCCGGCACCGAGGGCGGCTACACCGCACACCAGCCCTCGGGCGAAGAGTTCGCCATCTACGACGCGGCCATGCGCTATCAAGCCGAAGGCACGCCGCTCGTGATCCTGGCCGGCAAGGAATACGGCACCGGATCCTCGCGCGACTGGGCCGCGAAGGGCACGCTGCTCCTTGGCGTCGGCGCGGTCATCGCCGAGAGCTTCGAGCGCATCCACCGCTCGAACCTGGTGGGCATGGGAGTCCTGCCCCTGACCTTTCAGAACGGCGAGAACGCCGCCAGCCTCGGTCTCACCGGACGCGAGCTGTACCGCATCGAGGGGCTTGCGACTGGCGCCCGCGAGGTCACAGTGGTGGCCGAAGACGGTTTCGGCCAGGCCAAGCGTTTCACGGCGCGGGTGCGGGTCGATACGCCCAAGGAATGGGAGTACTACGAGCACGGCGGGATCCTGCCCTACGTGCTGCGCCAGCTCGCGGCCTAGCCTGATTGCCAGTTATGTCGAATCGAAGTGATCCGTCACCCCGGCAGGGATTTGCCGGGGTCCAGTAGCCAGAGATGGCGATACCCCCACGCGGTATCACATCCCTGTGCCTGGATTCCGGCATTCCCTGCCGGAATGACGCGCTTGTTCTGCACCTTGATTGACTCCTAGTTTTTTGTCGGCCGGCGACTCGGCCTTCGGACCTTGGGCGCTCTTCGTCAGCGCCTTCGTCTCGGCGACCCTCGCCCCGGGCGCCTCGGAGGCGGTCTTGGCCTGGCTCGTGGCGCAGAGCGGGCACGATCCGCTGTGGCTCCTCGCCATCGCCACGGCGGGCAATACCCTGGGCGCGGTGAGCACCTGGCTCCTCGGCCGACTCGCGGCGCTCGGCTATCCGCTCGAGCGCTTCATGAAGGAACGGAGCGAGAAGGTCCTGGCCCTCGTGCGTCGCTGGGGCGTTTGGTCTCTTCTCCTATCGTGGCTCCCGGTGGTAGGCGACGGCCTGTGCCTCGCCGCCGGGTGGCTGCGACTCCCCTTCCTCACGTGCCTCGTCGCGATCACCGCGGGGAAGCTCTTGCGCTATGCGGCGGTGGTGTACGCCTTCCTGCCGTGAAAAACGCGTCGTTAGCGAGTCCGGCCAAGGCAAACCCTCCACCGCGCGGGAGGGACCGGCCTGTTCCAGCGAAACTCTAGCGAGCAGGCGACGTCAGTGCTACGATTATTCGCATGATTGATTGGTCATCGTGCCCTGCCGTCGAGCGGGATCCACGGCGCGTCAGCGGCGCATGGGTATTCCGCGGGACTCGCGTGCCGGTAGCGGCACTCTTCGAAAACCTCGAAGATGGGGCACAGATCGCGCAGTTCATCGAATGGTTTCCCGGCGTTACGCTTGATCAAGTCCGTGCTGTCCTCGACCATGCCGCGCAAAGTTCGCTTGAAACCGTATCTGCGTAGGTGCGGATTCTGTTTGACCAAGGTACGCCCGTCCCGTTGCGAGAGGCATTGTCACCGCATGAGGTGGTGACTGCCTATGAGCGCGGTTGGTCGAGTCTAGAGAATGGAGCGCTACTCGACGCAGCTGAAAGGCACGACTTCGATATGTTCGTCACGACCGACCGAGAAATTTTGCCACTCAATATTACCTGATGCTCCATCCCTATCGCGACCATCTAAAAGGAGAATGACATAATGGCTAGATCAGTTGTCGATTTTTTCGACGAGGCATCGGAGCTCGACGAGCACGACCGGGCCACATTAGCTGGCTTGTTGCTAGAAAGCATAGAGCAAGAACCAGATCCTGATGTCGAGGAGACGTGGAAGCGCGAAATTACGCGCAGAATAGAGGAGATCGATTCTGGCTCTGTCTCCTTGGTCCCCTGGGAAGAGGTGAAGGCGAAGCTGTTCCGTGCAGTGGGCGACGGATCTTGATTGCGCGCTTTCATGCCGATGCGGAGGCAGAAATCTTGGAAGCTCGGGCTTGGTATGCGGAACGAAGCGAAATTGCAGCAAGAGCGTTTGCGACGGAGGTCGCTTGGGCGGTACGGGAAATCGGCAATGCACCGGAACGTTGGAAGCGCTACGATTATGGAACGCGTCGGTTCATGCTGCCGAACTTTCCGTTCAGTATCGTCTATCGAGTGCATCAGGATGCGGTGCAGGTCGTCGCCGTGGCCCATCATCGGAGGCGCCCTGGCTACTGGCGTGGCCGTTAATCTGTCGGTGGCCCGGACGAAACGCCGTGGGCGGAAAGGCCTTTCCCGCATCGTTGCACGGCCAATGGTTCCCCCAGATGGGCTAGACGGCCCGTAGCCCCCCGCGTAGGACGCCACCAGCCACTTGGTCCCGGCGCTCGAAGTTGACCTGGACGCGGGCGTGCTCGCCCAGGCCCTCCAGATCCAAGACCACCCCTTCGCCGAACTTGGCGTGGCTCACGCGCTGGCCCAGCCGTAATCCGCCCGCTGTCGTGTCCGTGCGCGCGGACGGGGGAGGAGACATTGGCTTGCGCGCCCGGACATCGGCCAGCAATTCGGCCGGCAGCTCGCGGATGAAGCGCGACGGTCGGGGATATTTCTCGTCCCCGTGCAGGCGTCGGGCCTCGGCGTGGGTGAGCACCAGCCGTTCCTGGGCGCGCGTGATCCCGACGTAACAAAGGCGCCGCTCTTCCTGGAGCTGGGCCGGGTCGTCGTTGCTGCGCTGGTGGGGAAACAGGCCTTCTTCCAGGCCCACCAGGAACACCAGTGGAAACTCCAGGCCCTTGGCGGAATGCAGGGTCATGAGTTGCACCCCGTCCGCGCCGTCCTCGGCCTGACCCTCACCGGCCTCCAGCGCGGCCTGCGAGAGGAACGCGGTGAGCGGGTCCAACTCGCTCTCCGGATCGAGCACGAGCTCGCCGGCCGCGCGCGCCAGCTCTTCGAGGTTCTCGATGCGGTCTTCTCCGCGCTCGCTCTTGTCTTTGAGGTAGTGCTCGGGCAGGCGGCTCGCCTCGATCACGG
>JACCXJ010000169.1 GCA_013697045.1 Gammaproteobacteria bacterium | reverse complement strand
TGGCCCCGGCCGGGTTGTGGGTGGCTGTCGGGGCTGTGGGGTGACGCAAACGCGAGCACCCGGGCGCCGGGACGCGAGCCCACCGGTGCCGGTCGAGTCACCTTGGCCGGCAGGATGGTTTGGAGTGGAACGGCGCCTACCCGCTCACCCGTTGATCGAACTCATACTCGGGCAGGGAGTCGTTCAGGGCAGCGTTGGTGCCTTTGCGTGGATCGATGTCCTCCTCCCAGTGAGGAGGGCCGCGGGTCGAGGCGATTGGGGGGTGGCGTTGTGGGCTCGCCGAGATATTCGAGGTTGCTTTGAACGGAGCCCACCTCGGTGACGAAGGCGATGATCCGCATCGGCTTGCCACAACCGGTGCAGAGGAGCGGGAAGACTTCCTAGATCCGTGCGAGCAGCATGGCCCAGAGATAGCCAGCACGGGGATGTGGCTGGGCGTCGGGCTCATCTTGCGCTTCGGTAGCCCCTTGGAGAGGCGTGTCATGGACGGGTCTCTCCACCGGGAGGCCTGCGCGGGCCGTCACCGCCACGCGCAGCGGGGCATAGGGGCGAGGAGCCCGTGATACCGATGGCGATGTCGGCGCGGGGGCGGGATGAGCACGGCCAGCCGGTCGAGCCACTCCAAGGGGGTGAGATAGAGCAACGATCTGCCCATCGGGCCGGGGTTTGGGAAGGGAATACGCGAGGCGTTGGCCCGGCTGCACCCAGGTCAGGTGCTCACTGGCAAGAGGAGGCGGGCGCAATAACGGACCAGTCGCTGCATCCTCGGCGCGCCAAACAGGGCCATCCTTGGCCCTGGCTTTCCAGTCCCTTTCGATCCGCAGCCTCAATGCGCACCCCGGCATCAAGAGCGAAGGCACCCCCGTGCTCCCATTGCCACATCTCGGCCGCCCGCGGCGCGCGAAGAGCCGTAGGCATAAGGGTACGCGCCGCGCGTTGCACGGCGGTGATGTCCGCACGACAGAGCAGCCGAGCTTCGTGAAATTGCACCCGTTCCTCAGGGAGATGAACCGGATGGGAGGGGGTATCCATGCTCGGGGCGCCAAGCAGGCCCCGCCCCTGTGCCTGGCTTTCGGTCTGCGATCCGGCCGTGGGACGAGAGCGAGTGCCTGCGCAGGTGTTCGGGGCGGTGCCCGGGCGGACAAACCGAGATGCGTGAGGACCTTGGCGATCACGGCGGTACATATTATAAGGAACTCCTTTCTTGGTTATGGGTTATATTAGCTCTGTCACCTAGAAGGCGCGGGCTGGCGAAAGTTCGCGTGGTTCGTGGAATGCCGGCTTAGCATTCCTGCTCCTCAGCGGAACTTGTGTGCGAACTCAGGTTCGGGTAGAGCGCCAAGTGTATGATACATAGCGACTTCCAACGCATGGTTCGGAAACCAAGGCTTTTCTGGTAGTCAGTTTTGCCTTGGTGTTGAATCCCTCTACCACGCCGCTGAGAGCGGGCCTTTAGCACGGAACCAGTTCAGCAAAAGCTCCCTATGATCCCGCAGCATGCGGCCGCCTGTCAGCGTCGCAACAGAGTTTGCAGCAGGCGCCTGACCTCGAACACCGCCTGAAGTGGACGGCTCCACACCCCGCGCCGGAACTTGCGCCAGACCTCGATCACCACTCCGCCCCGGCGCCGCCAATGCGACTTGCGCGCTCGGTTGGCAGTCTGCTTTTCGCGGTTCCAGAAGAAATCACGCCGGCTCGCGGTCGGTTTGGGGGGCACTTCGAAGGCGAGGATGTAGGCATAGCGGGGAGCGTCCGAACCGTTGGGTCCGGCGTAGTGCACGGTCCTGCCGTGGTGAATGATCGCGCCAGCCGCTGACACCGGGCAAGCGACTACCGTTGCCGCATCGAACCCGCCGGTGCACTCGATGGCGTGCACCTTGGGGTCGTTGTTGAAGGAGCGGTGAGGCAACACGCCGAGCCGGTGCGACCCCGGAATGCACCGCATGCAGCCGTTGTCCAGCGTCACCTCGCTCAACGCCATCCAGACGCTCAGCTGCTCATACTCGAAGTTGGGATCGGCGCGATACGCCTCGTCCTGGTGCCATGGCGTGGCACCTCCTTGCCGCGCCGGCTTGAGGATGACATGTTCGAACGAGGGGACGGCCTTGGGGCCGAGCAACTGTTGGGCAACAGCAAGGGCGTTGGAACGAAACACCAGCTGCCGCAATGCACGCTCGTAGTCGATCGGATTGATCAGCGTGGGCAGCCACGCGTCCACACCATCTTCGTCGTGCCCCAAAATCGTATTGCGCGCCCTCGCTGCGCCCGACCTGGGCAGCAAACATGCGGTCGAATATGCCCGTCAGCTTGGCGACTTCGGCCGCGTCCGACATCTGCGGCACAACGACAAACCCGTGCCGGTGAAACGCGTCGATCTGTTCGGGACCGAGGATCACGTCCCTAGACCCGGACTCGGTTTGAGGCGACTGCATGACCGGCGCCACGATTGAGGAGCGCACGGTCCGGAGCTCTCTGCTCGAACCGCAGTCCCGATTCTGCTGAGGAGTCATCGTTAATATGGAGAATAAGCGTACTCGTAATAGGGATAGCGTCGGCTACGTCGTCTGATGTCGTTGACAAGGAAACCACGGGGGTTCACTCCCGCTTGCTGCAAGCGCTTCACGCTCAGCTCTATTTCTCTCAGCGTATGAATCTCCTCTTTGATCACCATAATGGCAGCGCCGGCGAGCCGGCCGATGATAGCGGCGTCCGGGACGCCGAGGACGGGCGGCGAGTCGATAATGATATGGTCGTAGTGTCGTTCGAAGTTGCTAAAGGCAGCTTCCACAGTGCTCGCCATAAGAAGCTCCGATGGGTGTGAAACAGTTCTTCCCTTTGCAATAAAATCTATTCCCGTTATGCGTGTCCGCGACACCACTTCGCCGGGCGACGTCAGATCGCCGG
>JACCXJ010000168.1 GCA_013697045.1 Gammaproteobacteria bacterium | reverse complement strand
TCCTCGATCAGTTGACTGAAAGCATCGGCATCGTCATCAATACGATCGAGGCCAACAGCCGGACCGAGAACCTGCTGAAGCAATCGCAGTCGCTCGCCAACGAACTGCAGAGCCGCCAGCAGGAGCTGCAGCAGACCAACGAGGAGCTGCAGGAAAAGGCGCAATTGCTCGCCTACCAGAACCAGGAAGTCGAACGCAAGAATCAGGAGGTCGAACAGGCGCGGCAGGCGCTGGAGGAAAAGGCCGAGCAGCTGGCGCTGACCTCGAAGTACAAGTCCGAGTTCCTGGCCAACATGTCGCACGAGCTGCGCACGCCGCTCAACAGCATCCTGATCCTGGGCCAGCAACTGGGGGATAACCCGGATGGCAACCTGAGCGCGAAACAGGTCGAGTTCGCGCGCACCATTCACGGCGGTACCGACCTCTTGAACCTCATCACGGACATCCTCGATCTCTCCAAGATCGAATCCGGCACGGTTACCGTGGAGGCCGAGGAGATCGCCTTCACGACTCTGCTCGGCACGGTGGAGCGCACCTTCAGGCACGAGACGGAAAACCGGCGGCTGTCCTTCGATATCTCGGTGGACCCGAACCTCAGCCGGACCATGGTCACGGACTCCAAGCGTCTCATGCAGGTGCTCAAAAATCTCTTGTCGAACGCCTTCAAGTTCACCGAGCATGGCGGCGTCAGGCTCAGTGTGACTAGTGTCGAAGGCGGCCGGAATCCGGATAATCCGGTCTTGCAGGCGGCCGGGACGGTGGTGGGCTTCGAAGTATCGGATACCGGCATCGGCATTCCCGTGGACAAGCAAAAGCTGATCTTCGAGGCGTTCCAGCAAGCCGACGCCTCGACCTCCCGCAAGTACGGCGGCACGGGCTTGGGCCTCGCCATCAGCCGCGAGCTCGCCTACCTGCTCGGCGGCGAGATCCAGTTGCGCAGCACGCCTAGTGTCGGTAGCACGTTCATCCTCTACCTGCCCCTACGTTACGTCGGACCCTCAGAGGCGGCGCTGCCGGTGACTCGAGATAGCAAGGTGACTTCCATCGCCACGGCAATGCCGGCAGTGCACGTGGTGGTGGATCGGCCGACGGTGCAGATCCCCGACGACCGCGAAACGCTCAGCGCGAACGATCCTATGCTGCTCATCGTCGAGGACGATCCGCACTACGCGCGCCTCTTGGTCGATGTGGCCCGCGCTTAGGGCTTCAAGGTGTTGGTGGCGATGCGCGGTTCGGAGGCCCTGGCGCTGGCGCAGGAACACCGCCCGACGGCGGTATCGCTGGACGTGTTCCTGCCTGACATGCTGGGCTGGACGGTCTTGAGCCAGATCAAGCAAAACCCCGCCACCCGGCACATTCCGGTGCAGATGGTCACGCTGGATGAGGACCGGCAGCATGGGTTGGCGCGCGGGGCGTTTTCATTCGTCACCAAACCCACCACCAGCGAGGACCTGGAGGCGGCGCTTTCGCGCATCAAGGAGTACGCCTCACCGCGGCGCAAGCGTTTGCTGATCGTCGAAGACAATCCCGCCGAGCGCCTCGGTATCACGGCGCTGCTCGGCCATGACGACATCGACATCGATTCAGCAGCTTCAGGAGCCGAGGCGCTCGCGGCGCTGCAGGAAGAGCCTTATGACTGCGTGGTGCTCGACCTGCGTCTGCCGGACATGTCGGGTTTCGAGATCCTGGAGAGGATCCGCGATGACGAGACGCTCGTTGACCTGCCGGTCGTGGTCTTCACCGGCAAACAGCTCTCGGCGGAGGAGGATGCACAGTTGCGCGTGCTCGCCCGCAGCGTCGTGGTCAAGGGCGTGGAGTCGCCGGAGCGGTTGCTGGATGAGACCGCGCTGTTCCTGCATCGAATCATTTCCGATCTTCCGGCTGAAAAGCAGCAGATGCTGGAGCGCCTGCATGTCTCGGATGACGATCTGCATGGCAAAACCGTGCTGGTGGTCGACGACGACATCCGCAATATCTTCGCCTTGAGCAGCGTCCTCGAGCGCCGCGGCATGTCGGTGCTCACGGCTAGTACCGGCCGCGAAGCGATCGCTACGCTCGAGTCGAACGCCGATCCTGCCATCGTCTTGATGGACATCATGATGCCCGAGATGGACGGCTATGAGACGATGAAGGTGAGCCGCAAAAACGCGTCGCTGCGGCGCCTGCCTATCATTGCGCTCACGGCCAAGGCGATGAAGGGCGATCGCGAGAAGTGCCTGGACGCGGGCGCCTCGGACTATTTGGCGAAGCCGGTCAACACCGAGCAGTTGCTGTCGGCGCTGCGCATGTGGCTGCACCGTTAATTTAATAATGGAAACGTCGATGCGAAGCGGCGACGATAAGGTCAACATCCTCCTGGTGGATGATCAGCCGGGTAAACTGCTCACCTACGAAGCCATACTGGGCGATCTGGGTGAGAACCTGATCAAGGCCAACTCTGGAGCCGAGGCCCTGCAGCATCTCCTGAAGAAGGAGATCGCCGTCGTGCTCGTGGACGTCTGCATGCCCACCCTCGACGGCTTCGAGCTCGCCTCGCTTATCCGCCAGCATCCGCGCTGCCAGAAGACGGCGATCATCTTCATCTCCGCGGTCGCATCGAGCAGTCTCGATCGCATCAAGGGGTATCAGTCGGGTGCCGTGGACTATGTCTCGGTCCCGGTGGAGCCCGAGCTGTTGCGGGCACGGGTCTCGGTGTTTGCGATCTGTATCGCAAGACCGAAGCGCTGGAGCGCATGAACATCGAGCTCGAGCAGCGCGTGGCCGAACGCACGGCGCAACTGGAAGTAGACCTTGCCGAACGCAGGCGGCTGGAGAACGCCCTCATGGCCGCAGATCAACGCAAGGACGAGTTCCTGGCGATGCTCTCCCACGAGCTGCGCAACCCGCTGGCGCCGATCCGCAACGCGGTGCAGATCATGGGACTGAAGCCGCTCGATGATCCCCATTTGCGCCAATGCCGGGACGTGATAGAGCGGCAGGTCGAACACTTGAGCCGGCTGGTGGACGATCTGCTCGATGTGTCGCGGATCACGGGCGGCAGATTCAAGCTCGAAAAAAAACCCGTGGAGGTTGCGACCTTCATAGCGCGTGCCATCGAGACCGCCAAGCCCCTGTTCGACGCGCGCGGGCAGCGACTGCACGTGTCCATGTCCGATGAGCGGCTGATCGTGGATGGCGACCTGACCCGGCTATCCCAGATCGTCGGCAATCTGCTCAACAACGCGGCCAAGTACACGCCTGACGGTGGGCAGATCTCCTTGCGCATCGAAACGGCAAGCCGCGGCGGCGGGAGCCCGGAAGAGCTCATGATCCGGGTAAAAGACAATGGCACGGGCATCCCGCCGCACATGCTGCCCGAGGTGTTCGATCTGTTTACGCAGGTCGATCAGGGGCTCGATCGATCGCACGGCGGCCTGGGGATCGGGCTTGCCCTCGTGCGCAAGCTGGTGGAAATGCATGGCGGCAGCGTCGATGCCCACAGCGACGGCGTCGGCCATGGCAGCGAGTTCTTTGTGCGTCTGCCGTGCCGAATCGAGCGAGTGGACGTGAAAGGTGCGCCGGCGTCCGCCGGCGATGCCATCAAGACACCCGTGATCCAGCGGCGCGTCCTGGTCGTGGATGACAACGAAGATTCCGCGGAGACACTGGCGTTGGCGCTGCAATTGGAGGGCTGCGACGTCGAAACGGCGTACGGCGGACAGCAAGCCTTGGAGCTCGCTGAACGCTTCCTACCGCAGCTGGTGCTTCTCGATATCGGCATGCCGGGGATGGATGGCTATGAAGTTGCGCGTTCCATCCGAGCGCAACCCTGGGGTGCGGATATGCTGCTGGTCGCGCAGACCGGCTGGGGCCAGGAGGAGGACCGCCGGCGCACGCGGGAGGCCGGCTTCGACGCGCATATGACCAAACCATTGGATTACCCCCGGCTCATGAGCTTGATGGCGCAGTTGCCGGCGCCGCCACGGTCGGCCGGCATCGCGGCCGGCTAACCAGCAATTGGCCCCGGATCCGATATCCTTCGCGATACCCATGTTCCGCCCGCTCGCCCTCTACATCGGTCTGCACTACACCCGCGCCAAGCGGCGCAATCACTTCGTGTCCTTCATCTCCCTGACCTCGATTCTCGGGCTGGCGCTCGGGGTCATGGTGCTGATCACGGCCTTGTCCATCTGGAGCGGGTTCGAGCACACGCTGCGCGATCGCATCCTCGGCATGACCGCGCATATCTCGCTCTATGGCGGGCCGTTGCAGGATTGGCGGTCGACGGCTCATCCGCTCGCGACGCAACCGGAGATCGTCGGGGTCGCCCCCTTCCTGTGGATAGAGGGGATGCTGATCCGCTCGGGGAAGGTGCAAGGCGCCTTGATCGACGGCATCCTGCCCGAGGAAGAGGCCAAGGTCTCGATCCTGGCCGAACGCATGCAGCAGGGCCGACTCTCGGACCTCGTCCCCGGCCAGGACGGCATCATCCTGGGCTACGCCCTGGCGGAGGCCCTCGGCGCCGGTCTCGGCGACAAGCTCGCGGCGGTCGTCCCGCATGTCCGTCCCGAGCGGCGCGGCGCGATATTGCCGGTGTATCGGCAGCTCACGGTGGCCGGCATCTTCAAGATGGACATGCACGAGTACGATGCCAAGATCGCCCTCGTCCATCTCGAGGATGCCCTGGATGCCTTCGGCTCGACCGGCGGTCGTTCCGGCTTGAGGCTCAAGATCGCCGATGTGATGGCCGCGCCCAGAGTCGCCCAAAAAGTGCTGCGCGCCCTACCGGCGGGCTACCGGGCCACGGACTGGACCCAGCAGCATGTCAATTTCTTCCGGGCGCTCGCGTCCCAGAAGACCATGATGTCGGTGATCCTCACCTTGATCATCGCGGTGGCCGCCTTCAACATCGTCTCAATGCTGTTCATGGTGGTCAAGGACAAGGAGGCCGATATCGCCATCCTGAAGACCCTGGGATTCACGCCCGGCGGGGTGATGGCGATCTTCGTGGTCCAGGGCACGGTCATCGGACTCGCCGGGACCCTCATCGGGGTGCTCTCGGGGGCCTGGCTCGCCTCTCACATCCAGACCATCGCGCCCACGATCGAGGCGATATTGCAGACCAAGCTTTTCCCGCCGGACATCTATTACCTGAGCGAGCTGCCTTCGGAGGTGCGCTGGTCCGACATCCTGGGGACCGGGCTCATCGCCTTCGCGCTATCGATCCTGGCGACCCTCTATCCGTCGTGGCGCGCCGCGCGCTCCCAGCCCGCAGAGACGTTGCGGCACGAATAGATCACGCCGCACCTCCCGACGCCGTCGTGCGTGATCGAGAGGTGGCGGGCGTTTATGGAATGAGCTTCGAGCACATGCCCGAGCTGCGCTGGGGTCATCGGGCACTACCGCTGGTGCGCGCGCCTTGCTGTACCCTACCTCGAGCGCAAGGGCCTTCGGGTTGAAAACCGATGCGGAGAAATTCCAGAAGCGGGGTGTCACAAGCGGCGCGCCAAGTTGCCCGGCCGGTGATGGGCGCATCCGCCCGCGCCTCACTTCCCCTTGGCGCGGAGCAGCCTCGCAGCCTTCTTCACGTCTTCCGGTTTAACCCACAGAATGGCGCCGTAGCGGCCGTCACCGACAGCCACGGCATCGACGGCGGTAACGTTCACGCCCCCCTCAGCGAGAGCCCGCATGTCGTCCGCGAGCGCCCCCGGCCGGTCGTCACCCTGGATGACGAAGCCGGTCTTCTTCGGGTTGAACGCGAATCCCGCCTTTCGTGCCGCCGCGTTGAATTTGCGCCCGTCCTCGGGGACAACATCGATCTGGGAGCGGCGCCCGCGCGGAAAGCCGGTGAAGGCGAGCAAGTCGATCCCGGCGCTCGCCAGGGCCGAGAGCACCTTGAAGGCCTCCCCGGGCTTGTTGGAGATCTGTATAGAGTAGTAATTGACCTTTCGTACGGTGTCCGACATGTTCTCGTCTCTCACGGCTTCACGACCGGTGTACGACGGGACAGTGCTCTTCTCCGCTTTCGGATTCGCTCTGCCTCTACGACGCACACCTTCTTGTTTGTTCAGTGTAGCCCTGGAACGCAGATACGCAAGTCCGAGCGAAGCCGAGGTCGGGTAACCGCGACAAACCGTGACCCGTCCGGAGCGAGCGTATGATCTTCGCGCCGCGACTCACACTGCGCGATCCGTTGGTCGGGTCACAATACCGACTGCTCCAGCTCCGGAAAGACCTTCGATACCTTGCCCAGCAGATACTCACCATAGGTCCCTGAGAGCTCGTGTACGCTGGCCCGATCCCAGCGTTCGTGCTTGTCGTCCCTCACCACTCCACCCAGATCGATGGACTGGACTTCGGCATTGAAGTTGGGATCGAAGAAGAACGGAAACGAGAGCCGGTCGCGTTCGGTCGGACTCGACACCCGGTGTGGCGTAGAACGATACCTCCCACCCGTCATCCGATCCAGCATGTCCCCGATGTTGCACAGGAAGGCGCCGGCAATGGGAGGCGCAGCGATCCAGCGCGACCGGGACTTTACCTGCAGCCCCCCTGCAGCGTCCTGTTTCAGGATGGTCAGGACCCCATAATCGGTATGCTCTCCGACACCCCAGCGCGGCTCATCCTCGGCCGCTCGTGTCGCTCGCGGGTAGTGGAAGATCCGAAACAAGACCAGTGGGTCCTTGGTGTACCGATCGGCAAAGTAGGACGCCTTAAGGCCGAGGCTCAAGGCCATGCCCTCCATCAGCCGGTGTCCGAGGGCGGTCATGGCCGCCATGTAATCGAGCACGGTCTCGCGGAAGAGCGGGATCCGGGAGGGAAAGAGATTGCGGCCGTGCATCGG
>JACCXJ010000163.1 GCA_013697045.1 Gammaproteobacteria bacterium | reverse complement strand
TCCCGGTGCCGGTGCCTTGAGTGGAATACTTGCCGACCAGGGTCAAGGTGCCATTCGCCGTCCGCGAGTAAGACCAGACCTCGTTGTTGACCTGATTGGTGTTGACGTAAATACCGCCGACGGACTGCGCCACGGCGGCTAGCGACGCGAGTAGGATGCACAACGCCAGCCCGAGCCTGGCGAGGATATTTGCCTTCTTCTGGATCATGGAGCTACCTCCTACGATTTAGGGTGAGTTCCCCGGAACATGCACTTTCAAAGGTAAGGAAGTTTAACTCCTGAGCAGAACCCGTGCCACGGTGTCCCGAGAAAACAAAGAGCCGTTCTGAAAGCAGAACGGCTCCTCGAAAATTGAGACAGCAGAATCTACTTCAGGGTAACCAGCCGGTCCACGAGCTCCGAGTAATCCTTCTTCTCCAGGCCGTGCACTTCTTTGTTGTAGTCGTCCACTTTGCTGGAGTAGTTCATGGAGCAGAATTTAGGACCGCACATCGAGCAGAACGCGGCTTCCTTATAGTGCTCATCGGGCAAGGTCTCGTCGTGCATGGCGCGGGCGGTCTCCGGGTCGAGTGAGAGCGCGAACTGTTTTTCCCAATCGAACTTGTACCGGGCGTAGCTGAGCGCGTTGTCACGGTCCTGGACACCTGGACGGTGACGGGCTAGGTCGGCGGCGTGGGCGGCGATCTTGTAGGCGATGATGCCCTCCCGGACATCGTTCTTGTCGGGCAGACCGAGGTGCTCCTTCGGGGTCACGTAGCACAGCATGGCGGTGCCGTGCCAGGCGATGAGCGCCGCGCCGATGGCCGAGGTGATGTGGTCGTACCCAGGGGCGATGTCGGTGGTCAGGGGCCCCAGGGTGTAGAACGGCGCCTCCCGGCACTCGGCCATCTCGCGCGTCACGTTGTCTGCGATGAGGTGCATCGGGATGTGGCCGGGGCCCTCTATCATGACCTGTACGTCGTGACGCCATGCGATGCCGGTCAGCTCGCCCAGGGTCGCGAGCTCGGCGAACTGGGCCGCGTCGTTGGCGTCGGCGATCGAGCCCGGCCGCAGTCCGTCGCCGAGCGAGAAGGCCACGTCATAGGCCTTCATGATCTCGCAGATGTCCTCGAAGTGGGTGTATAAAAAGCTCTCGCGGTGGTGGGCCAGGCACCATTTGGCCATGATCGCCCCGCCGCGCGAGACGATGCCCGTGACCCGGTCCGCGGTCAGGGGGATGTAGGCGAGGCGCACGCCGGCGTGTACGGTGAAGTAGTCCACCCCCTGCTCGGCCTGCTCGATGAGGGTGTCGCGATACACCTCCCAGGACAGCTCTTCGGCGCGCCCGCCGACCTTTTCCAGGGCCTGATAGATCGGGACCGTGCCGACGGGCACCGGGCAGTTGCGGAGGATCCACTCGCGGGTATCGTGGATGTCGCGGCCCGTGGAGAGGTCCATTACCGTGTCGGCCCCCCAGTAGGCGGCCCAGATCATCTTCTCGACCTCCTCCTCCACCCCCGAGGTAACCGCCGAGTTCCCAATATTGGCGTTGATCTTGACCAGGAAACTGCGCCCGATGACCATGGGTTCGGACTCCGGGTGGTTGATATTGGCGGGGAGGATGGCCCGGCCGCGCGCCACCTCCGAGCGCACCAGCTCCGGGGTGATCTCCCGGGGCGGTCCGTCCCTGCGGCTGCCTTGCTGCGCCTCGGCCTCATCGAGGCGCTGGTTCTCCCGGATGGCCACGAACTCCATTTCGGGTGTGATGACCCCGCGCCGGGCGTAGTGCATCTGGGTGACGTTGGCACCGGCCTTCGCCCGCCACGGTGGGCGCAGGCGCGCGAACACGAGCCGCGAGCGGGCGGCGGGATCGGAACGCTCGCCGAAAGCGTCCGCCGGCCGTTCCTCGATGTCTCCGCGCTCCGCGATCCAGCGGGTCCGTAGCGGTGGCAGGCCCGCGCCGAGGTCGATGTGGGCCGCCGGATCGGTGTACGGACCCGAGGTGTCGTAGACCGTCACCGCGTCGTGGGCGATGGGCCCCATTCGGGATGCCGAATCGGCCAAGCGGATCTCGCGCATGGGGACGCACAGGTCGGGGCGCGAGCCGGCGACGTAGACCTTGCGTGAGCTTGGAAACGACCGCGGCACCGGCGCCTCTGCTATGTTGCCGGCGGAAGGACCGCCTAATGGTAGAAGAGACCTCGGATCGGATTTCGGGACGGAAGCCATGGCTACACCTCGCTGGGACGACAAGGCGTAGGAGCTTGGTGATCGGTGCTTCCCTACGCCGGTACTGGCCGGTTCAGGTTCGAAGGGTATGCTCTCAGCCCTCGCGCGCTGTATCTCCCGAGGGCACCCCTAGCTGCCGGAGATAGTGCAAGCCTATATAATGCAGCCGCCCTTTGGCAAGTGATCCCTCGCAAGTGTACCCCCCGTTGAGTCGAGCCACTGTCGGCGAGCGCCCCTGGATAGATTTCGGGATGAACTTCGAACAAGCACGCTCGAACATGATCGAGCAGCAGATCCGGACCTGGGAGGTGCTGGATCAGCGCGTCCTCGACCTCCTGGGGTCGGTGCCGCGCGAAGACTTCGTGCCGCCCCGCTACCGCAGTCTGGCGTTCTCGGATACCAACATTCCGCTCGGGTTCGGCGAGGTCATGATGGCGCCGAAGGTCGAGGCGCGTATGCTCCAGGTGCTGGCCGTCGAGCCCGGCGACCGCATCCTGGAGATCGGCACCGGCAGCGGCTACGTGACGGCACTACTGGCGCGCTCTGGACGTGAGGTCACGACGGTCGAGATCCACCCGGAGCTCTCTGCCGGCGCCAAGGTCAGGGTGTCGCGACAGGGCTTGGACAATGTGCGCTTCGAGGTGGGCACTGGTCTCGAGCGCCCGGCGGCGGAGGGGGGCTACGACGTCATCGCCGTGACCGGCTCTCTGCCCCTTTATACCGATCACTTCGAGAAACGGCTTGCGGTCTGCGGGCGCGTCTTCCTCATCGTCGGGCAAGCGCCGGTCATGGAAGCCATGCTCGTCACGCGGGTGGGCGCGCGGGAGGTCGCGCGCGAGGGCCTGTTCGAGACCGACCTGCCGCCGTTGCGGGGCGCGCCGACGCCCAAGAGATTCGTGTTCTGACGACCTCCTCCCCTGTGGCGCCGGGTCTCGCCGCCGAACGGTGAACCACGACTGTCAGCCGGTGGTCCACGCCGCACTCGGCGAGGCGACCCGCGCGGGGGCGGCTCGCCGACTCCGCCGTGCTAGCCTGCCCGTCCTGCTCGCACTGTTGAGCCTGGTGCCACTTCACGCCTCCGCCGCCGACCTCCTGTCCCTGTTTCAGCTCGCGGCCGAGCGGGATCCGGTGTTCAAGGGGGCCCAGGCCGGACTCCGGGCCACGCTCGAAGCGTTCCCGCAGGCGCGCGCCGGCCTCCTGCCCTCGGTCGGCATCGCGGCCAACGTCGCGCGCAACTTTCAGCAAGTGACAGAAGTGACGGCCCCGGCGGGCGTCGATGGTGTCGATGGTTTCGGGGAGGGCGGGGACTTTACCTTCACCAGTGGCGGTTACAGCCTGAACGTGACCCAACCGCTCTATCACCGCGATCGCTTCATCCAGCTCAAACAAGCCGACAGCCGTATCCGCCAGGCGCAGTACGAGGTCGATGCGGTCTACCAGGAGTTGATAGTGCGACTGAGCGAACGCTATTTCGCACTCCTCGGGGCGGCGGACAACCTAGACTTCGCGGGAGCCGAGTTGACGGCACTGCGGCGACAACTCGAAGAGACGCGCCAGCGCTTCGAGGTCGGCCTCATCGCGATCACCGACGTCGAGGAGGCGCAGGCCGGCTACGACCTGTCCGTGGCGCAAGAGATCGAAGCCAGGAACCTGGTCGATGATGCCCGTGAGGCCTTGCACGAGGTGATCGGCCAGGAGCCGGGCGCGATCGCCGAGCTCAGGGAGCAGATCCCCCTGTTGAGCCCCGAGCCCGCGGATATCGCGGCGTGGGCCGACCAGGCGTTGGTGCAGAACCTCCGCGTCGCCGCCGCCGGCGCGGCGGTCGATACCGCCCGCGAGGAGATCGATCGCCAGGCGGCCGGCCATTTCCCGACCCTGGACCTCGTGGGGAGCCATGGCTTTGACACGACCGGCGGCCGGTTCGGCAACGTGGAAACCGATGGAACGTCCATCGGCGTCCAGCTGGCCGTGCCCATCTTCTCCGGCGGCGCGGTCGTTTCGCGGACCCACGAGGCCGCGGAGCGGCATCAGCAGGCAATCGAACGGAGGGAACAGGCGCGCCGTGAGAGCTATCGGCGGACCCGCGTGGCCTTTCTCGGCGTCGTGGCGGGGATCAGCCGCATCAAGGCCTTGAAGCAGGCGGTGCAGTCCAGCATTGTCTCGGTGGCCTCTACCAAGGCCGGGTTGGAGGTGGGCACGCGTACGGCCGTGGATGTCGTCGTCACCGAGCGGGCATTGTTCGGGGCGCGGCGCGACTACGCACGGGCGCGCTACAACTACCTGTTGGACACGCTGCGTCTGAAGTTTGCCGCCGGTACCCTCACGACCGGCGACCTCGCTGCCGTCAACGGCTTCCTCGAACGATGAAGCGGACGCCGGTCTCGATAGTCGGTATCGAACTTGCTAAACAGCGGCCGCTCGGCTCCGCCCCGATTTGGGCAGGTGCCATGCCTGTCCTGAGGGAGAATTCCAAGGTGTCCTCTTCGATATCGCGGTTCCTGGTACTCGCATTCGCCCGGGTCGCGAACTACGCCATACTGCTCGTCAGCCCGATCGTATTCGTCCGCATCTTGGACCAGCACGCCTACGGCCAGTACCGCGAGTTCGTCGTCTACGCCCTCGCCCTGGCGACGGTGCTGGGCTTTTCCGTGAAAACGAGCATCCTGTACTTCATCCCGAAAGACCCGGACAACGAGCGGAAATACGTCACCCAGACCGCCCTGTTCATCTTTGCGAGCTCGGCCCTGGGCTTGGGCATCATCTACGCCACCCGCCATATCGTCTTTGCCAAGGCCAGCTTCGATTTTGCCGAGCCGTTGCTGCTGTACGTTTTCTTCTTCCTGAACCTGGATTTCGTAGAATCGTACTGGCTCGCCAAGAAGCGCTCCGATTACGTCCTGTACTACAGCACGGCGAAGAGCGCGATCAAGATTACCGTATGCATGGCCGTCGGCTACATGACGCGCAGCGTGGAAGCCATCGTTACGGCACTCGTGATCTTCGAAGTGTGCAAGTTCCTGGCGCTGCTCTGCTGGTTTTCTTCTCGACGGCTATTCACCGTCACCCTCGATACGGCCCTGATCCGGGAGCATCTGCGGCTGGTGCTGCCATTCGGCGCCGGTACTGTGGTATACGGTCTGAATCAGCAGCTCGGTAAGCTTTTCACGTCCATGACACTCGGTCCCAGCGCACTGGCCATTTATACGATCGGCGCCTACCAGATCCCAATCACGGGCCTCGTGCGCTCGGCAGCCAGTGACGTGCTCTTTCCCGAAATGGTACAACGCGGTCAGGGGAGCCCGATGGCCGGTCTCAGCCTTTGGAACCGGGCCAATGTACTGTATTGCTTCGTCGTGTTCCCGTTCTTCACGGTGTTCTTTTTTTATGCCGATACGTTTGTCACCACGCTGTTTACGGATCAGTATGTCACCGCCGTTCCGATATTCCGTGTCTTTCTCTTGATCATGCTGCGCCAATGCTTCGAGATGTCCACCCCCCTACGGGCGATGAACGTGAACCGGTATTTCATGATCGGCAACCTGGTGGCGATCCTCGTGAACGCCGGATTCATTTTTGCCACGTTCGACGACCTTGGCCTCCTGGCGGCACCGATCGGGTTATTGGTTTCCGAGGTGGCGTTGGCGGTTTATCTGGGGAGCCGTATACTCAAGGTCTATTCCATTCACGTGCGTCAGATGTTATTCTGGAGCAAGCTCATGGCGATCGCGGTGGCCGTTCTGCTGAACGTGCCCATATTGCTGATCGGGGAATTGGTTCCCATCGGGGACGCCGTTCGAGCGATAGTGTTTTCTTCACTTTTCCTGACGGGTTATTTCGTATTCGTTCGCCGCTGTCGGCTCGATGAGATCGAGCTGGTAGTGTCTCGAGCAATGAGGAAGGCGGGGCTCCCTCGATGGCTGAAAAGCGCAAGCTCCTGATCGTCACGGCATATTTCGCCCCTCACCGGGCGGTGGGGGCGAAACGATTCACCTACCTTTGCGAGATCTTCGAGGCGCGGGGGTACGAGGTCAGCGTGCTCACCATGAAAGAGCAATGCACCGAGGACCGGACGCTGCCGATTGCCGGGACGGTCTACCGGCGCGCACCACTTTTCCGGTACCCACTGCCCAAGGGAACCAAGTTTGCGAAGCTATACAATCGCATGCTGGGGAACTGGCTGTGTTTCCCTGACCCGCACATAGGATGGTTGTGGAACGCCGTTCGAGAAGGGTTGCGGATCATCAAGGACCGGAAGTGTGACCTCATCGTGGCGACGGCGCCGCCCTATTCCTCGCTTATCGCAGGGGCGCTCTTGAGCCGTATGAGTGGCAAGAGATTGGTCTTGGACTATCGGGACCCATGGACCGCTCGCGATTGGACGGGGGTACGGGCCGGCCGGTGGGTTTCCGGTATCAATGCGTGGATGGAACGCATGGTCGTACGCCGCGCCGGGGCCGCGGTGTTCGTCACGGAGCGCATGCGGAAGGACTTTCAGGGGCGTTGGGGCGCTACCACGACGGCGTGGCTGCATCTGATAGCGAACGGCTATCACGACAGGATGCACCTCGACGCGATCCGGCCGGACAACGACGGCCGACTCAGCATCGTCTACGCCGGATCCCTGTACGGCGAGAGGCGAGTTGGTCTCATAGCGGAGCCGCTGGCGGCCCTGGTCGCGGATGGTCGACTGGCGCCCAACGCGGTGGCCATCCACGTATTCGGGGATGGCCTGAAGGCCCATGATGAAAGGCGCATGGATGACCTGGGTCTCTCCGGTGTGTTGGTGAAGCATGACCCGGTAAACCACGCGACGATCCTCCGCTACCTGAGGGGCGCCGATCTGCTCTACCTCCCGTCCGGTAGAGACGTCCGCTATGCCCTGCCCTTCAAGTTATTCGACTATCTGAGTGTCCGTGTTCCGATCCTGGCGGTGGCCCCGAAGGACTCGGCGGTTGCGGATTTCATGCGGGAAGTCGATTGTGGAGAAATCGCCGATATCGACGATCCGCAGTCTGTTCGCGACGCCCTGTCGAACTTGCTGCTCGTCCGCAAGCAGTACACGTTTCGGGGGGCGGAACGCTATACCTGGGATGCGATAGCGCTCTGTTATATGGGGGTTCTCGATAAGGATCTCGTTTGCCCAGCCCGGACAGGTGATGTATTTATACCCGATAAAGTCTGAGCGTGCCGTGCCCAGGACTGAACGCGCCCTGCGCGTGTGTCATATCATCGGGCATCTGCGCTTCGGTGGCGCTGAGCGTCAGGTCGTCAATATCGCGCGTCACATGGCTCGCGCCAAGAACTATATCGTGTGCCTCGGGGAACCGGAACCTGGCGGCCTGTCGGGCCTGCTTCCCGCCGACGTCGAAGTGATGTGGATGGGCCTCAGGGCTCGCTACGCCCCGTATCATATCGGGAAGCTCGCTCGCAGGTTGAGGGACATCGCACCGGACGTTGTGCATACGCATATGTTCTGGCCAAACGTCTATGGCGTCCTCGCCGCGACGCTGGCCGCGGTACCCGCCATCGTGACTTGCGAGCACGGCAAGAACCCATGGAAGACGCGTTGGCATTACTATATAGAACGCCGCATCGTGTCGCCCCTCGCGCATAAGAGGGTGTGCGTATCGCAGGATATCCTTCGGGCCCGGCGTGATATCGATGGGGTACCGGCAAACAAGTTAATTTATATCCCCAATGGCACCGAGATGTGCACGCCGGTTTTCTCACAGCCGGCCGGGTGTTACACGTTCGGCACGGTCGGGCGCCTGGTGGAGGCCAAGGACTACCCCACCCTTATCAGGGCAATAGGGCTCTTGCGTGACAAGGGATACGATGTGGAGCTCTATATCGTCGGCGACGGCCCGGAGCGGAACCGATTGGAAGCCGAGATCTCCGCTTTGCGTCTCGCTTCTATCATTCATATGGTCGGTTTCCAGGACGATATCCATTCGTGGTTGCGCCGATTCAACACTTTCGTCCTGTCCTCATTGCGCGAGGGCCAACCTATGGCCCTGCTCGAAGCCATGGCCCTCGGACTGCCGATCGTAGCCACCCGCGTCGGGGGTATCCCAGACACGATCGCGGCAGGATCGGAGGGCCTGCTCGTTGCCCCGGGGGATCCGGTTCTGCTGGCCGAGGCGATGGAGGCATTGGTCCTGGATGAAGGACGGCGAACGGCACTTGGCAGAAGCGCCCATGCTCGCTGCCGCGCCGACTTTTCCATACAATCGGTCGGCGATCGCTACCAAGAGCTGTACCAAAGCATACTGGACCAGCACACCGATGCGACTCCTGCGAAACAGTAAGATCGTTCCGGTCCTAATGTTCCACAGCGTTGGCCTCGAAAGCCATTCGTGGATCTGGAGCATGCTGTCAGAGTCCGTGGAGTCCTTCGAGCAGAAGCTCACCGCGCTGAAGGAACGTGGCTTCACTACGATATTGTGGGGTGATCTCTACGACTATATGGCGGGGTCCCGGCCGCTGCCTCGCGACTCCATCCTGATCACCTTCGATGACGGCTACCTCGATAATTGGGTCCTGGCTTATCCCATCCTGAAGCGTTTGGGAATGAAGGCCACTATATTCGTTACACCGGAATTCGTCGACCCTGGTAGCTCGGCGCGGCCCACGCTGGACGACGTCGAAACAGGGCAATGCGCTAGGGATGAGCTGCAGATCGCGGGCTTCCTGAACTGGTCAGAGATGCGTTCGATGGAATCGTCCGGTTTCATCGACGTCCAATCGCATGCCCTGACACATACGTGGTACTTCAAGTCGCCGCACATCGTAGACTTCCATGCGCCAGACCCGCGCCCCCGCTATCCATGGCTCATGTGGAACGCCAGACCGGACAGAAAGCCCTTCTACCTCGTCGAGGACCAACAGCCGTTCGTGCCATGGGGCCATCCGGTATTCGAGCACGAGAAAGCGCTTCTCTGCACGCGATTCTTTCCTGATGATAACCGCGTTGGCGACATTGCAGGCTACGTCGCGGGGAATGGCGGTGCCGCTTTTTTCGAGACCCCCGGTTGGCGGACAACGTTATCCCAAGTGCTGGTACACCTCGGCCTCGGTGAGGGATTTCCCGGCCGCTACGAAACGGAGGGTGAGCGAGAGACCCGAGTCTATACGGAGCTACTTACATCGAAGCGAATGCTGGAGCGCAACCTCGCAAAGGTCGTGGACTTTGTGTGCTGGCCGGGCGGGGGAAACGACGCCATGGTGAGACGGGCGGCCCTAGCCGCAGGCTATAAGTCCTGGACGCTCGGCACGCGTGACCCGTCTGCCAAACGCAATCTACCCAACACCGACCCGACGAGCATACGACGGATGAACACGTCCAACGAGGTGTGGCTTTGGGGCAGGCGCGTGGGTACGGGAGGGTCACGTCACCAATTGCTTCGCGTCTACGCGCATCAGATGAGCCTGTGGCACTCCACCCTCGCTTATGCCAATAAGGCGGCGATGTTCGCCGGGAGGAGGGGTCTGTGACGCTCGGCCGACTAGCGTATGCGCACGTCGTGCATCCGTTGTATCATTTTGCGAAACGTGACGGGGTCAACCGCGCGGTGCGCGAGCTGCGCCGCAATCAGTGGCTCGCTGCAAACGCGATCGACGCTATTCAGCAAGAGAAGCTCCGGCGCATACTTGTCCATGCCCACGGACACGTTCCTTACTATCGGGATGCAATCGATGCGCTTGGGGTAGATCCGCGGGAGCTGGCACAGGCGGAGACGTTCGCGTGCCTGCCGGTTTTGACCAAAGCCACGATTCGGCGCAACCACGACCGCCTGCAGACGACGGCGCTTGCGGGCAATCGTTTGCAACTCAACAGCACAAGCGGATCGACGGGCGAGCCGCTGAAGTTCTATACGGACGACGCTATATCGACTTACCTCAAGGCCTCGGTGATCAGGAACAAGGAGTGGACGGGTTGGCGGAGGAGCAGCCGTGAGGTGTCCTTATGGGGTGCGCCGGTCGATGCAAGCAAGGCAGAGGCGCTTCGGGGCCGCGTGCACGGCGCGATCACCGGTTCCTTGTTTCTCAGTGCCTACGATATGACCGAAGAGGCCATGGACAGCTACCTATCATCTATTGCGAGGCACCAACCGATCTTATTGGTATCCTACCCCAGTATCCTCGAGGTATTCGCCACCCATTGTCGAACGAGGGCCACGAGGGTCGAGTCCCTCCGCGCGATTATCACATCGGCGGAGACGCTTTTGCCACACCAGCGGGATCTTATAGAAAAGACCTTTGAGACACCGGTTTTCAATCGTTACGGTTGTAGAGAAGTCGGCGATATTGCCCACGAGTGCGCCTCGCACGCGGGATTGCACGTCAACTCGGACTGCGTTCTTGTCGAGATCGTGGACGGTTCAGGACGTCCGTGCAGTCGCGGCGAAACGGGGGACGTGCTGGTCACGAGCCTGCATAACTACGGGATGCCATTGATCCGGTATGCCATCGGGGACCGCGCCGCATGGTCCCTACGGACGAGATGCGAATGCGGCCGTGGCCTGCCCCTTTTGGCTGGCATCGAAGGGAGATCAATGGACGTCGTGTCCACCCGGTCGGGCAAGCACATCGGGGGCACGTATTGGACAATTTTGCTGCGCTCCCGGCCCGGGTTCACCCAGTTTCAGGTCGTGCAGGACACACCGGACGGGATCAGGGTGAGGTTCGTTCGCGATGACCGGTTCGATGCAGGGGTGCTGGAGTATTATACGCAACGAATCAGGGAGAAGTGCGGCGCCGAGTTTCACGTGGAGTTTCAGGAGGAGAAGGCGTTGGAGCCGAGCGCCGCTGGAAAACGCCGGCTGGTTGTTTCTAACGTTGACCGCACCCTCCCGGCGTAAGTAAGATGGTCGAAAGGTGCAATAAAGGGCTCTGACCCCTTTACCCCGACCCCTTTACCCCGGTTGGAAATATCCATGGATACTGCTCCTTTCGGCTGGCTAACGTAAAGGTAAGGGGCGCGACGATAGGAGCGTCCCGCTTGACCGCCATGTTAGGCGTTTACCTGGCACGCCGGCCGCTCACCGCGTCAACAGTTCCGCGGTTCTGACGACGACACGGGGCCGCGCGAGGCAAGTAGCGCGCGTCATCGTCCGCAACACAGCTTGTACTTCCGCCCACTGTTACACGGAC
>JACCXJ010000156.1 GCA_013697045.1 Gammaproteobacteria bacterium | reverse complement strand
AAGAGGGAATGGAATGGGGGCTCGACGCGGCCGTTCGTGGCGCCACCGAGCGGTTGCTGCCGATTTTGATGACCGCGCTGTTGGTGGCGCTGGCGCTTTTGCCGATTGCCATTGGCAGCGCGGAGGCCGGACACGAAATCGAAGGACCGATGGCCATCGTCATTCTGGGTGGCCTGCTGACTTCGACTGTCCTGAACCTGCTGGTGCTGCCGACGCTGGCGTTGCGGTATGGGAAATTTGAGAAGCCGGCGCTTGAAGCCTAACTCTTACCCTCAACCTCGACTCACTTAAAGGCGCCCGTCTTTGTATTCGGCGATTACGATCTTCGATTTGTCACCCAACTCACGACACGTTCTACCGGCACACTTCCCGGCGATCCTGCTGCAAGTCAACTTGTGGCCTGACAACACTTCAAGACCGAGCCATTACCGAGATGGTGGTCGTTCGTATTTCCCGCGAGGCCCAGCCGTGGGCTTCGGCATTAGCGTTCGCCAGCTACGGCTTGCGCGCTCAGCATTTGCGCCACGGCCCGCAAGGCCGATTCGAGTGCTCCTTGCGTCCAGTGTGGGTGAGGGAAGCATGTTCCCCCGCAAAGAAAACCCGATTTTCCGGCTCGATCAGATACCGGTATAGTGCCTCGTATTGCCCCGCCGAGAACTAGCAAAATGCCCCTTGACTGTAAGGGTCTTTGTCCCAACACCAGCTCACGACCTGATCGACCATCCGTGCCTCGAGGATCTGGGGATGCACCCGCGCAACGTTACGGATCACAAGATCCGAACGTTGTGTGGTTGATAGCGCCGCAAGCCTGCGGGCGGGTTGGCCCCAGGTATAGGAAGCCAGTAGAACACCGCGTCCACGCGAGATACTACGGTCGTGCCCATCGGCGTTATCCGAGGGGTAGTAGCTCATCCCGATGGGCAGATCCGTGTAGGTGCCCCCGCCGTAGATACCGTCCTCCATCTCCCAAAAGCGTCGGCGTGTCAGTGCCAACACTTTGGTTGCGGAATCATAGGTGATCTGGCGTATGGCGCGTCGCTTCCCTCCGGACAGCTCGGACACGGTCTCAATATGACTAAGGACACCGAGTGGAACGGCGCAAACGACGGCATCCGCTGATTCCTTGGAATAAGCGCGGGTCTTACGATCCCTGTAGATGGCGCTCGCGCTGCGGGGGGATACGCATGGCGCCGAGCTCCCCATATAGGCCCGCCCCAAATCGCTGCGTGTACACGCGCCCACCGATACGCCTCGGATGTGCTTCCAGGACGACGACCTCATGCCCACGCGCGTCCAGTTCGTAAGCGGCGCATAAGCCGGCAAGCCCGGCCCCGATGACGATGATCTTAAAGCGCGGAGTGGGGTGGCGGATCCCAGCCAAGACGTCCACAGGTGAGTGGATCGCGACGGCCGCCGTGGCCAACCCGAGCCCTCGCAGGAACTGAACGCCGGGTGTACATAGGCTACACCTTGTTTTCATCGTAGGTTCAGCACCATGCTACCAGAGACCGCACGATTCGCGTTGTAAACCTTGTCACCCGGGCCCGGTTAGTCTCTAGGGCTGGACGCCGGTATGCGCCCCTCCGGCATGACCTGCAGCAGCAGGTCGGGCCCGACGGAGATGTCCCCGGTGAAAGGTGCGTTGTGGGAGGCAATCAACACCACGGAAACGGCCACCCCGGTTGCAAAGAGGCCCATCGCGATGGCTGCGGTGGCTCGGTTGTCACTGTGGACCATGGCGATCGCGAGCAAGGTGCAGGTGGCCTGCAGGAGCACGGCTGTCCATTTGACCCAGTTGACCGTCGATCCGCTGACAATAATGCGCTGCCGACGCGCATCGAGTGCGTTTTGCAGCGAGGCGATGATCTCTCGCTGCGCGGCCACCTGCCCATCGCCTCGAGGCGTCAGCGCGAGGGTTAACTGCAGCGCCTCGGCCAAGGGGGCTGGGATCATCGTCAACGTGGCGCGTTGCCGAGACATGGCCGGCCATTCCTGCATCGCGGCTTCTTCGATGTGCCGACGGACGAGGGCGCGCATGTGCGTTTCGGGCTCTCCCGGGAAGCTGGCGATCAGGAGGACGACGGCGCGTAGCGCACTGGCCTCGCGGTTGACCGCCGTTTGGGCCCGATCGAAATCGCTCCAGACCTGGACGGCGAGAAACGCGACGAACAGGCCGAAGATGATGCCCAGCGGGGGCAGCATGCCAGGCGACATGGCCTTGAACGTGCGCACCCGCTCGCCGCCCGCGAGTGCCATGACGACCCCGTAGATGCCGCCCGCGACTAGGTACGTAGCCACGAAGACCAAGAGCGCCATCCACGCTACCGGAAGGTTGTGCAACCAGTCGCTCATGTCCTTCTCGCTCGCCGGTACCGCCCGGCAGGCTTTCAGGGGCTTCTCGCTAACGCGGGGCCAGACCCCGGCCGGCGACAGCTCGATCGGTCTAGGGTCTCCGAGGCCCTTGGTCGCGGGCCGGATGCCTCACCGCTCGACGCCGAACGTGTTCGCAACGAGCGGCGGCTTCGAGTATGCCGTGGCCCATCGCCGTCGTCCACCAGGACCTGCGGACCCCACGCGAGGATGCGAGCTTCCCTACCGGACGGACCCCCCCGCATCAGCCCACCATTTCCCGTTGTGAAATCGGGTTGAAAGTCCTATCCTTTTACGCTTGAATTCTCCTGCGAGGAAACAACCATGAGACGAATTCTGTGCACCGTAGTGCTGGTCTGTGCCGCGCTGCCCCTGGCCGCGCAGCCGATGGAGGCGACGAAGCCCTCCCCGGTGGCCAAACCGGCCGCTACTGCTGACATGCAGCAGACCTTGAAAGACCGGTTCCGCGAGTACACCGAAGCGCTGACCAAGCGCGACCTGGCGGCGCTCGACAAAATCTGGGCCGAGGGCTACACCTTCACCAATGGCCGTGGCGAATTCCTCACCAAGAAGGAGCGCATGGAGAACATCGAGAGCGGCGCGACCCAATTCGACTCCATCCGCCGCGAGGACGAAGAGATCCGGGTCTTCGGGAACACAGCGGTGGTCACCGGCCGTGTCGTGCTGAAGGTCATCTATAGCGGCAAGGAAAGCAGCGGGCCATACCGTTTCATCAATGTCTGGGTGAAGATGCAGGAGCGCTGGCAGATCGTTGCCAACCAGATCACGCCCATCGCGCAATAGCGGAGAGATAATTGCTAGTCGCAGGGATGCGCCGCTCGCGGCCAGCAAACCCCGTGTTTACGCAGATCCCGGTACGGCAATGGGTGGTGTCGTCGCCATAACACTGTCGCCGGTGTTCACTCGATTTGTTTCTTGAGTTCTTCGACGACGCTCCGTTCCTTCTTGGCTCGTCCCTCAAAGCTCCACATCGCTGACCTGCGGCATGTCCTCAAGCCGGATGGCTCGATTGCGCCTCCGTCTGGTTCCGCGCGACGGCTGGCTCAGCATCTTGCGGCCATCGTCCAAGAAATTACCGCCGACATCGGTGGGGAGACTTTTTTTCCCAAGGCACGGTGCCGTCGGAAACCGAATCGTAAGCGATGCCCGGGTGAAATCGAATCGCTGCTGGACCCTGACACAGGGGAGATCGTCTGGTGCTGTCCGCAGTGTGGTGACAATGGCCGCATCCGGAATTGGGAGGGGACGCTATGGGATTTCTCACACGTATCGCCAGAGGATTAGCGGTACACGGATATTGCACGGCCAGCAGTGACCCAGGCCGACCGCAGGGTTTCGGCCCGGCGATGGACTCGATCGAACCCGTGGAGCCCTACGTCTACGGCCATTTTCACCACCTCCACTCCTTCCAATCCCGCTTCACCAACCAGGCCTCGGCGCTCGCCATGTCCCGGCTCGCGCTCGGCCTGATCCGGTAAGCCCCCCATTGCCCGTCCCGGCACGCGTAAAGGCAGGTCCCGCCGAAGCCCTCGCCCGATGAGCTCATGGCCCCGAACCGCACCAGCACCCGGGTCCGGTCTGGGGTCGCAATGGCAGAAGGTACCGTGGCAGAGGTCTCAACATGGAAACGTTGCCAAATTTTGCCAAAACACCTACTATCATGCCATGAGCTCGATGAACATTTCCCTTCCCGATTCGCTCAAGGCCTTTGTGGATGAGCAAGTGGCGCAGCGCGGCTATGGCACGGGCAGCGAGTACGTGCGTGAGCTGATCCGCAAGGATCAGGATCGCATGCGCTTGCGCGAGCTGTTGCTGGAAGGCGCCGCTACCCAGCCGGGCGGCCCGGCCGATGAAGCCTACTTCGACAGCTTGCGTGGCCGCGTCCGTAAGCGTGCTCAAGGGTGAAGCATAAGCGCGTCATTCCGCGTACCCAGGCAGATCGGGACATTCAAGAAGCCGTCGACTATTACCTGAACGAGGGGGCCGAGCGGGCCGCATTGGCGTTTGTCGATGCGATCGAGCAGGCCTTCCGGTACATAGGACGTCATCCCGCCACCGGCTCGCCGCGCTATGCCCAAGAGTTGGACCTGCCAGGCCTTCGATGCTGGCCGGTCAAGCGTTATCCCTACCTGGTGTTCTATGTCGAGCGGGATGACCACATCGATGTCTGGCGCGTTCTGCACGGCCAACGAGACACTCCGGCCTGGCTTCGCGGGAGCGACTGAACGTAGCAGGCCGGATCGTTGCAGGAGATTCGTTATGATGAAAAAGAAATGCTAAAGGGGCATGATTTCTCCTATGCCGGGGAAAGTCCGCGAGAGAGCCGAACCGCCCTTCGAGCCGTCTTTGGCGATCGGGTCAGTGCGGACGGCTGAAGGTCGTGTCAAATACCAACATCACTGACCTGCGGCATGTCCTCAAGCCGGATGGCTCGATCGCGCCTCCGTCTGGTTCCGCGCGACGGCTGGCTCAGCATCTTGCGGCCATCGTCCAAGAAATTACCGCCGACATCGGTGGGGAGACTTTTTTCCCCAAGGCACGGTGCCGCCGCGCCTCTCAAACGGAGCGTTGGCGGCATATTACGGTTGGCGCACATTAAATGTGGCAGCTCAGATCTAGCATAATAACACCACTCGTTTCCGCAATACATCTGCTAAAGAGGAGACAAAGCTATGAGAAAGTATCAACTGAGCCTCTTAATTCTCGCCCTGTTAGGCGTCGCGCACAAATAACATGACTAAGTTGTCCTTCGCGTCGGCAGGACCGTGTAGTTCCAGTCGCCATGAAAGTTGTCCGGCTTGAGATTGAGCGAGGCCAGTTGCGCGTCTGTGATCTTG
>JACCXJ010000134.1 GCA_013697045.1 Gammaproteobacteria bacterium | reverse complement strand
TATATACTACGGCAACCTGGTGCGTCGCAACATCCCTTTTCGAGTGGAGGTAACCCATGGCTAACGAATCATCACCCAAGACCGCCGGGGCCGTGAGCCTCAGCGAAGAGGCCAGAGAACGGCCCGTCCAGCTGCCGCTCTACCAGGGCAGCCTTGGGCCGAACGTCATCGACATCCGCAAGCTCTATCAAGAGACCGGGTATTTCACCTTCGATCCTGGTTTCACCTCCACCGCGAGCTGCGAGTCCAAGATCACCTACATCGACGGCGACAAGGGCGAGCTGTTCTATCGCGGCTATGCCATCGAGGAGTTGGCGGAGCAGGCCGGGTTCCTGGAGGTGTGTTACCTCCTGCTCTACGGGGAGCTGCCGAACGCCGCGCAAAAGGTCGAGTTCGAGCGCACCATCACCCATCACACCATGTTGCACGAGCAGATGCTCACCTTTTATCGGGGATTTCGCCGCGATGCGCATCCCATGGCCGTGATGTGCGGGGTGGTCGGCGCCATGAGCGCCTTTTATCACGACAGCACCGACATCGAGGACCCCGAGCAACGCCTCATCGCCTCGCACCGGCTCATCGCCAAGGTGCCGACCATCGCCGCCATGGCTTACAAGTATTCGGTCGGCCAGCCCTTCATGTATCCGCGCAATGACCTGGGTTTTGTCGAGAACTTCCTGCACATGATGTTCGCGGTGCCATGCGAGACCTACCGCGCGAGCCCCGCGCAAGTGCGAGCCATGGAGCGCATCTTCATCCTGCACGCCGATCACGAGCAGAACGCCTCGACCTCGACGGTCAGGACCGCCGGCTCGAGCGGGGCCAATCCGTTCGCCTGCATCGCCGCCGGGATCGCTTCGCTATGGGGGCCGGCCCACGGTGGCGCCAACGAAGCGGTGCTCAAGATGCTCACGGAGATCGGGACCAAGGCGCGCATCCCCGAGTTCATCAAACGCGCCAAGGACAAGGCCGACCCTTTCAAGCTCATGGGCTTCGGCCACCGCGTCTACAAGAACTACGACCCCCGCGCCGCGGTTTTGCGTGCGTCCTGCCATGAGGTCCTGCAAGAGCTGGGCGTGGCCCACGAGCCACTCCTCGAGATCGCACTGGAGCTCGAACGCATCGCGCTCGAGGACGAGTATTTCATCGAGCGCAAGCTGTTCCCCAACGTGGATTTTTATTCCGGGATCATCTTGAGGGCCATGGGACTGCCGACCGGCATGTTCACCGTCCTGTTCGCGGTCGCCCGCACCGTCGGTTGGATCGCGCAGTGGAAGGAGATGATCGAGGATCCGACGCAGAAGATCAGCCGGCCGCCGCCTGCACGACCATGCCGAAGAGGTCCTGCGATTCCTCACCGATCCCGCGCGTGCCCTTCGACAACAATCAAGCCGAGCGCGACATCCGTATGCCGAAACTGAAACAGAAGGTCTCCGGCGCCTTTCGCACCCCAGAAGGCGGCCACTTTCTGTACCATCCGCTCCTACGCTACCTCGCCACCCTACGCAAACAAAGCCGCGATCTCTTCGAGTCCCTCGTGCTCACCTTCAAAGGCGAGCCTCCTGAGCCTATCCTCTCTGGCTGAAGGCGCTGAATAGTTACCCATTAACTTTGTGATACCATGAGACATGCCGACGGCCGAGCGTCCACAGCCCTATCGAGCGATCGTGTCGCTGGAACAAACGAAGCGCCGCATCAGCCTGCTTGCAGTGCAGGATCCGCCGGTCTTTCAGGTCCGGCCGCCTGTCGGGCCTTCACCCTGGTTCCTCACGGCCGATCACGCTGGCCGGTGGCTTCCGCGGACGCTGGGATCGCTCGGACTTTCGGACCAGGCGCTCGCGAGCCATATCGCCTGGGACATCGGCGTTTCTGGCCTGGCCGAACAACTGGCCGAGCGGCTCGATGCCTTCCTGATCACTCAGACCTACTCGCGGCTGGTGATTGACTGCAACCGCCCACCGGGAACGCCGGAATCCATCGTGACGTGGAGCGAGCGAACGCCGATCCCCGGCAACGAACATTTGTCGCGAGCCGCGGCGCAAGCGCGGGAGCGAGAAATCTTCCATCCTTACCACCACCGCATCGGCCGCGAGATCGACGTACGGCAACAGGCGGGACAGCTAACGTTGTTGGTGGCGCTGCACAGTTTCACGCCGCGCTTCATGGGCGTGGATCGGCCCTGGCACGCCGGCGTGCTGTATCACCGCGACGCACGGCTCAGCCGCTTGCTATTGGGCCTGCTGCGTGCCGACGAGGGCGGATGGATGGTCGGCGACAACGAACCTTATTCGATCAGCGACGACACCGACTACACCGTTCTGGTGCACGGTGAGCGCCGCGCGATCCCGCACGTTGAATTGGAAATCCGGCAAGACCTGATTGCCACCGCGGCGGGACAGGCAGCCTGGGCGGCACGCCTCGCGCGCCTGCTGGGACAGGCAGCCGCGGCGCTGAGCCCGCGCTGACAGGCCAGGCCTCCGGAATCACGTTCGCAAGCTTTGTGGTAGCGCCCCGCTGATGTTTCGTGATAAGGTCTTTGGAAATGACGACATCGAGTGTCGTGTAGTTTCGTTTCGAAATGTCCCATCCAGTGTCGAAGCGCTCACGGAGGCGAAAGAATGCAAATCCGAGTCGGTTTTGAGTTGATCTACAATTGCCCGCAGCCAACGCCGATGATCCTGACGCTGAGCATTCACTACACGCGGGCTTCGGACTTGGTCAGGCCCGATCATCTGCACACCAGCCCTTCCATTCCGCTCACGGCGTATCGCGATTCCTTCGGTAACTGGTGCACCCGGATCGTTGCGCCACAGGCCCTGCTGCGGCTTTCGGCCGACGCCCTGGTGAACGACACCGGCCAGCCTGACGTGGTGGCGCCCTGGGCGGAACAACATCCGGTGCAAAACCTGCCGGAGGAAACCCTGCTGTTCCTGCTCGGCAGCCGCTACTGCGAAACCGACGTGCTGTCCGAGACGGCCTGGGGCCTGTTCAGCCAGTCACCCGCCGGTTGGGGTCGGGTGCAGGCAATCTGCAATTTCGTGAATCAGCACATCGTTTTCGGCTACGAGCATGCCAGCCCGACCAAGACGGCTTGGCAGGTCTTCAACGAGGGGAAAGGCGTCTGCCGGGACTACGCCCATCTGGCCATCGCTTTCTGCCGCTGCATGAACATTCCGGCGCGCTACTGCACCGGTTATCTCGGCGATATCGGCGTACCACCCCCCTACGGCCCGATGGATTTCGCGGGCTGGTTCGAGGCCTACATCGGCGGAGCCTGGTACACCTTCGATGCCCGTAATAACAGGCCGCGCATCGGCCGCGTGCTGATCGCCCGGGGCCGCGACGCAGCCGACGTTGCCATCAGCACGAGCTTTGGCCCCACCACCCTGCAAAGCTTCCGGGTATGGACCGACGAGGTGAACGCCGATGGCGGCATGACTTAGCGAATTGCTTTCCCCCTAGCAGCAGGAGGAAGGTTGAAGTTATTGACACGCAACCGGTGATCACCAAGATCCCCACTCATCTTGGCTTGCCCGCCCGGGCACCGCCCCGATCCCCGTGCCGGCATTCGCTCGACTCCAAATGGTCTGATCACCAACCGATATCCCCTCCTACCCGGTTCAGCCCCCTGAGCCGACAATCCCCCTTGGCCCCCCAGAAACTTGGCGCCTCGACCCGATGAATGGCCAGGAAAGTCCCCGATCCTGGACAGAAGACTCACGTGCTTGACAACTCACTCAAGGAGGAATTCGATCCGCGCAAAGGCACTGAATCTGAGCGAACGCGCAGCGTCGGAGCGACAGGATGTCACCGGCCAATCCAGGGATGGATGCTGTACGCCCCTACGCGGATATGCGTTCGATCAGCGGGTAAGCTGGTAGGCGCCTTCCCTCCTGGTCCCACCGGTCACTATGCCGGGCCACCTCCAAGATGGGGCACGGTCGGGGATTGGCCGCCATCTTGGTGCATTCTGATCCCCGGAGCGCCCGGGCCAGCCACGGAGACTCTTGGCGGATCAGTGGCTTGATTCACTGGCCTTGTTCTTGCCGAACAAGGGTGGGAAGCGGGTCCCACTCCGCCGCCGCTCGGGTCGTCTGCAGGCTGGATCGGGGAACGGCACCCAGCGTTTGCAGCGGATTCGATGCGGCTCGCTGGGATAGGCCCCGCGCATCCCCGCCTGCAGACCACTACAAACCGCCGGGGACCTAACGGGACAGACCCGCTCCGTCAGTGGGCGGATCCGGTGCCGGGGTCGGACCGCGCGGCCTTCACGCACGGGGGTAAAGACGTGTATACCCAATCGCGTTTCATGCAGGGCGTTTACGGCTTCGAAGGGCGGGGGCTCCGGCATTCGTCCCTGCTGGCGGCCGAGTTGAGCTTCAAGCTGCCATTTCACAAACGCGGGCAGCTCACCTATTTTCGCGCGGGAAACAGCAGCGATGCCTTGATCTACCTCTTGCTCCTCGGTAGCGGCCAACCCCTGCGCTATTTCCCGGTGGGGGCCAAGGCCAGCCTGCATGTCCAACTCGCCATCGTCGAGGACCTTGCCCCGGAGACCCAGCTCGAGGTGCATGTCGGGGCGCCCGAGGGCGTCAACGGCACCGTCGTCATCGATATCGGTTGGTTGGAACTCTGAGCCGCGCAAGGCCATGTCCGGTAAACGGCGTCTGGTGGTGGTGGGCAACGGGATGGCCGGAGCCCGGGCCGTCGAGGAGATCCTGACCCGCGGCGGTGGGGAGCAGTTCGCGATCGCGATGTTCGGCGACGAGCCGTATGGGAATTACAACCGCATCCTGCTCTCCCATGTGCTGACCGGGGAGCAGGACCCCGACGAGATCGTGTTGAATCCCATCGAGTGGTATGCCGAGAACGGCATCATGCTCCACAGCGGGGTGCGGATCGTCGAGATAGATCGGCCGGGCAAAGCGGTCTTCTGCGACAACGCCCTGTGGCTCCACTACGACCAGCTCGTGATCGCGACCGGCAGCCGCCCGTTCATGCCGCCGCTCGAGGGTCTGGTGGGCCGCGACGGGCGCTACAAACCGGGGATCTTCGTGTTTCGCACCCTGGACGACTGCCGCCACATCGCGGCGGCCGCCCAATCGAGCGGCCGCGCGGCGGTGATCGGTGGGGGTCTTCTCGGCCTAGAGGCGGCCCGTGGGGTGCTCGGTTACAGCTGCGAGGTACACGTCATCGAGCTCGGCCCCTATCTCATGACCCAGCAGTTGGACGCCCCGGCGGGCGCAATCCTGAAATCGACGATGGAGGCCATGGGGGTGCACGTGCAGCTCGGCAAGAAGTCCACCGCCGTCCTGGGAGAGGGCCGCGTGGAGGGGTTGGCTTTCGCCGACGGCGGCACGCTCCCGTGCGATATGGTGGTGATCGCCGCCGGCATCGTCCCGAACCGCGAGCTGGGTGTACGCTCCGGGCTCACGGTGGAACGCGCCATCGTGGTGGATGATCACATGCGCTCCGTCGATGACCCCGACATCTATGTGGTCGGGGAATGCGCCCAGCATCGCGGGCGCGTGTATGGCCTGGTCGCGCCGCTTTGGGAACAGGCCAGGGTATTGGCCGATCACATCACCGGCCGCGACACCGGCGCCGCGTATCACGGTTCCAAGCTCGGCACCAAGCTCAAGGTCATGGGCGTGGAGTTGGCCTCCATGGGCACCGTCGAGGCCGAGGCCAGCGACGAGGTCGTGCAGTTCAGCGAGCCCAGACGCGGTGTCTACAAGAAGCTCATCGTGCGGGAGGGGAGACTGACGGGTGCGATCCTGCTCGGGGACATGAGCAAGGCGGCGTTTCTGACCCAAGCCTTCGAGCGTGACCTGCCATTGCCCGAGGCGCGCCGGGAGTTGCTCTTCGACATCGCCGCACCGAGCGGGCCATCGACCTTTCAGGACATGGCCGACGCGCTTCAGATCTGCAACTGCAACGGCGTCGCCAAGGGCGACATCGGCCGGTCGGTCAGGGCCGGGGCACGCACCGCCCGTGCGGTCATGGAGGCCACCCGCGCCGGGTTGGGCTGCGGCTCCTGCAAGGGCATGGTGGGCGAGCTGGTGGCGTGGTTCTGTGAGGGCCAGGTCGAGGAAGACCCTTCGGTCCATTATTACGTCCCCGGCATACCGATGCCAACCCCGGAGCTGGTCAGGTCGATCCGCGAGCGCAGCCTGCGCTCGGTTTCGAGGGTGTTCGAGGTGCTCACGGGCGGTGTCGAGGATGCCACGAGCAAACCCGGTCTCGCCTCGCTGCTCCGGACCATTTGGGGCCGCGACTACGAGGACGAGCGCGACGCCCGATTCATCAACGAACGCGTACACGCCAACATCCAGAAGGACGGCACCTTCTCGGTGATCCCGCAGATCCCGGGCGGCGTCACCACCCCGGCCCAGCTCAAACGCATCGCGGAGGTCGCGGAGCGTTATCGGGTGCCGCTGGTCAAGATCACCGGCGGTCAGCGCATCGATCTGCTCGGCGTCGAGAAGGACAATCTGCCCGGCCTGTGGACCGAGCTGGGCATGCCCTCGGGCCACGCCTATGGCAAATCCTATCGCACCTGCAAGAGCTGCGTGGGCACCGATTTCTGCCGTTTCGGGTTGGGCGACAGCACCCGGCTCGCGATCCAGATCGAGGAACGCTTCCAGGGTCTGGAAAGCCCCGGAAAGATGAAGCTCGCGACCGCGGGCTGTCCGCGCAACTGCTCGGAGGCCATGGTCAAGGACCTCGGCGCGGTCGCCGTCGAGGGCGGTCGCTGGGAGATCTACGTGGGCGGCGCCGCCGGCGCACACGTGCGCAAAGGAGATGTGCTCTGCGTGGCCGAGAGCCACGACGAGGTGATCCGCATGATGGGCCGTTTCATCCAGTATTACCGTGAAAACGCCAGGTATCTGGAGCGGAGTTACAGTTTCGTAGAGCGCATCGGTATCGAGCGCTTGCGGGCGGTCCTGGTCGAGGACCGCGAGGGGATCGCGGCCGGGCTGGAGCAAGCCCTCGAGGCCTCTATATCCGATTACCGCGATCCGTGGCTCGAAGCCGGCCGGCCGGTCACGGCCAATCAGTTCGCGACCCTATTGCCTAAAGGCGCGAGCGGAGAGGCGGCCCGTGCCCGCTGATCTCGACACGAAACATGGGGGCCGCCGATTGAGTCTCGGTCCCTTGTGCCAGATACCCGTGGGTGAAGGCCGCGGTTTCGAGGCCGGCAATGAACGGATCGCGGTGTTCCGACCGCGCTGCGGCGGGGTCTATGCAACCCAGGCCCACTGTCCGCACCGCGGCGGGCCGTTGGCCGACGGGCTCTTGGGCGGAACGACGCTCGTCTGTCCCCTGCACGCTTGGAGGTTCGATCTCGCGAGCGGCGAGGTGTTGACGGGCGGCGGGCGGATCACCACCTATCGCGTGGTGCTGACCGCCGACGGCGACATGGTGATCGACCTCGGTATCGGGTCCCCGTGAATAGGGGCGTTGAATAGGGGCCCTGTCCGATCCATCCACTGGAAAAAACGCGAAAGGCCACCTATGTTGGATCGCTATCTCAGCATCGAGGATGTCTCGGTGATATTCCCCGATCGCAAGGGCCCGTCCTGTGTCCTTGAGCATATCGATCTCAAGATCACGCAGGGCGAGTTCGTCTCCATCATCGGCCATTCCGGTTGCGGCAAGTCCACGCTGCTCAATGTCGTGGCGGGTCTCGTGCCGGCCCGCTCGGGTGGGGTGATGCTCGAGAACAAGGAGGTCGATGCCCCGGGCCCGGATCGCGCCATGGTATTCCAAAGTCATTCCTTGTTTCCGTGGATGTCGGTCTACGCCAACGTCAGGCTGGCGGTGGATCGGGTGTTCGGCGCCACCCGGAGCCGCCGACAACGCCACGACTGGACCCTGCACAACCTGGATCTCGTGCACATGGGCGACGCGCTCGACAAATATCCGCGCGAGCTCTCGGGGGGGATGGAACAGCGGGTCGGGATCGCGCGGGCGCTGGCCATGGAACCCAAGGTGCTCTTGATGGACGAGCCCTTTGGCTCGCTCGACGCGCTGACCCGCGCGGACATGCAGGATTCTTTGATGGAGATCCAATCGCGCTTGAACAACACCGTCCTCATGGTGACCCATGATGTCGATGAGGCGGTGCTGCTCTCCGACCGTATCGTGATGATGACCAACGGCCCGGCGGCCCGGATCGGCGAGATCCTGGAGATCGACCTCCTGCGACCGCGCGATCGGGTCGAGCTCGCGGACAACTCCTCTTACCACCATTATCGGGCCGAGGTCCTCACGTTCCTGTATCGACATCACGCGCGCCCGGAGCGGGTCGCGGCTGCGCGCGGCGCGGAGGCGCCTGTGAAACCACCGGTGGCCGCCAAACCCTCGTGGAAGGCGGATGTGACGCTCGGTTTCATCCCCTTGACCGACTGTGCGCCGCTCGTGGTGGCCCGCGAGAAGGGCTATTTTCGAAGTTACGGCCTGAACGTGACCCTATCGCGCCAGACCTCGTGGGCCAACATCCTCGACAAACTGAATATCGGTCTCCTGGACGGGGCCCAGATGCTGGCCGGCCTGCCGATCGCGACGAACCTCGGCTTGATACCGGGTGTCAACCCGATGATCACGGCCCTGTCCTTGGACCTCAACGGCAACGCCATCACCGTTTCCGAAGACCTCTACCAGCGCATGCTGACGGTCGATCCCGAGGCGATGGCGAAGCCGGAGACGACCGCCAGGGCCTTGAAACGCATCGTCGATTTCGACAAGAGCACCGGTAAGGCACCGCTCTCGTTCGGTACCGTGCATAGCCTATCCAGCCACAATTACCTCTTGCGTTACTGGATGGCCGCCGCGGGGATAGACCCGGATCGGGATGTGCGCCTGGTGGTGGTGCCGCCGCCGCAGATGGTCAATCACCTGCGTGCCAGGAACATCGCCGGTTTCTGCGTCGGCGAGCCCTGGAGCGGTCATGCCGTGCACAACGGTCTCGGCCGCATCCTGATCACGAGCTACGAGATCTGGAACAATCACCCCGAGAAGGTATTCGGAGTCACCCGCGAGTGGGCCGAGCGACACCCCAGCACTCACAAGGCGCTCTTGATGGCCTTGCTGGAAGCGGCGCAATGGCTCGAATTGCCGGAGAATCGTCTGGAAGCGGCGGCGCTCATCGCCGGGGGGAAACACGTGGACGCGCCTGTGGAGGTGATCACGCGCTCCTTGAGCGGCGGCGTACCGTGCGCCCGTGGAGACGATCCGCGACCCTTGAAGGATTTCAACGTCTTCTATCGCCATGCCGCGACCTTTCCCTGGCGCTCTCACGCCCTATGGTTCATCACCCAGATGCAGCGCTGGAATCAGCTCCGGGCGGCCCCGGATATGAAATCGATAGCCGAGGCGGCGTATCGCACCGATATCTACCGCGAGGCAGCGAACACGCTCGGGATCCCCTATCCCACGCGCGACTACAAATCGGAAGGCGGCCATCATGAGGACTGGACCCTGTTCGAGGCCAATCACCCCATACGCATGGGCGCCGATTGTTTCCTCGACGGCGGGTGTTTCGATCCCGAGTGCTTGGCCGATTACCTTACGGGCTTTCAAAGCCCGCGCCTGGAGACCCCTCACGTCGATGTCAAAAAACTGTTCGGATCACGCTGAGACTTGCCCTTTTACTAGATACTAAACAGGCCGGAATACCAGACAGGCCCGAGGGGAATCCATGTCCGCAGACGATGTCCTGAAAACAATCAAAGACGAGGGGATCAAGTTCGTCGATTTTCGCTTTACCGATACCCGGGGAAAGGAGCAGCACGTCTCGGTTCCGTCACACCAAGTCGATGCGGATACCTTCGAGAGCGGCAAGATGTTCGATGGTTCATCCATCGCCGGTCGGAAAGGAATCAACGAGTCCGACATGGTCCTCATGCCCGACGCCTCCACCGCGGTGATCGATCCGTTCTTCGACGAGCCGACGCTGATCCTGCGCTGTGACGTACTCGAGCCGATCACGGGCCAAGGCTATGGCCGTGACCCGCGCTCCCTCGCGAGACGCGCCGAGGCCTATCTCAAATCCACCGGGATCGGGGACGTCGCGTACTTCGGCCCGGAGCCCGAGTTCTTCATTTTCGACGACGTCCGCTGGGGCGCGGACATGGCCGGGTCGTTCTGCAAGGTCGACTCCGAAGAAGCCGGGTGGAACTCTGAAAAGGTATTCCCCGACGGTAATATCGGCCATCGCCCCGGCGTGAAGGGCGGCTATTTTCCGGTGCCGCCCGTGGATTCCCTCCAGGACATCCGCTCCCAGATGTGTTTGATGCTCGAGAAAATGGGCGTCGTGCCGGAGGTGCACCATCACGAGGTCGCCACGGCCGGCCAGTGCGAGATCGGGACCCGGTTCAACAGCCTGGTGCGCTGCGGCGACCAACTGCAGATCCTCAAGTACGTCGTCCATAACGTCGCCCACGGTTATGGCAAGACCGCGACGTTCATGCCCAAACCGCTGGTCGGCGACAACGGCAACGGCATGCACTGTCACCAGTCGCTGGGGAAAAGCGGGACGAACGTATTTACCGGCGAGCGCTATGGCGGGCTCTCGGAGACCGCGCTGTACTACATCGGCGGCATCATCAAACACGCCCGTGCCTTGAACGCCATCACCAACGCCAGTACCAACAGCTATAAGCGCCTGGTCCCCGGCTTCGAGGCGCCGGTCATGTTGGCCTACTCCGCGCGTAACCGTTCGGCTTCGATCCGCATTCCCTACGTGGCGAATCCGAAAGGCCGTCGCATCGAGGTGCGCTTCCCGGATTCCACCGCGAACCCCTATCTCGCATTCGCGGCCATGTTGATGGCGGGCCTGGACGGCATTCAAAACAAGATCCACCCGGGCGAACCGATGGACAAGGACCTATACGACCTCCCGCCGGAAGAGGATGCCTTGATCCCCAAGGTGTGCCATGCCTTCGACCAGGCGCTGGAGGCATTGGATCGAGACCGGCACTTCCTCAAGGCCGGGGGCGTGTTCACCGACGATGTGATCGATGCCTACATCAAGCTCAAGATGGAAGATGTCACGCGCGTGCGTATGACCACGCGCCCGGTCGAGTTCGACCTTTACTACAGCTGCTAGGACGCCACACACGAAGGACGGGAAGGTCGATGCAGTCCGCGCGGGGCCACTCGCCCGGCGCGGGCGGCCATCCGTGCCTCGCTCCCATCAGGCGCCGCCACGGTCCGGGTACCCGGCGCGACCGCCGCCCGAACCGATCCCCGAACCGATGTTTCACGCGGGGGGCGTCCTCGCCACCGGGAGCTTCGCGTCCCGGACCCTGTGTTCCACCACCGAGTATCTCTTCGTGCACCGCTCGGCGCAGCTTACGTCCTTCCACTCTTGATCTACACCCTAAAGGCGCTAAAGGCGCTAAAGGCGGGTAAAGGGGTGGTAAAGGGGTAAAGGGGTCATGGCCCGGGTCAGAGCCTGCTCTGTTGCAATCATGTCATTGCGAGCCGCCCCCTGCGGCGAAGCAATCTCCTAATCCGTTCAGGCAGACTGCTTCGGCGGCGGGGGGCCGCCTCGCAGTGACATGAAAACGATGGGCGTAGCTCTGATACTGAGGCCTCAATGCACCGGTCGTTTGGGGAACAGGACGACGTTTTCGGGGATCACGACGGTGCGCTTGTAGGTCCCGGACAACAACTTCCAGCCACGCTCGAAGCGTGCGCTTTGGTGGAGGCGCGTAGCGTCAAGATGGCTTGGCCCCCGGTATGGCGCCAACGCATCCCCGAGCGCTTCATCCGCTCTGTCGCGAGCGTCTTGCAGGCGGCTTCCACGACCCCTGAACCGACGGGGACGTTCTGCGCTCGCGCTTTTGCATAGCGCATGCGGTGGCGGTAGCGGCGAAAGTAAGCAAGCTCGGTGGAGAGTTTCTTCTTTCGCGGGTGGGCGTCTCTGAGATAGCAGAGTGCTCGGATGACTTTCTCGACGCCCTCCTCTTCATCACGCAGGAGGTGGCGGTACTTCTCAAATTGGACCTTCGACCGCGAGCTGTTCTCCCCATAGGCCGCATCGAAGGCACTCTTCAGATGGTCACAGGCATGATAGAAATCGATGATCTCCGGGCCCTGCGGGAGCGTAGTACCGAGGTAACTCCAGTTGTCCTTCGCCCCGTCGGCGAGCTTGACCAAGGTGAGATCGGGTCGTTGCCCCAGCACCGCTGCGATCTCTTCGCTGAGCGTATCCTTGAGCGTGGCCTTATGCTTCTCCGGCATGCGTG
>JACCXJ010000126.1 GCA_013697045.1 Gammaproteobacteria bacterium | reverse complement strand
CCGCCACGTCGTAGTGTCGGGCGACGCTCGCCGTCACAGGCCCCCGGCAAGGGGGAGGGGACGGCGCCGGTAGCGCACCCGACACGGCGGGCGCGGCCCGGTGACCCAGCTGCCGTAATCCGGCGCGGCTGGCGGTGAGACGAGCCAGAGATCGAAACGCGACAAGAGCACCGTCCAAAGCGCCTTGATCTGGAGGTAGGCGAAGTGCATCCCGAGGCAGCGGTGGTGGCCGCCGCCAAAGCCGATCAGGGCATGGGCAGACCGCTTGTGCTCCTCGCGCGGCGGGGCGAAGCGCTCGGGGTCGTGGAACACGGTTGGTAGGCGGTGCGACAGGGCCGGCGAGACCATTGCCATGGTCCCGGCCGGGAGGTGAAATCCCCGGTAGTCGAGGTCGCAGAGGACCTTCGTCAACATCACGGAGGCGTACTGGGAGAACCGCCCTTCTCCCAGGTGCCTACTCCACCACGGGTTGGGCACTATCCGGCACCCTTAACAACCAGGCTGTTTTCGACCGATTTCACCTCCTTGACGCCGCGGGCTATTTCCACAGCCCTGTCGATACTTTGCTTGGAATCAACGACGCCGCTCAGGGTCACGATGCCGTTTGTGGTAGTCACGTTGATCTGCAATACCTTGAGCAAAGGGTCATTCAAAATGTCACCCTTTATCTTGGCTGTAATAGCAGCGTCATCCAGGTACTCGCCGGCCTTCTCGACTTTCTCACCCACCGCTTTCCCTGTTTCATCCATTTTTCGGCCCGCTTTTTCCGCTGACCTTTGTTGGTCGCACCCAGCAAATGTCAGAGCGACACCTAACGAAAAAACAACCACCATAGCTCTCTGCGACAGGCTCATTTTCAATCGTCTTTCGCGACTAGATTTTGCCTAGTAAGATCAGGATCAGTAAGATGACTACCACTAGCCCGAGTCCGCCGCTGGGTCCATAACCCCACGCCCGGCTATGTGGCCAGGTTGGCAATAGTCCCACAAGCATCAGGATCAGGATTACAAGCAAGATTGTACCGATTGACATATTCGTGCTCCCGTTAAAAACGGTTAACAAAAAGGGCTAAACCAAAGTACATTCCAACGTACATTTTTAGCCAGTTCATTTCACGATTAGGCTGTTCTTAATCGATTTGACTCCTTTTACAGATCTCGCTAATTCCCCGGCCCTGGTGGCAGCCTGCCTGGAATCGACGAAGCCGCTCAATTGCACGACTCCTTTGTGGCTTTCAACACTGATCTGACCGACCTTGAGCATTGGATCATCGTATATCAACGACTTCACTGAGGCGGTGATACCACTGTCGTCAATGTACTCACCCGTGCTTTCTTGGGTTGCACTGCCCGCACAGCCTGCCATCAAGGCAACCAATAACATTCCTATGACAAAGCGTGTTATCGACGCGGTTCTATTGATCATTGCTTAGCTCCTAAGATTAAGGTTGTATTGCATCGACTTGGCTGGCCTTCCTCAGCTCCGTACCTGTCGCCAAGGTGGCCGGAGACGTTACTCTCGACCTCTTCACGTTAGGCTATCGATGCATTAGCCCCAAGATACCGACGGCAATCAAATACACGGCCACGAAATAATTCAATAGCCTTGGTACCAGCAAGATCAATATGCCTACCACCAGCGCAAGGATGGGCTCGATAGGTGCATTTATGATAGGTACATTCATGGGGAAGGCCTCCTTATTTAGGGTCACATGCGTGCGCGTACTGAAATGAAGGTGCCGCTCGTTTCGCGAGTGGCGCGGCTCCACTCACTTCGAAGTCAGAGTCATAAAATGAAACAAACGATCAACTGTGAGGCTTCTCACGTCTCTTTCTCTGTTCGGTTCATACAGTCCACCTGCGTGCGGAATCACGGTGAAGTGTGCGCACAGACCGTGGCGGATTAGCCGTAGTGCCGCCCTCGCGTTTGCGCTGCCTGCTAAGTATTTCTCGTCGCCCGGCTTATCGAGGCTGTTAGACGTGCAGTCGTACATCCTTGACTCAATTTCTACCTAGCTCTTTTTGCTTAGATCCGCGGACGGGTCGGCAGTGGGCTGCGTTTGTCCCAGTAGAGGCCGAAAATAATTACGGGAACTGCAAGGAGGATTACTATCCAAACAACTGCTTTTAGATACGCTGCTATGAAGGTATACACAAAAAGGAAAAGTCCAGCCAGGTAGAAGCGCCAACCGACATGGTAGCCATCAAGAAAGGTAGTGAGTGCCAGTACGAGGAGTGTCACGAGGCCCGCGGGGACGTGGCATTTCCCCTTTCGTTCTCCGGTATTTCGGGTCGAGAATTCAAGTTGCTAGCCTGCCCATCAAGTCCCCGGCCCGAAACAGGCCCGGCCCGCGGATGAGGGCCCGCGCCGCATCTACCTGCTCCCATAGGTTCCAGAGCAGCACACCGCGCACGCGGCCCTCGCGCAGGTAATAAACCACGCCCTTGCGATAGGGCTGCTCCTGCCAGTCCGCCATGAGCTCGAGGCTCGGATCCAGTTCGCCCACGGCCTCGTAGCCGAGGTCGAACAAATCGGAGTAGAAAAACGGCAAATGGTGATAGGGGTCCGACGCCCCGGCCATCGCCCGCCCGGCCGCCCGGCCCATGGTATTGGCATTGTCTTCGTGCTCGACGCGCAAGTACTTGTCGAGATCGGGGTTATAGAAGCGGGCGACGTCGCCGGCGGCGTAGATTTCCGGGGCGCTGGTGCGAAGACTCTCGTCGACGAGAATCCCGTCGTCCACCTTGAGCCCCACCGCCTCCGCCAGACGGGTGTTCGGCTCGATGCCGATCCCGGCGACCACACCCTCCACCGCCACCGTTTGGCCATTCTGCGTCCTGAGCATGCACCGCTGCCCGTCCGTCTCCAGGCCGGTGACCGTGCTATCGGCGAGCACCTCGACGCCTCGCTGGCGATAGTAGTCGGTCACAAAACGCGCGAGCTCAGGCGGAAAGATACCCTCACCGATATTCTCGCCCGCGAGGAACAGGACAACCTCCTTACCGTTCATGGCGAGAGCCGCCGCGATCTCCGAGCCGATAAACCCGCCGCCAATCACGGCAAAGCGCCGGCCACGCTCGGTCAGGCCGCGGAGCGCGAGGTAATCCTGCAAGGTGCGGAAATACAGTATGTGGTCAGCGCCAAACGGCAAGCGGCGGGGAGTGCCGCCCGTCGCGAGCAAGAGCTGGTCATAGGTATACTCCGCGCCCTGATCGTCGATCACCTTTCGGTTCGGAGGATCCAGATGCACGACCGTGCGTCCCAGGTGCAGCGCCGCGTCGGTGGCGTCGGTGCCGCGCCAGATACTGTCGATCGCTTTGCCCTTCCATAGGCCCTTGCTGAGCGGGGGGCGGTTGTAGGGCCGGTCGATCTCCGCACCGACGAGCCCGATTGAGCCATAGCTGTCGGCCTCACGGATCCCGCGGATGGCGGCGTCGGCGGTCATTCCACCCCCGACGATCAGATAGTGGTAATGCGGCATAAGAGCGTCGCAACGCGAGCGCTGAGGGGCAAGGGGCTTAGGCCGGAGTGGGCTCGAGCGGCCTTCGAGCCCCGCTTGCGCTTAGATCTTGCCTAAAAGAAATAAGATGAGCACGATGAGCAACACCGTGCCCAATAGTCCGCTTGGGCCATACCCCCATCCGGTGCTATGCGGCCAGGTTGGCACCGCGCCGATTAAGAGCACGATCAACACGATTAGCAGTATCGTTCCTAATGACATCGCCTTTCACCTCACTCAATCACTCATCTCTGGTTTGATCATCAACACTGCACAACGATCTCTATCTGGGATAGCCTCAGTCATGCATCGCCTCACCGCTACTCCTGGTCGCAACGCCTGCCCCTCGGTCAGTCGCAGCCACGCAGGAGGAAGATTGACGAGCAGGATCGGGATGGGCACACCCAGGAGCCACAACAGGATGTAACCCCTCTTCCCTTCCTGTAACTTCATCGGCGTGGGGTGCTTCATCGAGCGGAGCCCTTGCCCGAGGCGTTTCACGTATCCAATGCCCGTCATCATGATTTCCTCCTTACTATGAGGCCTTTCTATGAGGCCTTTTTCATCTCCGTGCCGCAACAACAGCGCGGAGGCGCCTCACCGCCCCCGCCTGCCTTCGCGCCCTGCGTGACCTTCATTTCGCACCCGCAATTCGGGTTCGTGCAACGATACGTCTCACCTGTTGTCATAGCCATCATCCACCTCTTGATTGAATGCCGCTTCTCGACTCGCGCCTATCGAGAGTCAGGAGCCTTGCTTAAGGGCGATATCCCGATTGATCATCGTATTTCTTATCTGATCTGAAGCTTCGCTTCTGTACTCGAGCAACACGCCATCCCCCACGGCCCTCCGAGGACGCACCGGCGGCCTCGGAGGGCGCTATCGACCTTGGTGCCTCCCAGAAGGCCTATCCAATCACAGCTTTCGGACCCAGCTGTCTGCCTCTTCCTCGGCCTTTTCTTTCGTATAGCCATACTTGGCCTGCAGTCGGCCGACGAGCTCCTCGCGCTTCCCTTCGATGACGTCGAGATCATCCATCGGTTAAATCACCCCACAGTTGCTGGGCCTTGCCCTTCACCTGCTTCGAATTACCCTTGACTTGATCCCAGTTCATTGTCCGTCCCCCTGTTCAAAATGGTTGGTTCTGGTCGCGCCCCGGCTCAACCGGGGCACTCCAAGTGGTGCAGGCTACAGGACCGAAAGAGAGTCGTCTGTACGCTAGCGCACATAAAGCCGCACGAATGTGCCTCCTTAATGAGCACGCCATGGCACGCCATCTGTCCAGACAGCCCTTCTTGGGCCAAGAGGCGAACCCGCCGGCCGGGGTCGAGGGGCTAGCGGGCGCCCGGTCACGTGCTCGGGTTGGGGTGGGATCGCGGGATCCCGGTGGATCGCGGGGTGGGGGGAGAAGGACAGTAGCCGGAAGGTGGGTCCATCCCTGGACAGGGAGCATCCCTGCCTGCACCGTGGTTTCCTGCGAGTCCTTTCGAGGGGAACCGGTCGGTGCGTTGTTGTTAGCGGTCCCTGGGAACGAATGCTTGAATCCAGCCGGCGCGGGAGTGAGACGCCAGCCTGGATCGCTTACCACGGCCGGCGCGGACCGCCTTCACACCGCAAAATTACCGCCCAGCCCGTACGATGAGATATTACGGACGCATTCTCCGTTGACAACTCGCGTTGTAATTGCTACCCTTCGTTCTCAAGGTCACGGAGTTAGCGCGATCGATCGGTCAAGGGGGCCCAAGCGGTAAAAAAGACAGCGTGATCGTGAAATGACTTCGCGAACCGCTCAGGTAGCCGGGGATGCGCTATTACCGCAAAAATCAAAGGCGACACCATGAGGGATCCGATGTTGAAAGTATTGGAGATCAGCGTAGCTGCGGCAACGCATCGTGACACTGAGTGGCGCCGTTGATGCCAAGCCAAGTATCGACAGGGCTGGGGAATCGCCCGTCTTGTTAAAGGGGTGAAATCATGTAGAAAACAACCTCATGGTTAAGGGAACCGGATAGTGCCAACGCGTGGTGGCGTAGGCACTAGGGAAGAGGGGCGGCTGTACCAGTACGCCTCCGGAGACATGGCTGACGGTGCGAAAGGTGTTGTCTTCACACCACCATCATCGATAATCAACATGCTTATAGGGACTTATATGATTATGATCACAGATCCTTCGGAGCCGCAAGAAGGCCATTGCCTCCCGCCGGTAGGCGTAGCTGGGACAGCGGCCGGTGAGCAAGGCACGCAAACATCGCAAGAAAAGGGGACGTCCGCCGCCAAGCCGAACCACAAAGAGGTTGGCGAGGCGTCTTGGTACGGGCCGGGATTTCACGGTAAAGAGACCGCCAATGGCGAGACCTTCAATCAAAATATAGATGACGGCCGCCCATCCGAGTTTGCCGTTGGAGACCAAAGCCGAAGTAACAAACCTAGAGAATGGCAAGAAAGTAGAAGTACGGATCAATGACCGGGGGCCGTATGCGGAGGATCGTGTCATCGATGTGTCCCGAGCGGCGGCGAAAAGGCTAGGTATGGAAGAGGCAGGTACCACCGAGGTCAAAGATTGAGAGTAAACCAACTAAGCAGAAGGCCCCCGACCACAAGCCTAGCGGTTGATAGGGGCGTGGTGTGTCGGCAGTACGCCAAAAGGAGTAGAAAAGGACCCAAGAACAACGAAGAACAGGCGTCGCCACCAGTTTTTCAGGTGCCATCATGCGTTCGGGCCGTTCGGGGCGGAGCGGTGCGAACCCCCCTCCCCTCTGCCACGCGAGAGAGGGGCGCCGGCCGCGACGCCCCCCGGGCCCGGCCGCTCAGGATCCCGACCGCCAGCCATCGCAAGCGCCCGAGCAAGGCGCCGGCGATCCGGGCG
>JACCXJ010000125.1 GCA_013697045.1 Gammaproteobacteria bacterium | reverse complement strand
CCAGACCCGCCGTGCGACCCTGCCCGGCGCCTTACAATCCCCAAGGCTCATAGCCTTCGATCCAGCGGTTCAGTTCAACAGATCTTATCCGCCATGCTGCCGCACGGCGGATAAGATACTATTCGTTAGACGCCTCTACGCTTTTCGTAGCTAACTAGGCGGCTGAACCCCGGTTCACCCCTCCACTTCGATCACCGGACTGTCATGGACCCGTACACCGACCCGTCCGGCCCATCATGCCCATGGGACCCGCCGACCGGCTAAAGTCCGCCGGCAAGTACCGCTAACCCCTTCCGGGTCCGCGGGGCACAGACACGGTGCCCCCGCTCCCAAGCCGTACCCCGTATCAACGGGGTGCAAGATCGTCGAACACTTCAACCTCACGGAGAAGACTTATGTGGAAGAATCTCGCTATCGCTGTGCTCTTGAGCGCCTCGTCCTTAACCTTCGCCGCGGAATCGGTGGATATCAATACCGCAGACGCAGTGGCCTTGGCGCAGGGCCTTCAGGGTGTCGGTCCTGTCAAGGTTGAGGCCATCGTGACCTACCGCGAGAAGAACGGGCCCTTCAAGTCAGTGGATGAGCTCGTAGCCGTACAGGGGATCGGCGAACAGACGGTCAAGATCAATCGGGAACATATGACCGTTGGGGCACCGACGCCCTCGGAGTAAGCCCCTCTCGCACCCTATCCCTGCCCCGTGCGGGGCAGGGATCCTTCTCCTCCCTCTGGAGCCCGCGTGTCGGCTCGTTGAGCCCCGGTCGGTTTAAGACCGGTGGCGCGATGCCGACACCCACAGCGTCCTCAAACACGGAAGTCCAAGACCATGCGACGGAAAAATCGCCCGATCCCCTTCCGCCGTATCCCGTTGTGGGCCGCATGGATGGCCACGGCGCTCTGCCTGCCCGCGGCCTCCGCCTCGGAATACGAACGCATCGAGGCCGCCCCCGGCGTCTTATTGCAGAGCGTCGATGGCCTCGCCTCTTCGCGAGACGCATCGGACCCGGAGGCCCACGCCCCGGTGACGCGTGCCAGCCGCATCGTCGGCGGCACGAAGACGAGGATCACGCGATGGCCGTGGCAGACGGCGATCGCCTTCCGGCCATCGGTCGCCTCCGGCAACGGCTTCCAGCGCCAGTTCTGCGGCGGCACGCTCCTCACGCCGACCCTCGTGGTCACCGCCGCCTACTGTTTCTACCGGGACGGTGGTTTCACCTCTCCCGATCAGTACTCGGTGATCACCGGGCGCACGAACCTGTCCAGCAGCGCGGGCCAGGAGATCGATTTCGACACCTACTTCGTTCCGGTCGATGCGCTCGGCAATCCGCTTTTCAATCCCAACGAGTTCGCGTTCGACTTTGTGATCGTGAGGCTCAGCGTCCCATCGGTTTCACCCACGATCCAGATCGCGGGGCCGGACGAGCGTGCCACCTGGGCGGCCGGGTAGCCTGCCTTCGTCACCGGCTGGGGCGACACCGCCGAGGGTGCGGGCGCATTTCCAGATGCCCTGCGGGTCGGGAGCGTGGCAATCGCGGACGACTTGGCCTGTGGCGACAGTTACGCCGCGGTCGGCACCACCGTTCGCCCCGACACGATGCTGTGCGCCGGCCGGGTCAGAGGCGGCGTCGATGCCTGCCAGGGCGACAGCGGCGGCCCCATGGTCGTCCCGGTGTCCGGTGGCGGTTTCCGGCTCGTGGGCGACACGAGCTTCGGCATCGGCTGCGCGCGGCCGGAGTTCCCGGGGGTCTACGGGCGCCTCGCCGACGAAACATTGCGTTCGATCATCGGAGACTTCATCCTCCGTGAGACCGGGATTGACGTGATCGGGTCCGGCGCCAGACCCGTCACCCTGACGATGATCACGCAGGGGCCGAAGAAGGTGACCACCAAGAGAAAGGCCAGGTTCGAGTTCGTGGCCAGCGAGCCCGGCGCGACGTTCCGCTGCCGGTTCGACCACAGACGCGAAAGACCGTGCGCCTCGCCGTTCTTGGCCAGGGTGCGTCCAGGCAAGCACAGGCTCAGGATAACGGCGGTGAGCCCCCTCGGCGAGCGCGGCCTGCCGGCATTGCGCAAGTGGAGGGTGCTTGAAAGGTAACACGCGGCGAAGCTTGATGAAATTACGGGTCCTCCCGTATCCCCCCCTTGGTCAGCTCCGCAGGGTCTAGGAGACGGGCCAGCTCCGCCTCGGATAGGCCGGTCAGCTCGCGGGCGACGTCGCGCACCGGGCGGCCCTCCTTGTAGGCCTTCTTCGCGATCTCGGCGCCCTTCTCGTAGCCGATGACGGCGTTCAGCGCGGTTACCAGGATGGGATTGCGTTCCAGCGCCCGAGTGAGCACCTCCTGGTTCACGCGGAATCCCGCGATGGCCCGATCGGCCAGGAGGCGCGCGGCGTTGCCGAGGATCTCGAGGCTTTGGCAGAGGTCGTAGGCGATGACCGGCAGCATCACATTCAACTGGAAATTGCCGGACTGGCCTCCCAGGGTGATGGTGAGGTCGTTGCCGATCACCTGTGCGCACACCATGCACACGGCCTCTGGGATCACGGGGTTGACCTTGCCGGGCATGATGCTGGAGCCCGGCTGCAGATCGGGCAAGGCGATCTCGCCGAGCCCCGCCAGCGGGCCGCTGTTCATCCACCGGAGATCGTTGGCGATCTTCATGAGGCCGACGGCCACGGTCTTGAGCTGCCCGCTCATCTCGACCGCCGCATCCTGGGCGCTCATGCCTTCGAAGTAGCTGTCCTTGCTCCTGAAGCCCACCCTGGTCCGATCCGCCAGGATCGCCGCGACCCGCGGGCCGAGCTCGGGGTGGGCGTTGATGCCGGTGCCGATCGCCGATCCGCCGAGCGTCAGCTCGCTGAGCCGCGCCAGGGCCGATTCGATGCGCTGGCCACCCAGATCGATCTGGGCGGCCCATCCGGACAGCTCCTGGCCGAGTGTCAGCGGCATGGCATCCATCAAGTGGGTGCGCCCCGTCTTGACGACCGCAGACAGCTCCGCGGCGCGCCGCGAGAGGGTGTTCCGGAGATGTGTCAAGGCCGGGAGCAGGTGCTCGAATGTGAGCAGGCTGCCGGCCACGTGGATCGCGGTGGGGATCACGTCGTTGCTGCTCTGCCCCATGTTGACGTGGTCGTTGGGGTGCACGGGCCGCACCAGGCGCTCGCTCGCGAGGCGGGCGATCACCTCGTTGACGTTCATGTTGGAGCTGGTCCCCGATCCGGTCTGGAAGACATCGATCGGGAAATGGGCATCGTGCCGGCCCTCCGCGACCTCGAGCGCCGCCGCGCTGATGGCATCGGCCAGCGACGCATCGAGGAGACCGAGGTCACGGTTCGCCTCAGCCGCCGCCGCCTTGATGAGCCCGAGTGCGCGCAGGATCGCGCGTGGCATCCGAAGTCCGCTCACCGGGAAGTTATCGATCGCCCGCTGCGTCTGGGCCCCGTAGAGCGCCGTCGCCGGTACCCGGACCTCGCCCATGCTGTCGCGCTCGATGCGAAAGGCGTTACTGTCCATCGTCAAACCTCCCATCGCCAATCCACTTCGTCGTCATTGCCCGAGCAGCGGGATGCCCTCCACGAACACCTGAAAGGAAGCGCGCGGAATGGGATGCCAGCGCTCGTTGTCGGTCAGGGGCTTCGAGGCGATGACGGTCACCACATCCTGTGCCGTCGTTTCGCGGCAGAAGTCAACGATCTCGCCGGTGTCGATCGAATGCGCCTCCCCGAACGGCGCCCGCCGCGTGATCCAATGGAGTGTGCTGCTGCAGTAGGCGTACAGACAGCGGGAGTCGCTCATGAGAAAATTGCAGGTGCCGAGCGCCTCCAGCTCCCGGCCGAGGGACGCGATGAGGCGCCATAGCGGCTCTGCACGGCGGGGACGCTCGGGATAGCGCGCGCGGATCCGCCCCAGCATCCAACAGAATGCGCGTTCGCTATCGGTGGTGCCGATCGGCCGGTACTGCTCAAGGGCGAGCGCCTTGCTGCCCTTGAGCCCGCCGTTGTGGGCGAAGAGCCAGGTGGAGCCCCACAGCTCACGGGCGAAGGGGTGGGTGTTTTCCAGGCACACGCGGCCGTGCGTGGCCTTGCGGATATGGCTGATGATGATGTGGCTCTTGATGGCCTGGCCCTGGATGAGCTTGGCCACCTCGGAGACGACGCTGGGCCGCGGATCGTGAAACAGGCGGCAGCCGCGGCCGGCGTAGAGGCCGATGCCCCAACCGTCACGATGCGGCCCCGTTTCGCCGCCGCGGCGCACCAGCCCGCGCAAACTGAAACACAGATCGGTCGGGACGTTGGCGCTCATGCCCAGAAGCTCGCACATCGAACCGATCAGTTGGGGAGTAGATCCGTTGCGCGCGTTCCCGTCTTCAGCCCTGCTCCCAGGGCAATCCCTGATGGCGCCAGCCGTTGATGCTGCTGCGGTGTTTCTGGCCGTCCGGATCGCCTTCGAAGCCGTCCGAGACGTTGTACACGTGCGTGAACCCGGCCCCTGCGAGACACTCGGCCGCGGCGCGCGAGCGCTTGCCGCTGCGGCACAGGGTGAGAACGCTCGTGTCTTCGGCTCGCCCGCGCTCGCCCAGTACGGCGCGCACGCGCTCCGCGAATTCGGGCACAACACGCCATTCGGGGGCCTCCATCCAGGGAATGTGCAGGGCGCCTACCGGGTGGCCCACATACTCGAACTCCATGGTCGTACGCACGTCGATGAGCACCGCGTTCGGGTCCTGGCGCAGGATCCCGGCGGCCTCGAGCGCACGGATGTCTTTCACTTCGCCGACTGCCATGGGCCACCTTCCCCGGGAGTTGCACCCGGTTTTCACTACGACGTCATGGTGAACGAGTATACCGCGAACCCACACCCTCGGGATCCGCATGGGTCGCACCACGGCAGGGTGGGTAGAGACGGCATGACATGAGCGACAACGCCTCGCAGAGCCTGGCGGCCGTGGACCTCGGGTCCAACAGCTTCCACCTGATCGCGGCTCAGGTCGTGGATGGGCGCATCCAGGTGGTCGATCGGATGAAGGAGATGGTGCGCCTCGCGGCCGGGCTCGATGAAGGCAACCGGCTGTCCGGGCCCGTGATGGAGCACGCCGTCGACACCCTCAAGCGTTTCGGCGAGCGCCTGCGGGACGTCCCCGCCCACAAGGTCCGTGCGGTAGGTACGAACACGCTGCGCAAGGCCAAGAACCGCGGCGAATTCCTGGCGCGCGCGCGGCCCGCGCTCGGCCATTCTATCGATATCATCGCTGGGCGCGAGGAGGCGCGGCTCATCTATCTCGGGGTCTCGCACAGTATCGAGGGCAACGGCGAGCGGCGTCTGGTCGTGGACATCGGGGGCGGGAGCACGGAGCTGATCCTGGGCCGGCAATTCTGGCCGGAGCGCATGGACAGCCTGCACATCGGCTGTGTCGAGATGAGCCGGCGGTTTTTCGGCGCCGGGAGCATCGATGCCCTGCGGATGCGCGCTGCCGAGATCGCGGCGCTTCAGGAGCTCGAACCGATGTCGACCGAGTATCGCCGCATCGGCTGGGACTCGCCGATCGGTGCCTCGGGGACCATCCTGGCGGTCCAGCACATCGTCGAGCAACAAGGCTGGTGCCAGGACGGGATCACGCTCGCGGCGCTACGCAGGCTACGTAAGGCCTTGATCGGCGCCACGTATATCCAGAACTTGGAGCTCGATGGCCTGGAAGCGGAACGAGCCCCGGTGTTTCCGGGCGGGGTCGCGATCCTCGGCGCTATCTTCGAAGCACTCGGGATAGAGCACATGCGGGCGTCGAGCGGCGCCCTGCGGGAGGGACTCCTCTACGACCTCTTGGGACGCATCCACCACGAGGATGTGCGCGAGACCACGGTCGAGGGCCTCACCCGGCGCTACCGCATCGATGCCGCGCAGACAGGCCGGGTAGCGGGGGCGGCCCTCGCTCTCTTCGACCAGGCGCCCAGCGCGTGGGGATTGGGCGGCTCGGAGCACGCGCAGTGGCTCTGCTGGGCCGCCCGCCTCCATGAGATCGGCCTTTCCATCTCGCACAGCCACTACCAAAAGCACGGGGCCTATCTAATCACTAATCTGGACATGCCGGGTTTCTCCCAGGGCGAACAGGCGCTGCTCGCGGTCCTCATCCGCGGCCACAGGCGCAAACTGTCGCTGGCAGACTTCGAAGGGTTGCCGGAACCGCTGAGGCGGCAGGCGCTGTATCTCTGCATCCTGTTGCGCGTCGCGGTACTCCTGCATCGCAGCCGCTCCGAGACCGAGTTACCGGCGATCGCGCTGGCAGGCGACGAGGCGTCGATCAAGCTGCGCTTTTCGCCGGAGTGGCTTCTCGAACACCCCTTGACCGAAGCCGATCTCAGCGAGGAGGCCGAGTACCTGCGGGCCGCCAACGTGAAGCTTCGGTTCAAGTGAGAGGTTGTGAAAAAACCGTCGCGAGCGAAGGGAGGTCGCGTTCCGCCGGAGCGCAGGAACCGGAGTGTATGTTGAAATACATGAGGATTCCGAGCACCGCCGGAACGCGAGATCCCGAGCGCAGTAGATTTTTTCACAACCTCTGAGGGCGGGACACAAGGGGATCCGGACGGGGTACCGCAGGAGCGGCGCCATGGCGTTGCTGGATCGGAAAGCGGCTCGGCGACGCACCGATGCGCCAGGCTCACAGGCTCATTACCTCATAAAGTTCGACTTGCCCTGCTCGCCCATGAACACCACCAGGAACTTCACCGGGTCCTCGCCCAGATTCCTCGCCGTGTGCCAGGTGTCGACGGCTTCGAGGAAACCTCGACCGGCCTCGAAAGACTGGCGCGAGCCATCGTCGAACTCGACCGTGAGGGTCCCCTGCAGGACCTGGATATAAGGGGGTATCGGATGCTGGTGGCGGTCGCTCGCGCCCCCCGGCGCCAGCTCGACGAGCATCGCAGTCACCTCGGGGTTCGCGGTTGCCGGGTACCGTATCGACTGGCCACGGATGGTGACGGCGCCCTTCATGACCTCCGTGGCACGGAAGCCTTCGGCACCACCGGCATCGGCACTCGCGAGCAACACGAGCGGGATCAGATACTGAGCGGACTTATCCACGGATGCGCCTCCGTATGTTTTGATCGTGACCATTGTATAACGGAGGCCGGACGGGCCGCCTCGACGCCAAAGTATCAAGAACGGTGGGTGCGGGGCGCTGCGCGAACCCGTTCCAGAGCGTGGCTGCCCGGGCGGCCCACGTAGCACGTCTTTGCCCGGTAAGGGCGGGGACCGCCGTGGCGCGGGCTTCGATGGAACCGGTTCACGAAATAGCGTGACGGTCACGCTATTTCGTGAATCACCCGAGCGCAGCCCCGTGGCCAAGCCCGGCCGGCTTCTCGCCTCATCGATAACTCACCCGCAAAATCATCGGCTTACGTCCAGGGCTCGAAACCTGAGGCCATGGCACAACCGTTGCTGATGGTGACGGGCGCATCAGGCTTCCCAGCCCGGGGCGCGCAGGGCTCCTGTCCGATGGGCGCGGCTCGCCACAACGGGCATGAGTTGGGCTTTGATGAGGGCTAAAGTGATGACAACAACGGTTTCGGTGGGCGAGGAAAAGGCCATGATGGCCATCGACCTCGTGCCCGTTCACCCCGGGCTGACGGAGGGTATCCAGGCACTGTGCGGAGAGGCGCCATGCCTGTCCGCGCGCTGTCCACCCGAGGGGGTCCAGGGTTGGATCCAGGGATCTATCCGCAGGCGCGAGGCCGATGAGGAATACAGTTACGCCATCCTGAGGGACACAGGGCTGGTCGGGCTGTGCAGCCTGCGCGGTATCACCAGCGAGCCTCGCACGGCGCGCTTGGCCTATCTGATCGAGCGCCGTCACTGGCATCGTGGCTATGCCACGGAGGCCACGGGCATGCTCATGGCCTTTGGCTTCCGCTTCCTCACGCTCGACCGGATCTTCTCGAGCTGCCTTCCCGACAACGCGGGGGCACGGCGGGTGCTCGAAAAGCTCGGGTTCCGATATACCCACGAGGGCCCGATGCCCGATCCGGGTCCTGGAGAGGGTGAAAGCCTGCTGCACTTCGAGTGCAGCCGGCGGCAGTGGGAGGCACGGACCACTCAATGATCGGCGCTAGCATGCGGCGCTGCCGGCATGACCTTACACGCCCCGCACCCGCCCGCGCGTAAAAAATAATAAAATACCCACAGGATCTGTGGATAACCCTGTGGAAGGTCTCTGAGGATCGATGCGGAACGCCTGCCGCAGCGGCTCTTACGTCGATTCGGTCAATTCTTGAGCAACTGCAGCAGCTCTGAAAAATCAACCGGTTTCGCATGTCCAGCCCGAGGCTGGCAAATGATGGGCCACGTACCCACCGCGGCCTGGGGGTGTTGATAAGCTCGGCAAGTCACGTTCCAATCGACGCGGCTGATGACTGGCTTCTACGCTCGCCGCAACCTCTCGATGACGGGCCGCGTCCGGGGCCGAACCCCGCGCCAGAGGAAAAACGACTCGGCAGCCTGCTCCACCAGCATGCCCAAACCGTCGATGGCGAGCGAGGCCCCCTGGCGCATCCCCCACTGTACGAAGGGGGTGGGCAGCCGGGCATACACGAGATCGTAGCAGCACCCCCCCTTGCGCAGGATCCCGTCCGGCAGCGGCGGAAGCCGGCCCGCCAGGCTCGCCGAAGTGCCGTTGACGATGACATCGAACTCCCGTCCGGCGAGGCCGGAAAAATCGCAGACCTCGACTAGTCCGAGGCCCTGAAAGTCCCGACCCAAATCCAGGGCGTTGGACAGGGTGCGGTTGACGCAGACGACCGCGGCCGGCCGTTCCTCCAGGATCGGCCCCAGGACCCCGCGCACGGCCCCGCCCGCACCGAGCAAAAGGACCCGAAGCCCTGCGAGCCCGGTATCGTGGTTGCCGATGAGGTCGCGCACCAGGCCGGCACCATCGGTGGTGTCACCGTGAAAAACCCCGTCCGACGAGCACCATAAGGTGTTGACCGCCCCGGCCACGCGGGCGCGCTCGCTAGGCCGGCGACACAGCCGAAAGGCCTCCTGTTTGAAAGGCAGCGTGACGTTGAGGCCCTTTCCACCCGCCCCGAAGAACGCCGTGACCGCGGCGGCCAAGCCTTCGAGAGGCACCAGTTCGGCCGTATAACGGATGGGCTGATCGGTCTCACGCGCGAACGCGGCATGGATCTCGGGCGATAGGCTATGGCCGACCGGGTTCCCCATGACCGCGTAATGGTCCAGGCACGGCCCGAGGCGCCCCCAATGGTATGTTTCAGGGGCGGGCAGCGGCCGATCAATCACGGGATGTGCGCGGCGGCCAGGCCGCCGTCCAGCACATAGACGTTGAGTCCCCGGCCGGTCAACAGGAAGGCCGCGGCGGCGCTCCGCTGGCCGGTGTCACAGTAGACGATGTAGTCTTTATTGGGGTCCAGGGCGTCGGCCTTCAGCCGGACCATGAACAGCGGGATGTTGATGCTGCCTGCAATGGCCCCAGCCTGATGCTCGCGCTCCAGCCGCACATCGATCCAGATCGCCCCTTTCCTTTCCTTTGCATCGGAGAAGGAGAGTCTCCGGACGGTCGCCTCGCGAAGCAGCTCGTCGAAATCCTGTTTCGAAAGCCCCATCACCACCCCGTCGGTCAGCATGGTGACACTGGCGTTGCGCGCCGCCCCGGTGAACAGGGCCTCCTCCCCGAACCCATCGCCGGCCGAAAGTTGCGCGAGGGTCAGATCGGTGCCGACCTTCAAGGACCGGGTCACCTTGGCCTTTCCGAGCTTGACGATATAGAAGCAATCACCCTCCTCCCCTTGCCGCATGATGACCTCGCCCGCGCTCACCGGCCGTTCCTGGATACGCATGAACAAGGCTTGGAGCTTGGCTGGCGGCAGGCGGGAAAAGGTGCCGGACTGCAACAAGCGGGTCATCCAGTCGTCCGAGGCGCTTTCGTCCCGTGCGAGGCCGGTATCGGTACGGATCTCGGTGACCTGGATCCCGCCCGGCGTGTCGCGCGAGGCGCTTGCTTCCAGGATCTCGCGATCGAATCGGAGCACCTTGCAATCGGCTGCGGCGATGGCGGTCACGGTGCGCGGCTGCCGGTGGGCGATCGGGCGCTTCGCGGCCGCTGTACCCGCGAGCAGCGGTTCGCTGGTCCCGCGCTCGTCGGTCAAGCGCATCTCCCCGGACACGAGGTAATAGGCGCTGCGATCCAGGTCGCCCGAATGAAACAGCACGGTCCCCGACGCCAGCGACTGGGTGTGGCCCTTATGCAGAAGCGCCTGGAATAGCTCGGCGGCCACCCCCGGCGGGGGTTCGAGCTGCGCGGAGAGCGGGCGATCAGGCTGCACTGTCATGCGGGGATGGACGCCGTAGGCGTTTGGTGTGAGGATCCTTCAATCTTAGCTTAGCATAGCGCACGGCATGGTCCGGGCAGACATTGTTTGGCTAATGGGAGCTGTGCGGCCGCGTATACAACCCGGCTCCACGATACTAACCGGAACGAGTCTCCAACCGGAAAGAGTCCTATGAGTACACCCGTGTCTCCCCAGAAAGCACCCTACGGTCTGGATTTGGACCCCGGCACCTACTATTGGTGCGCCTGCGGCCGGTCGCGCAATCAGCCGTTCTGCGACGGATCGCATCCGGGCACCGGGTTCGCGCCCGTGCAGTTCACCGTGGATGAGAGAAGAAAACTGTGGCTGTGCGGTTGCAAGCACACCGGCACCGCGCCCTACTGCGACGGCACCCACAAGAGCCTGTAGGAGGAGCGACGGGCTCCGCCGACCGGTCAGGACGCGGCCCGTCTCGGAAGAAAAAAACGGGCGCCGAAGCGCCCGCGGGGTCTCACACTAGGTCATCTGTCGTCTATAGGCTGTAGCCGCGCTCGTCGTGGAGGGCGATGTCCAGTCCCTCGGTCTCTTGATCCTCGGTGACGCGGAGGCCGATGATCATATCGAGCAGCTTGAGCAGGATGAAGCTCATGACCCCCGTATATACGATCGTTACGGCGACGGCCTTGCACTGCGTGATGACTTGCTGACCCAGGGTCACGCCCTCCGCAAGTCCCTTACCGCCCAAGGTGCCGACGCACACCCCGGTCAGGATGGCGCCGATGATGCCGCCGATAGCATGCACGCCGAATACATCCAGCGAGTCGTCGTAACCGCAGGCACGCTTGAGCTTCGTGGAGGCGAGGAAGCAAGCGGTACCCGCCACCGCGCCGATCAATAGCGCGCCCATGGGGCCGGCCGTGCCCGAGGCCGGCGTGATCGCCACGAGTCCGGCGACCGCCCCCGAGGCGATCCCGAGCACGCTCGGTTTCCCGTGTGCTAGCCACTCGCTGAACATCCAGGCGAGCGCCGCGGTGGCGGTCGCGATCTGGGTGACGGCCATGGCCATACCGGCATTGCCGTCCGCCGCCACCGCGCTGCCGGCGTTGAAGCCGAACCACCCGACCCACAGCATGGAGGCCCCGACCACCGTCAAGGTGAGGTTGTGCGGCGGCATGGGCGTGGTCGGAAAACCCTTGCGTTTGCCGAGCATGAGGGCGGCGACCAACCCGGCGATCCCGGCGTTGATGTGTACCACGGTGCCGCCGGCGAAGTCGAGCACGCCCCAGTCCCACATCAGCGCGCCGTCACCGCTCCAGACCATGTGCGCAATCGGGGCATAGACCAGGAGCAGCCATAGCCCCATGAACCATAACAGCGCCGAGAACTTCATGCGCTCGGCGAAGGCCCCGACGATGAGCGCCGG
>JACCXJ010000117.1 GCA_013697045.1 Gammaproteobacteria bacterium | reverse complement strand
GGATCTGGGCCTTGGTCAGGGGATCCTCGGGTGCCGCGAAAGGGAGCTTGTCGATGACCACGAGCGACAGCGCCTCGCCGCGCACGTCCACGCCTTCCCAGAAGCTCTGGGTCCCGAGGAGCACCGAGACTTCGCCCGTGCGAAAACGCCGGAGTAGCTCGGTGCGCGGCGCTTCCCCCTGGACGAGGAGCGGAAAGGACCAGCGTGGCGCGAGCCAGCGCGCCGCCTCCGCCAGGGCCCGGTGACTGGTGAACAGCAGGAATGCCCGCCCGCGACTGGCCAAAAGGACCGGCAGGCTCGCCGCCATGACGGCCTCGGTGTAGCCGGGACGATTCGGGGCGAGGGTCATCTCCGGGAGATAGAGGAGGGCCTGGCGGGCGTAATCATAGGGGCTCTCCCAGCGGGAGGTCCGGGCCTTCGCGAGCCCGAGTCGTCCCTGGAAATAGCCGAAATCGTTTCCGACCGCGAGGGTGGCCGAGGTGAACACCCAGGCACAATCGCCGGTCCGAAGCCGGGAGGTGAAGGCCTCCCCGATGTGCGCGGGTGTCGAGGTGAGGGTGAAGCCGCGCTCGTGCGACTCGAACCAGCAGAGCCCATCGGCTTCGCCGCCCGCGCCGGTCACCGTCGCGAGGCGTTCGGAGAGGCCCGGCGCTCGCCGCCGGCAGTGTTTGAGCCCCTCGCCACGGCAGGCGCCGTCCTCGAGCGCCGTGGCGAGATCGGCAAGCGCTTGCCTGAGCGTCGTGTGCGCGGCGCCGACACTTGGTTGTTCGGCGATCTCGGACCAGACCGCGCGGCGGTGTGTAGCGCCGAGCGCATGGGCGAAGTCGCCGGTGGCCTGCTCCAAGGCGACAGCGGCCCGGCGCAGCCCCTCGAGATCCCCGGCTTCGTCGCGTTCGGCGGCCACCGTGTCGCGGCATAGCTCCAAGAGCTGGCGGCTGCCGAGCGAGGTGCTAAAAAATAGCTGCGCGACCTCCGGCAACTGGTGGGCCTCATCCACGATCACGGCATCGGCCCCGGGCAGGAGCTCGGCGAATCCCTCCTCGCGCAAGGTCAGGTCCGCCAGCAAGAGATGATGGTTGACGACCACCACCTCCGCGGCCTGGGCCTCGCGACGCGCACGCACGAGATGGCAGGCCTGAATCTCCGGGCACCCTTGTCCCAGGCAGTTGTCGGACGTGGAGGTGATGAAGGGATAGAGCGGTGACTCGTCGGGGAGACCCAGCTCGCCGATGTCGCCGCTCGAGGTGCGCCCGGCCCAGGCAGAGACGTGCGCCAGTTGCGCGGCGAGGCGGTCCCCGTAGCCGTGGGCGGCGTTCCGCCCGAGACGGTAGCGGCACAGGTAATTCCCCCGGCCTTTGAGCAGCGCGGCGTCGACGGGTATCGCGAGCGCCCGCTGGACCAAGGGCAGATCGCGGTAGAAGAGCTGGTCCTGTAGGGCGCGCGTACCGGTCGAGATGATCACCTTGCGTCCCGACAGGAGGCTCGGGACGAGATAGGCGAAGGTCTTGCCGGTCCCGGTGCCGGCCTCGCACAGGAGCACGCCGCGGGCCTCGATCGTTTCGGCCACGATCTCCGCCATCTCCTGCTGCTCGGGCCTCGCGGAGAAACCCTCGACGTGATCGGCCAGCGGGCCCTGGCAGGACAGGATCCGGGTCGCGCTCCGGTCTTGTGCTCCCATGTTTGCGAGCGCGGCCCGCCCCCGAGGTCCGGTCATCAGGCCATTACCTCTGACGCTAGGTGGGGGCCGCGACGGCGCAGCTCGGCAGAATGTCTTCGCATCTGATCGATGATGCCCCTACCGTCCGCTCGTGGTTTGCAAAAAAACCTCGGTTCCGATGGGAGGATGCGCGGGCCCGGCTTTGTGCTCGACGGGTTTCGCCGCTGCGCGCGCCTTGCCCTCGGGCCGTTCGTTACGGTTTCTTTTTTTGAGCCCTCGGTTTTTTCACGCCCTCCGGCCGACGAGCCATCCCGATACCTATCCGGCGCGAACCCCGGCAACGCCGGTACCCCAGATCCATGGCGCCAAGGGTTTGAATTCCCTATCTTGATGGTGCAGCGTAACGTAGCCAACTGGATAAATCCAATGCGCAGGGCGCCTCGGCGCCCTCGTAACGGCCAGTGGTGAGCAATGCGAGCTAGGCGGGGTGTCGGCTACGCCTTACCGTCTTTCAGTCCCTGCGGCGAGTTGGCGTATATGGCGCGAGCTCGGGACGGACCCGCGAAGCAGGTTATCGGGCCCGGCCCAGCCCAGCCCGGCCCTGATCGTCCCACACATGGCAGCCCTGGCCGTGCGTCAGCACGATCGATCGGGAGCGGCTGGTAGTTGGGCGCGCAGTAGCCGCGCTCAAGCGCGATGGCGGGGTGCATACCGTCAGTCACCGAGGGCGGCGGCCAGGATTTCGGCGATGAGTGCCGTGGTCTTCCCGTCGCGGTCGCGCAGCGGATTGATCTCGGCGATCTTGATCGCGATGGGATCGGTGCGCCCTGCGATTCCGGTCACGGCCGCGACGAGCTCCTGGGCCCGGAGTCCACCGGGGACCGGCGTACCGACGCCCTGGGGCATCGGCGGGGTCGAGGGCGTCGAGGTCGAGGCTGACGCCCCGAGGATCCCGACCGGTTTCGCCGGTCGCGGCGCAGGGCGATGGAACCCCTGCCGAGGGGCGCCGGTCGTTCCGGGTCCCTCTGATAGAGCGAATGCCATAAAACGGGCGGCGCGCTTGCGCTTCGACCGGGCCGCGAGGGGGTTGATTGCGTCGCTACGCGACCCCGATAGCCCGGCAACGCCGCTCGTTTGCAACAAAAGTGTTGCGCAGCGAAACCGTTGCGGGGCGGGAGGATGGCCGGCGGAGCGAGCTACGGCGCCCGCCGGCTTTGCTTTAAAGGCAATGACAGTTCGTTTTGGGACCGCGCTCGACCTGAGCTTCGCGGGCTTCCGATCTCCTAGATCCCGACCCCGACCCCTATGCCGAAGTGGATGTCGGGACCCGTATCGCGATAGTAGTCTGGCTCGTCTGGCCAGAGGTAGTGAGTCTGGGATCGGACCATAGGGAAGGTGTACGGGCGGTTGCCCACCGTGCCCTCGATGGGCTTTTCGAGGCTGCCGTAGACCGTGACGTCCCGGCTGGGCCGATAGATCGCGGGGTCGAGGAAGCCCTCGACGCGGACCATGAACCGTCCCAGGGTGTCGTCGGCAGCGACCGGCTCGCCATCGCTCCCCAACTCCTTGCCAAGGACCTCGATCAAGGTGTCGTTCTCGCGGTTCTTGACGGAGACGATGGTCCCGCCCCAGCGGGCGCGCACCCCTTCGAACGCACGCGGATTTTCACGGACCTGGGTAAGGGGCGGGCTGTCCGGGGGGGACTCGCGGATCTCGATGGGCACGGTGCTCTGGCAAGCACCGAGCGACAACATCAAGGTCAGAGCCAAAGGGTACCGTAAGGACATCATGGCATCACGCCTCCATCATCGCCGACTGGGCTCATCAAGCTACGACTTCAACCGTGGATCTTAGTTCGTAGCTAGGCCGCACGCGACCTCCGCGTCGGGCCTCGATCATAGGTCGGAACCCGTCGTGCGTCCGAGCAGGGGCCAGGGAGTGGCCCTGCTTGGCGCGCCTCTGGTGCAGCCATAGGATGTCGCCGGCCAGTACCGGAAGGTATGCTTCCAGTGCTGCCCGATAGGCGGTCAGCCGCCCCGCGCGGCGGCGATCGGCCAGGAGGCTACCCCGAGTAACAAATACCATATGCTGGGTCGAGGAACGAAACCCGGCGTTTGACGTGGATATGCTGGGATTCGCTCTGCTCATCCCAGCCGGGGCTGAAGGGTCAAGCGGGCTACCATCTCGTGAAATGGAACCCGCGATACGACCAGCCGCTCGATGTCGGCGCGCTTGCTCGCGTGTTGGAGATCGATTCCCACGAGTACGCCCGCCGTGTCGAAATCCAACACCACGCCATCAGCGATTTCGTTGGAGTCCACCGATGCCCGTTCGGACAGGTGGATATAAAGAGAATCCGTCTCGGGATCGTAAGCAAGTCTCAATGGTTTAAACCTCCGGTCGGGAAAGGCGTTATGGAGCGTCACGCCGTCGGGCAGCGTGACCACACGTAGGAATCTGCCAAGTTCGGATACGAAGACCCAATGCCGTATGCGGCCGTCCTCCGGCTGATATCTCTCGGCGTAGCGGACGACGCAATGCTTCTACGCACCATTCCATGCGGATATGCGGGCGTTTGGCCAGCACATCGTTTCGAAAATAATCGGTCATCGGCACGAGCACGGTCATAATGGAAGCTTACCACAGAGCCGGTAGAGATCGTAGCCTGGATGCAGCGAAGCGGAATCGGGGACCCGCGCGCGGCGGTGACCATTCCCGGCTGCCGAACTCGTAGATATAGCCCTCGGTCTTGAGCTCGTCTGCGTCTCCCGGAACGTCGTTGCCGTTTTGATCCTTCGTCAGCGGTGTCTCGTCGAAGATGAACCGCGTCGCGTTCTCGCGAGCGCCGTGGAGGAGGGGAGCGAGAGTCCACAGAGCGCGAGGAACAGCAGAGACCATCGGGCGCGGTTCTGGCGATCCATGCTCAGAACCGCCCTGATTAAAACGAGAGGCTCAGGGTGACGCGCGCCGAGCGCGGCTCGACGGGATGGAAGTGGATGTCGTCCACGCCCGCTGCAGGCTCCCCCGACAGGCGCGAGGGGTAGAAATACTCGATATCGCTGTCCTCGCTGTCGAGGAGGTTGAAGATCTCGACGCGCAGGCGCAGGTCCTCACGGAGCTTGTAGCCGACGTCGGCGTTGAGGAGCGTGGTGGATGCGGAGCGCACGCGGTCGTCCTCGATGAGGGGACGGGGCCCGAAGTAACGGACCCGTAGCCCGCCGAAGAAGCCCTTGAGGTCGTCGATCGTGACGCCGGCCGCAATCACCGTCTCGATGGCGCCCGGGATGCGATCCCCTGCGGGGTCGTCGTCGGTGAAGCGCGCCTTGGCGAAGGAGAAGTCGGCGTCGAATGTGAGCCAGGGCAACGGGCGGTAATAATTGGTCCACTCCACCCCGTAGCGCCGGCTGGGGCGGCCGGCCTCGGTGGTACCGGCATCGCCGATGAAGAGCAGCTCCGAGTCGAGATCGAGGAGCCAGAACGACACGGTGCTGTCGAGATCAGGGACCAGCGCGGTGCGCAAGCCCACATCGAATCCCTCGGCCCGCACCAGCGGGTCCACCGGCTCGACCGGCTCGCCGCTCTTGGGGTCTACCGTGATGGTGGTGCCACGGCCGTCGTTGCTGTGGAAGCCATAGCCCAGGTTGATGTAGTACTCGGTATCGAACCAGGGGCCGAAGATGAGGCCGAGCTTGGGGCTCGCGAGCCCATCGCTCGCGGTGCCTGAATTGCGCGGGTCTGCCGAGCTCACGTCGAAGTCGTAGAAATCACCCCGCAGGCCCGCTACGGTCCGGAACTTCGGGAGCCAGCGGGTGCGGTTCTGGAGATAAGGCGAGACGCTCACCTGGCCCACGCGGTCCTTCCGTGTGGTCTCGAGCCGCCTTCGTTCGCGGGTGTTGAAGAGCCCGACGCTCCCGATGTCGTCATAGCGGATCTGCAGTCCCACGGTGTTCTCGATGTCGAGCCCGCCCCAGGTGGGAAACCAGGAATGGTGGGCGGAGACTCCATAGACCTGGCGCCGGTCCTCCTGTTCGAACTGGTCGCCGTTCACCGGGTCATCGAGGAAGAAGGTGAAGTTCGAAAAGAGGTTGAGCCCATAATCGATGAAATAGCCATGGACATGGGTAGCGCTGTCCGCGGTGCTCCGCCGCCATTCCCCGGAGGCGCTGTAGCGATGGGTATGGCCGCCGTCGCTCTCATCCAGGGCGCCGAAGCGTCCGATGAGGCCACTGTCCACGGCGCGACGCGGGATTTGGTCGGTCGCGTTCCAGTCGCCGCTGTAGCCCATGGCGGTCATATTGAAACCGTTGAGGACGTCGCCCCGGCTGTAGCGCAAGACGCCGTTGTAGCGGCGATAATCATCGGGGTTGTCCCAGGGTCCGTCCTCGTCGAAGATCTCCAAGGCACCGAGCACCCGCCCGGCCGCGAGCGCGGTCGAGCCGGCCAGGAGGCCGCGATAATAGTCAAAACTGCCGCCCGTGAACTGGACCAGGTTTCGGGGGAGCGAATCCGCATACTCGACGTGGGCCGCGCCGGCCGCCGAGAAATCCCCCTCGTCGGCGTAATAGGGTCCCTTGCGGTAGTCGACGCCGCGAACGATCTCCGGGATCACGAAATTCAGATCGGTGTAGCCCTGGCCGTGGGCGTGGGTGGGGAAGTTCACCGGGATCCCGGCGACCGAGGTAGCGAAGTCGGTGCCATGGTCGAGGTTGAATCCCCGTAGGAAAAACTGGTTGGCCTTGCCGGCCCCCGAATGCTGGGTGACGATCACCCCCGGTACCGTCTCCAGGACCTCGCCGGGGCGCAGGAGTGGGCGCGACTCGATCTGCTCGGGTCCGACCGTACCTTCGGTGGCCGAGTCGCCGATCCCGATGAGGGAATCGTAGCGCTCGGTGACCTCGATGGGTGGGAGCTGCAAGGGCTCATCCCCCTGGGCGGTTGGCCACGGAACGAGGACGAGGGCCGACAGGCAGACTGTGAACCGCAGCGTGAGGCTCCCACGCTGCACCAAGGCGCCGTTGTACATGAGTGTTTTCCCCCAAACGGCCGACAGTCTATGGGCCGGTCAAAAAACCGAGAACAGCTCGGTTTTTTCACTTGCGATGGGCGGTCGACTATCCTGTACGTATGCGTAAACCTGGAGTTCGTTGGCACACCCCCCCGCTGGGCGCGCTCGAAATCCGCGTGCTCAAGGCGGTATGGGCGTCGGTGGAGGCCGATGCGAAGGCGGTGCAGTCGGCGCTGCAAGGCGAGCATGCTGTGAGTCTCAGCACGATACAAAGCACGCTGCAGCGCCTGTGTCGCAAGCAGTTGTTGCGACGCAGTAAGATCGCTCATGCCTACTGCTACAGCGCAGCCGTCAAACGCGGCGCATTGATCGGTGACAGCATCGGCGAAGTCATCGCGTGCCTGGGGCGTGGCGAGTTGCAACCGCTGGTGTCGAGTTTTATCGAGCTCGCGGATGACGCGGATCGCGAGACGCTGGATCGCTTACAACAATGGGTGGACGCCCAGCCGCGTCGTGGCGAGGGCTCTACCGAGGAGTCGGAATCATGAACGAAACCTTGGCTATTCTCCCTCTGGCGCTCGTCGCGTTTGCGCTACTTGCCTTGTCCTTGGGCGCGTTTGCCGGCACGGTGTATCGCCGGGTACGTCCCATGATCTTGCGGTACGTACCGCATCAGCGTGCCCATATACTGCTATGGATAGGGTCGTGGCCTATGGCTGTGGCGCTGGTCTGCACACTGCTGACTTTCCTTCCGGCGCTTGGTGCCGGATTCGTTGACCACCACTGCCATCCCTTGGAAGGCTGTATGGCCCATGTCCCGGCCTTGGCCGCGAGCGATCCCGGCCGGCTCGCCGGTCTCATCGTACTGTGCGTATCGATCATCGGTCTGTCTGCCGTGCTGGTATGGTGTGCTCGGCTCCGGCGGGTGGGCGCACGGCTGGCAGCCAGTGCCAAAGCCGTGGCGGGGGCGGGCTATCGGGTAATCGATGAGACGTCTCCCATCGCCTGTTCGCTGGGCTGGTTGCGCCCGCAGGTGGTTTTCTCGCGTGGGCTCCTGGGCATGACCGATACGCGTGAACGTGCCGTCATACTGGCGCACGAACTGGCGCACGGGCGGCGTTTCGATAACCTGCGACAACTCTTGATGCTGGGCGCGACCTGGGCGTACGGGTCGCGGGTGCGACGCCTCCTGGTGGCGGATTTACGCGCCGCGTCCGAGCAGGCGTGTGACGCCGAGGCGGCGCGTACTGTGCGAGATCCTCGGCTGGTGGCAGCGACATTGATTCGGCTGGCACGCGCCACGCGTTGCCGCCATAGCCTCGCCGTGTGTGGTATCGACGGTGCTGATATCGAGGCCCGTGTGCACGCGCTGCTGGTTCCGGCACGCACCGCCTTCCCCACGTTACCCTGGGCGGTGTCAGGGCTGGCCGCCAGTTCTATCTTTCCGGCGGCGAGTATTGCTCCTTTACATCATGTCTTGGAGTGGTTAGCCAGGTTCGTGTAGCTCCCCCGGGTGGTGACGGGTTGGCGATCCCGGTGGGGTACGCGGACATGTCGGAACGCCGCCATCACCGCGCAATTTGTACTCAAATGGGGCGGGGCCGTCGGGCGCGTGTTGCCGCCGGTCGGTGGCGGCAGGTGTGATCGGCAAAGACATGCGCGTCTCGGGTTTATTTATTCGGGTACTCCTAGCCCGGATGAAGCGCAGCGGAGTCCGGGAAAGCCCGTCCCCTGAATGCCCCGGATCCCATTTCGTTCCATCCGGGCTACACTCGCTCAGCACCGCCACCCCGATGAAGGTGATGTGGGAGCTCTGAGACCCGTCGGATCCCCCGAGTAGATCCCCGCATCTTCCTCCCGGGCATAGCTGGCGCCCAGGCGGACCGAAGCTTCGCACGTCGTATGTGATAGAGCCCGTACGAAGCGACGCTGGGGAGCGCTTCCCTAAAGCGTGATTAACCGCCGACGTAGGTAACGGACCCTACCTTGGCAATTGGGAGAGACGCGAGCACCTTCGGGACCAGCGGTTTGCAAGTCCGACAGGCGATTAGAACGCGCACGCAGAACGATGACTGCGATCGCGAAGCTAGGAAGACTCTGCTGAAAGGAAAGGTTTCGATCGACAGTGACGAACACGTCGAACTCTTTCGCAGCCAACGCAAGCAGTTCTCCGTTCTTGATGGTCGATCACCCCATCTGGCGCGCCGTCTTGACCTCGTGGCCGACGATTTCGCGCGAGAGGCGCCAATCAACGCACTCATCGACGAGTACCTTCACGAAGCGGCAGTGACTAG
>JACCXJ010000103.1 GCA_013697045.1 Gammaproteobacteria bacterium | reverse complement strand
AGGTATTTTGCTTAAAGGCTGGATATCACCGGTGGTGATGTCCAGCGCAGAGCCATCAACTCACTAAAACCCTGTCTTCTACGCCCTTTCCTGACGATCCGCGTGGATATTTATGCAACTGGAGGGTGAAGACAGATCAACGCAGCTCTGTTGCGTACCCGGAGCAGAGCGCCAGCAGCGCTCCAGTTCCTGTACCCACGGCCCGGCGAGCTTGCCCTCTAACTGGAAGACCACAGCTCCGGCTTCACGCCGAGTGGTGATTTTCAACATGTCTTGTTCTCAAACAGTCTTGCCGGTAATTACTCTCACCCCTGTTTCAGGCTCGCGATGTCGATGACGAAACGGTAGCGCACGTCGCCCTTCAACATGCGCTCGTAAGCCTCGTTGATCTGCTGGATCGGGATCACCTCGACATCGGACGCCACCCCGTGCTCGGCGCAGAAATCTAGCATTTCCTGGGTCTCGCGGATACCACCGATGAGCGACCCGGCCAGGCGCCGACGCTGCATGACGAGCGGGGCGGCGGCAAGCGGCGCGGGATCGGGCATCCCGACCAGCACCATCGTGCGGTCGCGCCGCAGCAGGTTGAGGTAGGCGTTGTAGTCATGCGGCGCGGATACGGTGTCGAGGATAAAGTCGAAACGCCCGGCATTCTCCTTGAACACGTCCGTCTCGCGGGTGGCCAGGAAATCCTGCGCGCCGAGGCGCAGCGCATCCTCGCGTTTTCCGGGAGAATGGCTAAGCACGGTGACCCGCGCGCCCATTGCGTCGGCAAGCTTCACCGCCATGTGGCCGAGGCCGCCAAGCCCGACCACCGCGACCTGGTCTCCGACCTTGACGCCGAAGTGGCGCAGCGGCGAATAGGTGGTGATGCCCGCGCATAACAGCGGCGCCGCGCGCTCGAGCGGAAGCGCCTGAGGAATGCGCAATACATAGGCCTCGTCCACGGTGATGCGTGTCGAGTAGCCGCCGTAGGTGGGCGTCTTACCGTCGCGCTCGTAGCCGTTGTAGGTCAGGGTCATGCCTTGCGCGCAATACTGCTCCTCACCGGTCTTGCAGGCTTCGCATTCCCGGCAGGAATCGACGAAACAGCCGACCCCGACCGTGTCGCCGAGCTTCCATTTCTCGACCGCCTCGCCTACCTTCACCACGGTGCCGACGATCTCGTGGCCCGGCACCATCGGGAAGATCGAGCCACCCCACTCGTCGCGGGCCTGATGGATGTCGGAGTGACAGACGCCACAATAGAGAATGTCGATCCGCACATCGCGCGGACCGGCCTCGCGGCGCTCGATGGAGAACGGCTCTAGCGGCGTCGTCGCGGACGCCGCGGCATATGCGGGAGTCTTGAGCATTATCGTAACCTCCTATGCTGAATAAGTAATCACAAATGCGCGGGGTGTGTGCATATGAGTCGATGTCAGACGGATCGGTCGCTCCTGCCGATCAGATCGCAGACTTTTGCAGAGGTTTCCTATGCTATACAACACGGAGGACGATCTTGCCGCGCGTGTGGCCTGTCTGGCTGAGCTCGTGGGCATGACGCGCTTCCGACAGCGGCAAAACGGTTTCGACAATAGGCCTGAGCGTTCCCGACTCGACCAGCTTTGCAAGCTCAGTTAGCTGAGTGGCGCTCGGTTGAACGAAGACCGAGGCTTGGTGGACCCCATGCGCAGCGGCCTCCTCTGCCAAGGGAGGACCGACGATGGAAACCAGGATTCCACCCTTCTTCAGCACCTTCCATGAGCGCTTCTGAGTGTCTCCTCCGATGGTGTCGAAGACTACATCAACATCGTGGACGACGTCTTCGAAGCGCGTGGTCTGGTAGTCGAGGGTTTCGTCGGCCCCGAGGTTCCTGACGAAATCCTGGTTGCGGTTGGACGCCGTGCCAATCACATACGCACCCTTCCACTTGGCGAGCTGCACCGCAAAGCTGCCGACGCCCCCAGCGGCAGCATGAATGAGCACCTTCTGACCCGCGCTCAATCCGGCCGCATCGAATAGCGACTGCCACGCCGTCAGCGCAGCCAGGGGAATGGCCGCGGCATGGACGTGGTCGATGGACGTAGGCTTGAGCGCGACTTCCGTCTCTCGGACCACGATATATTCGGCATAGGCCCCATCCCGAGCGATGTCCGGGCGGCTGTAGACCTCATCGTCCTTTTTTAATCCCTCGATGCCGGAGCCTGTGGCCTCGACAACGCCCGAGAGATCCCAACCGAGAATTAGGGGCAGCGAATGATTCACCCTTCCTTTGAAATAGCCCTCGCGGATTTTCCAGTCCACTGGGTTGACCGCGGCTGCATGGACTCGTACTAGGGCTTCACCGGGCCCCGGTTTCGGAAGCGGGGCCTCCTCGTATTTGAGGACCTCTGGGCCTCCATACGTATGAATTCGCACTGCTTGCATGGTCTTCATGGAAGTCGCCTCCTCTCTTTTAGGTTCTGAGAAAGCCGCCCGGGATGTCGCAAGAAAGCAGGGCTACCTCCCGGGCGGGTTGTTGAGACCTCGATCGCCAAGATGCCGTTGAGGGCGGGGATGGCTCAGTCAGCCGGTGTTGTCATGGCGATCTTCACGAGTGGCAAAAACGCGAGCGTGTCATCGAACCCAAGGATCTGCAATTGATGCGGGCTCACCGGCAACCCCCTGTAGGTATTCAAGGCTCCTCGAGTGTAACTGAACCTGCTGTCCTCTGTGCCCCTTAACTTGCTCAATCCCAGGACCTGCACTTGATGGGGGCTGGCCGGGATCCCATTCGACGCTGAGCCCCCAGTGCTCGGGAGATCTCCGGCAAAGGTCTCGGATGTCAGTAGTGCTACCATGAGCGGTAAAATCAGCCTGCTTTTCATAGTCGTTACCTCCTTTAAGGTTTAACTCGACAAGTCTTCCGTGCACGGGAGGGGTGGCTTTGTTGCCAGCCAGACCCATCCGGTGCGGGAATGGCTCACGATCGGCAAGCGTTGTTCCAGCCCTGCCCCAAACGCGTCAAGATTGGCTAACCCGCTGAAACGGAACCAGGTTTGGACTTGAGCCAGGGCCGGTTTTCGGTGAGGACGCGAGGTAGTGCCGAGGCTGTCGTGCCGACATATCGGCAGGTGCCGAGATGTCGGCGTCAAAGATGGCGGGAGATGCCGAGCTTTTTCATTCTGGACTGGAGCGTTGTCCGTTTCATGCCGAGGCGGGCGGCTCAGGAAGAGCGTGCCTTGATGAGCCAGCTCGAAGCGGCCGATCTTCTGGGCGATGGCGCCCGTGAACGCCCCTCTCTCGTGGCCAAATAATTCGCTTTCCAAGAGCCCGGTCGGGATCGCCGCGCAGTTCATCT
>JACCXJ010000065.1 GCA_013697045.1 Gammaproteobacteria bacterium | reverse complement strand
GTCCGCCATCTATGCGCCGAGCTCAACCGTACCGAGCTGCTCTTTCCAGGCACCGAGCTGCGCCTCGTCTACGAACTGGTCTCATCGCATAATCAGTGAGATCAGGAGGTCTGAATTAGCAACGGGTTTATGGTAAGTCCGTTCACCGGGGCGTTCCAGTACGAGGGGTCGCTGACGCGGATGGGTGTGTGCGCGAGCTGCGGCCAACACGCTCTGGGTGCTGGGCACGGCCCTCCTACGGGCTCGATTCGCAGGGCGACCTTCGTCCACCGCTCGGCTCCGCGCTCAATGCCAACTTCCATCTTCATCGTGCGGTCGGATTACAACAACGCCGCATTGAGCGAGAGGTGGGTCCAGATGCCGGCCGCGTATCCGAGGGCGATGGCCCAGGTCCATTTGAGGTGGGAAAGGAACGTGTAGCACCCCCGGGCCTGCCCCATGAGCGCCACGCCGGCGGCCGAGCCGATGGACAGGAGCGATCCGCCGGCCCCGGCCGTAAGCGTGATCAATAACCACTGACCTACGCTCATATCGGGATTGACGCTCAACACCGCGAACATGAGGGGGATGTTATCCACCACGGCCGACAGGACGCCGATGAGGACGTTGGTGGCCGTGGGGCCGAGGTCCGCGTACAAGAAATCGGAAACGAGCGCGAGATATCCCAGGGCCCCGAGCCCACCGACGCACAGCATCACGCCGTAGAAGAACATCAAGGTGTCCCATTCCACACGCTTCATGCTGATGAAGATATCGAAGGGCTTGACCGCGGGTTTGTAATGATCGCGGAGGTTGAATGCCACGCTGTCCAGATCCACGGTTGGGGAGAAGCTGCGCAGCTCCGCGCGCCGGATGAAAAACCCGTAGAGCTTGAGCACGCCCAGGCCCGTCATCATCCCGAGAAACGGGGGCAGGTGCAGAAACCGGTGTAACAGGACGGTCGAGACGATGGTGCCGAGAAACAACGCGATCACCACGAACCCTCCGCGTTTGATGGGGACGGTGTCCGTGGTGACGGCCGGGCGATCGCGTGAAACGGTCAGCGAGATCAGGGCCGCGGGAATGAGCCAGGTCACCAGGGAGGGGAAGAAGAGGACCAGGAACTGCTCGAATGCCACCACGCCTTTCTGCCACACCATGAGCGTAGTGATGTCGCCGAACGGGCTGAAGGTGCCGCCGGCGTTGGCCGCGACCACGATGTTGACACAGGCCGCGGCGATGAAGCGATTGTGTCCGGCCCCGGCGGCCATGGCCACTGCGCCTATGACCAGTGCCGTGGTCAGGTTGTCGGCGATTGGCGAGAGGAAGAAGGCGAAAAAACCGGTCCACCAGAAAATGGCGCGCAGGGAGAAACCGGCGGCGCAGAGCCAGGCGCGCAGCGCCTGGAAGACCCGGCGTTCCTCCAGGGTGTTGATATAGGTCATCGCCGCCAGCAGGAACAGCATGAGCTCGGCGAATTCCAGAAGGTTTTGGCGGATCGCGAGCGTCGCGATCTCGCTCCGGCCGTGATCGGCGTGGGCGAGCGCGACCAGTGCCCAGATGGCGCCCGCCGCGACCATGACGGGCTTGGACTTGCGCACGTGCAGGGTTTCCTCGACGATGACCAGGGCATAGGCCACGGCGAATATCGCGAGCGCCGCACGGCCGGCCCAGTGGCCGGTGAGGTCCAACGCCGCACCGTCCCCGCAGAGCGCGGGCCCTGGACACACGAGGCCGGTCATCACCCAGCCGAGTCGCGATCGCCACTCGATCGGGACAGCCCATCGATCGCTTCGCATCGTGTGTATCCTCCTGATCACGCCCGGCGTGCCCGCCTCTGCACGGCGGGCGCGGGCAATGATGTCGGATCCGCACGTGATCTTATCCCGCCCGTGCGCCGATCCGGCGCGTGCGCGACCACCTCCCGCCGGGGTCGCGCCGGCCGGCAAATTGCGCCCCCCGCACTAATCCCCTAGAATAACCCGCCCCACATGCCCCGCTCGTCGGCCGGTGGGGATGCGGGGCCGGTAACACCGGCGGGTCTCCTTGCCTCACCGCGGTCTTCGCCACCGCTCGGGAGGCTCTTGAAATCCAAGGGGAGTGATTCCATGCGGCATTATGAGATCGTGTTTCTGGTCCACCCGGACCAGAGCGAGCAGGTCCCGGCGATGGTCCAGCGTTACCGGACCATGGTCGAATCCAAGGGTGGGGCCATCCACCGCCTGGAGGACTGGGGGCGCAGGGTCTTGGCGTACCCCATCGAGGACATCCACAAGGCCCACTACGTGCTCATGAACATCGAATGCGATGCGCCCGCGCTCAATGAATTGACCTCCGCGTTTCGGTTCAATGACGCGGTCTTGCGCAACCTGGTGATGCGCCGCAAGGCGCCCGTCACCGGGCCTTCTCCGCTGGCCAGGCGCCCCGAGGACGACAGACCCAGGGAGGGCCGGGACGAGCAGGACGCGCGCCCCGCGCCGCCTGTGGATGTCCCTGCCGGGGCCGTACCCGTGAGCGACAGCGGTGACCCCTCCGGCGATGCCCCGTCCGGCGATGCCCCGTCCGGCGATGCCCCCTCCGGCGATGCTCCGCCCGGCGATGCCCCCTCCGGCGATGCCCCATCCGGCGATGCCTCGACGGACGGCGGCGCTGCCCAGTAGGGCGGCACAGACCAGGGGCCGGCGCAACACTGGACCAGAAAAGGGCGGGCCGCCCGATTTCATTCACCCCCCGACTTCGTTTACGCGAATTGAGGATATAGCCAATGGCGCGTTTTTTCCGCCGCAAGCGATATTGCCGCTTCACTGCCGAGGGTTTTACCGAGATCGATTACAAGGATCTGATCACCCTCAAAGCGTATATTACCGAGACCGGCAAGATCATGCCGAGCCGGATCTCGGGGACCAAGGCCCGTTACCAGCGCCAGCTCGGCTTGGCCATCAAGCGCGCCCGGTACCTGGCGCTCTTGCCATACTGCGACGCGCACTGACGGTTCGGCGGTCGATGCCCCGCGGCCACGACGTGCCGAGGTGGCCGGCGTGCGGTCCTTAGCCGAGTTCGTCATGCGCGGTCGCTGGCAGGCCGTCGGGACCATCTCGGCCCTGGGCATGCTCGGCTGGCTGCTGCCGCCGGTGTCGTATCTGAGCGGTGCCGCGGCCGGTCTCTGCGCGCTGCGCCACGGGGCGCGCGAGGGGTTTTTGGTGGTCAGCTATGCCGCGCTCGGGGCCGGACTCGTAACCTTGGTCGGGATCGGCAACGTACTGCCGGCGATGTTCCTGGCCGTCGCCTGGTGGCTGCCGATCTGGCTGTGCGCCCAGGTCCTGCGGGTCAGCCGCTCCCAAGGGCTCGCGCTCGCCGCCATCGGGGGGCTTGCGGCCTTGGCCGTGGTCGCGGCGCGCGTTTGGGTCGATGATGTCGAGGGTTGGTGGCGCGGGGTCTTGGAGCACATCGTATCTGCCGCGCCCGGACACGAGGACATGGGTCCGGAGCGGGCGATGCTCGATGCCCTGGCCGTGATGATGAACGGCCTGGTGGCGGGTGCCTTCGCCATGAGCGTGATGATCGCCTTGCTCATCGCCCGTTACTGGCAGGCGCTCCTGTACAATCCCGGAGGGTTTCGGGCCGAGTTCGAGGGGCTCAAGCTGCCGGGCGCCTTGGTGCCGGCGGTGGTCCTCACGGGGATCTTCGCGACCATCGAGGCGCTGGTCTTCGGCCAGCGTCATGGGCTCATCACCGATCTCCTGGTGGTCGCGGTAGCAATGTATGCCTTTCAAGGCCTGGCCATCGCCCATCATTACGTGCGCAACCGCCAGCTCGCCAGTGCCTGGCTGGTGGCACTGTACGCGGCCGTGCTCCTGGTGCCGCAGATCGCGCTGGTGGCGCTGGCCGCGCTCGGGCTCTTGGATCACCGGGTAAATTTTCGCCACTTACCGGTCGGTGATAAGGCTTGAAACGGCTTGTACTGGCCACGGTCATGAATCGCCCCCTCCATCCCCTCTCCCTCCGGGAGAGGGCTAGGGTGAGGGGATCTAAAGAGCGGGATGGGTGACCGTGCGTGGTATGTCCTGATAGAGGTTATGGGGGAGCAAAGCGATGGAAGTGATTCTGCTGGAAAAGGTGCACGGCTTGGGCGAGCTCGGCGAGACCGTGAAGGTCAAACCGGGTTTCGCGCGCAATTTCCTGATCCCGGGCGGCAAGGCCATTACCGCGACGCGCGACAATCGCGCCCGCATCGAGGCGGCGCGGGCCGACCTCGAGACCGCGCAGGCCAGCGCACTGTCGGAGGCACAAGCGCGGGCCGCGGCCCTGGCTCAGGTCAGCATCACCCTCCGGGGTCGTGCCGGTGCCGAGGGCAGGCTGTTCGGTTCCATCGGCACCGCGGATATCGCCCGGGCGGTCACCGATTCGGGCCTGCCCCTGACTAAAAAAGAGATCCGCTTGCCGCAGGGGCCGCTGCGCGAGATCGGGGAGCACGAGGTGCAGCTGCACCTGCACCCGGAGGTGGATGCACCCTTGAAGATCGTGATCGCCCGGGAGGACGAGCAGCCGGTGAGCGACTGATCGAGTCGCCCTGCGCCTCTTCCAGGGCGTAGCAACAACCGATGGATCGCCCCGTACCCCGCAAGGCCGACGGAGCCCTCCAGGCCCTGCGTGTCCCGCCCCACTCGATCGAGGCCGAGCAGTCGGTCTTGGGCGGCCTCATGCTCGACAACGACAGCGTCGCGTCGCTCGAGGATCGGGTCTCGGCCGACGACTTCTATCGCCACGAGCATCGGCTCATCTTCCTCGCCATCACGGCGCTGTCGAGCGCGGCCAAACCCTACGATGTCATTACCGTCTCCGGATGGCTGCAGGATGCGGGTCAGATCGAAAAGGCCGGGGGGATCCCCTACCTCGCGGAGTTGCTCGCGAACACCCCGACCGCGGCCAATATCGCGGCCTACGCCGATATCGTGCGGTCGCGCTCGGTGCTCCGCCAGCTCATCCGCGCCGGCACCGACATCGCCGACCGCGCCTACCTGCCGGAGGGACGCACGAGCGATGAGATCCTGGACCTGGCCGAGAGCCAAGTCTTCGAGATCGCCAACCAACATCGTCGCGGGCGCCAGGGGTATCGGGACATCAAAGAGCTGGCCGCCCATGCCCTGGAGCGCATCGACACCCTGTTTCACCAAGACAGTCCGATCACCGGTGTGGCCACCGGCTTCACCGATTTCGACGAGCTGACCGCCGGCCTCCAGACCTCGGACCTCGTGATCGTCGCCGGCCGGCCCTCAATGGGCAAGACCGCGTTCGCCATCAACATCGCCGAGCATGCCGCGCTCCAGGACGGTCACACGGTGGCGATCTTCAGCATGGAGATGCCGGGCGAGCAATTAGCCATGCGCATGATCTCCTCGCTCGGCCGCCTGGACCAGCACAGGGTGCGCACCGGCAAGCTCTCGGATGACGACTGGCCGCGCCTTATCTCGGCCGTGGGGCTGCTCTCCGAGAAGGCCAAGATGTTCATCGATGACACCCCGGCCCTGACCCCGGGCGAGCTGCGGGCCCGCTGCCGGCGCCTGTCCCGCGACCACGGCCTCGGGCTCGTGATCGTGGATTACCTCCAGCTCATGCAGGTGCCCGGAACCAAAGAGAACCGCGCCACCGAGATATCGGAGATCTCGCGCTCGCTCAAGGCCCTCGCCAAGGAGCTGCGGGTCCCGGTCGTGGCCGTCTCGCAGCTCAATCGGGAACTCGAGAAACGCCCCAACAAGCGCCCGGTCATGTCCGATCTGCGCGAGTCGGGGGCCATCGAGCAGGACGCCGATCTCATCGTGTTTATTTATCGGGACGAGGTATACGACGAGGAGAGCCCCGACAAGGGCGTGGCCGAGATCATCGTCGCCAAGCAGCGCAACGGGCCGATCGGCACCGTGCGCATGACCTTCCTCGGCCAGTACACGCGCTTCGAGAACTTCGCCGCCGAAAGGTATGGGCGGGGGGACCTCGGGTGACGCGCCCGGCGCGCGTCGTCGTCGATCTCGAGGCCGCGCAGGCGAACCTCAAGCGGGTGCGGCAGGCGGCGCCCGGCCGGCGGGTGATGGCCGTCATCAAGGCCGATGCCTATGGCCACGGGCTCGTGTCCATGGCCCAGGCGCTCGCGGGCGCGGAAGCCTTCGGCGTCGCCTGTCTCGAAGAGGCCGTGGTCCTGCGCGACGCCGGGATCCGGCATCCCATCGTCCTGCTCGAGGGCCCGTTTTCCTCCCAGGAGTTGCACGAGATCCGGCGCCTGGACCTCGACACCGTGATCCATGACCGGGAGCAGGTGCGGATGCTGGATGCCCTGCCGGATGGCCGCCCGCTGCGGCTCTGGATCAAGCTCGATACCGGCATGCACCGGCTGGGCTTCCCCGCGGAGGGCTTCCGGGCGCTCTGGCGGCACCTCGTCGAGCACCGCGGGGTGGCGCGCCCGTTACGGATCATGAGCCACCTGGCCTCGGCCCATGAGCCCGACCATGCCTCGGTGGCGGTCCAACTGGGCGTCTTCAACGCGGTCACGCAAGGGATCGCGGGGGAGCGGTCCATGGCCAATTCCGCGGCCCTCTTGGCCTGGCCCGAGACCCAGCTCGACTGGGTGCGACCGGGTCTCATGCTCTATGGGGTCTCGCCCTTCGCGGGGCGCACGGCCGGGGACCTCGGCTTGCAGCCCGTGATGTCCCTGGTCTCGGGACTGATCGCGGTGCGGCGCGTGCCGGCCGGCGAATCGGTCGGTTATGGCGGGAGCTGGCGCTGCCCCGAGGACATGCCGGTCGGGGTGGTGGCCATCGGTTATGGGGATGGGTATCCGCGTCACGCGGCGTCCGGGACGCCGGTCCTGGTCGCGGGCCGCCGCGCCGCCCTCATCGGCAAGGCCTCCATGGACATGCTAACGGTGGACCTGCGCCCCTGCCCCGAGGCGCGGGTGGGCCAGCCGGTGGTCCTGTGGGGACCGGGGCTGCCGGTCGAGGAGGTGGCGCGCTGCGCCGACACCATCCCCTACGAGCTCTTATGCGCGGTGCGGGGCCGGGTGCGTTTCCATGACCAGGTGGCGGGCTAGACCAATTCGACATCGACATGATGCGCAGCGCTGCGGCGCAGGGACGCGTTCAATGGCATGAGCCTGCGTTGGAGGCGGTTTCTGGAGCGGGGGTTTCCCGAGCCGAGGTCGTGCGCATGGCGAGGTGATCGAGGTCTATCCCACGGATCATACCCGAGTTGCCTCATCTTCTACGTCGAGGCAGAGCCGGTGCACGTGGTGGCCGCCGCCGGTCCCGCCGCCCGAATATGCCATGTCATCACCGCAGACCGACCCGACCTTAAACATTTCGAATCGGATTTCCGGACCAGGAAAGAGACAACGCGCGATCAGGTAGGTCGCATCGTTACCGGGAAGACACCGCCCCTCCACTCGCGGCGCTGTACGATGCCTTCCGCAAGCTGACCGCACCGGCGTACAGAGGCACGCCCGCATGAGCGCATCTGGGGAGCCCTTCAGTGGCGAGGTCATCTACGAGACCCCGGAGGGCGAGGCTCGGGTCGACGTGCGACTGGAGCGGGAGACGGTCTGGCTCACTCAGAGGCAGATGGCCGAGCTGTTCGATACATCGACCGACAACGTCGGGCTCCACCTGAAGAACGTCTTCGACGAGGAGGAGCTGGTCGAAGCGGCAACTACCGAGGATTACTCGGTAGTTCAAGCCGAGGGGCGGCGGCACGTCCGGCGCCGGATCAGGCATTACAACCTCGACGCCATCATCTCGGTCGGCTACCGAGTCAACTCCAAGCGCGGAACCCGCCAGGTGGTGCTGGCGCAGCGGCTACGCGATGCGCGACACGGGGGCGATGCTGGCGATGGCGCATCGGCATGGTCTGGCATCGCAGCGGAGCACATCGACAACAAGCCGCACCGCGGGGTGCTCGCCCACCGCTTCCGCGACGCCAAGATCCGCTGACGCTCGTGCTGGTGCGCGACATGTGGCTCTCGGGTTTCGATGCGCCGTGCCTGCACACAATGGACGGGACAAGCCGATGCGCCGAGATGGGCCGACGTGCTGTCATTTGGCGCCCGCACCGCGTGCCGCGGTAGCGCGTCATTGTGCTGGCGATGCGGGGTGCTCCGTGCTAGCGTGCGTGGGCGCCTGGACTGGCGAGGACGATGAGTAACGCTGCTCGTGCTCGCCTAGCTCGGAGTATCTACCCGGATGAGCACAACAAGATATCCCTATAGACCTATGGATTAAGATGGTAGGTCCCTTATGACGGGGCGGGCCAGACCGTCCTTTCAGTGCCAGGCGTGCGGGGCGCTGGCGCCCAAGTGGGCCGGGCAGTGCGGGGACTGCGGCGCCTGGAACACGCTCACCGAGAGCGCGGCGCCCCTTCTCGTGGATGGAAGAGCGCGCGGGCTCGGCTACAGCGGCGAGACCACACCGGTCGTCGGTCTCGCCGAGGTCGAGGTCCGCGATGAGGTGCGCACCTCGAGCGGGATCGGCGAGCTGGACCGGGTGCTGGGCGGGGGTCTGGTCAAGGGGGCGGTGGTGCTGCTCGGCGGCGACCCGGGGATAGGAAAGTCCACGCTCCTCTTGCAATCGCTGGCGGTCGGGCGCGAGACGCGGGGTCTCTACGTGAGCGGCGAAGAGTCGGCCCAGCAGGTGGCGCTCAGGGCCCATCGCCTGGGCAGCGTAGGCCAGGACCTGCGGCTTCTGACCGAGACCCGGGTCGAGCGGGTCTTGGAGGCGGCCGAGAACGAGGCGCCCCGGGTGCTCGTGATCGACTCGATCCAGACCCTCTACAGCGAGTCGCTGGCCGGCGCCCCCGGCACGGTAAGCCAGCTCCGCGAGTCCGCCTCGCAGCTCGTGCGCTACGCCAAGCGCACCGGTACCACCGTGTTCCTGGTAGGGCATGTGACCAAGGAGGGTATCTTGGCCGGGCCGCGCGTGCTCGAGCACATGGTGGACACGGTGCTCTATTTCGAGGGCGACGAGGGCAGCCGGTATCGGATCGTGCGCGCCGTCAAGAACCGTTACGGGGCGGTGCACGAGCTCGGGGTCTTCGCCATGACCGAGTCCGGGCTGCGCGAGGTGCCCAATCCCTCGTCGATCTTTCTGCAACGCCACGCCCAGGGCGTGCCAGGCAGTGCCGTCATGGTGACGCGCGAGGGCACCCGGCCTTTGCTCATCGAGGTGCAGGCGCTCCTGGACGAGTCCCATCTGGCCAACCCGAGACGGGTCGCGGTAGGGCTCGATCCGAATCGCCTGGCCATGTTGCTGGCGGTCCTGCACCGCCATGCGGGGGTGGTGAGCTACGACCAGGACGTCTTCGTCAACATCGTGGGCGGTGTGCGCGTCAACGAAACCGGCGCCGATCTCGCGGTGGCCCTGGCGGTGGTGTCCAGCCTCCGCAACCGGCCGCTCCCCGAAGGGACGGTGGTATTCGGCGAGATCGGCCTGTCGGGTGAGGTGCGTCCCGTGCCGCACGGCCCGGAGCGCCTGCGCGAGGCGGTGAAGCATGGTTTCGGGCGGGCGCTCATCCCGCGCGCCAACGCCCCGCGGGGGGCTGTCAAGGGGTTGGAAGTGACGGCCATCGAGCGGGTCGCCGAGGCCCTCGCAGCGAGCGGTTAAGGGGCCGCGGGCGGGGGCGGGATGATGCGCGCGGTGCGCACGGAGCGGCCACTGGTCTGAACGATCTCGATGGTGTAATCGGAGATGCGCAGGGCCGTCCCGCGTTCGGGCATGCTCTCCAGGGCCTCCAGGATCAGACCATTCAAGGTCTTCGGGCCGCCGGTCGGGAGCGTCCAGTGCAGACTGCGGTTGAGGTCGCGGACGCTCGCGGTGGCATCGACCAGATAGCTCCCGTCGGTGCTCGGCGAGACCTCGCGGCCCAACGTCTGAGGGTCGGTCGTGAACTCGCCGACGATCTCCTCCAGGATGTCTTCCAGGGTCAAGAGCCCCTGGATGTCACCGTACTCGTCGACCACCAGCCCCATGCGGCGTTTGTGGCGCTGGAAATGGGCCAGCTGCTTGTGAAGGCCGGTGCCCTTGGGGATGAAGTAGGGCTCGGCGAGTTGCTTTTCGAGGGCCTCCTTATCGAGCGCCTCACCCGTGGCGATGACGCGCGGGATCTGGCGGGCGTGCAGGATGCCGACCACCTGGTCCAGGCCACCGCGGTAAACCGGCAGCCGGGTGCGGCGCGAGCTCTGAAGCTGTTCCACGATCGCCGGGGGATCGTCGTCCAGGTTGATGCCCACGATCTCGTGGCGCGGGACCATCACGTCCTCGACCGTGACCTTTTCCAGGTCCAGGATCGCGCACAGCATCTGCTGGTGGCGTTTGGGGATGATGGCCGCGGCCTCCTGGACGACGGTGCGCAACTCCTCGCGGCTCAGGGACAGACCCTCCATCTCTTCGGGCCGGATCCCGAGCGCTCGCAGCACGCCATTGGCGAGGAGGTTGACGACCCACACGATAGGATAGAAGAGCTTGAGCAACGGCCCGATCACATAGGCCGCCGGGAACGCGACGCGCTCGGGCTCGAGCGCCGCCAGGGTCTTGGGCGCGACCTCGGCGAAGATCAGGATGACCAGCGTGAGCACGCCGGCCGCGATGGCGATCCCGGCCTCACCCCAAAACTCCAGAGCAATGATCGTGGCGACGGACGAGGCCAAGATGTTGGCGAAGTTGTTGATGAGCAGGATGAGCCCGATGAAACGGTCGGGGCGTTCGAGCAGGATCTGGGCGCGCCTCGCCCCGGCGCGACCCTGGTCCGCCAGGTAGCGGAGCCGGTAGCGGTTCAAGGCCATCATCGCGGTCTCGGCCCCCGAGCACAGGGCCGACACCACGATTAGGACGGCGAGGAAGGCGAACAGGGCGCCGATGGGGACATCGGGCAAGAAAGGAGGGACCTCGGCTCTTTAGTAGTTAAGCCATTGTGAATGAGATCGCCCAGGGTGTGTCAAGCACCGGGGTCGATCCAGTGGCGCTACCGGGCTCAGCGGTGGATGGCCGTCAGGCATGGCGCCACGCCAGGTTGCCTGCGGTACCACTCATCGAACTCCTGGGCCGGGAGGGGACGGCTGATGTGATAGCCCTGCACGAGATCGCCGCCGTAGGCCTCGATGGCCGCGACCGTATCGCGATCTTCGGCGCCCTCGGCCACCACGCGGAGATCGAAATGGTGGGCGAGATCGATGACCGCCTTCACGATCATGCGGTCGTGCCGGCTGCCGAGCATATTGCTCACGAACCCGCGATCGACCTTGAGCTCGTCGATGGGCAGGCGTTTGAGGTACGCCAGCGAGGAATATCCGGTCCCGAAGTCGTCGATCGAGAGGCCGACCGCGAGTGCCTTGACATCGGCCAGCGTGGCCATGGTCTGGCCGACGTCCCGGATCAAAGAGTCCTCGGTGATCTCGAGCGTGAGCTTGTGGGCCGGTACACCCCAGAGCCCGAGCGCCTGGCTGACGAATTCCGGCAGATCCGGCTCGGCAAGATCGGAGGCGGTCAGGTTGACACTCACGGCCAGGTCCCAACCCTGACGGGCCCAGCCCGCGCAGTGTCGCAGCGCGGTGTTGATCATAAAGGTCGTGAGCGACCAGTTGAGACCCACGTTTTCGCAGGCCGCCAGGATATCGCTCGGCGCGACCAGCTCGCCCCGGCGATTGCGCCAGCGCACCAGCGCCTCGGCGGCCGTGGCGCGTCCGGTGGCCAGCGCGACCTGGGGCTGAAAATAGACCAGCACGGCGTTGTCCTGCAGCGCGGTCTCGAACTCGCGCTCGACCGCCCGGCGTTCACGCAAGGTGTTGCCGAGCGACTCGGAATACACGACGATGGGTCGCTTGTGGGCTGCGGCCTCGATACGCGCCAACTCCGCCATCCGCAACAATGGTTCGGCCTCCTGTGCATGCCCTGGAAACAGACCGACACCGAGGGTAGGGCGCACCAGGGTGCGCAGGCCATCCACGCGAAACGATTCCCGCAGCGTGTGCGAGATCCGCTCGCAGGCGAGGAGCGCATGGCCCTCGCCCTTGATGGCCGGCAGAATGAACGCGAACTCGTTCCACCCGATGCGTGCCACGAGGTCCTGGTCGCGCAGGACGGCGCGGCAGCGTTCTGCTATCTAACGCACCAGCAGGCTGTGCCACTGATCGTCACGGTCGCTGGCGGGCCCGACCACGTCCTGGAGGTCCATCGCGATCACCGCCAGCTCGAGACCCCCTCGGGAGGTCCAGCGCTTCAGGTCCTCGATGAACGCTACCCGGTTCGGGAGACCGGTCACGGGGTCGAGCAAGAGGTGCTCGGTGCCGCGTGTCTTTTCGTAGCGGCTCAGGGCGACGATGATCCTGCTGTGATAGCCCACCAAGCGGTGCAGGGTCCGTACCCCCACCCAAGGGTCGCTTCCGGGGCTTGTGAGCCGGACCAACCACTGGGTGACGGCATCCGCATAGGCGTGTATCACCTCGACCGGCCAATCGCACGGCGCGCCGGCTCTGTAGGCATCCAGCCAGAGCCGTGTGTAGTGATCCTGCACGGTCTCCAGGCTCTCCGGTGCGGCAAGCCGGCGCACATGGTCCCAGACCCGGCTCGCAAGCCCGGCATCGAGCCAGCGCGCCATGCGCCAGTCGGCCTGGAGCGGGTTGAGGCACGCATACGCGCTTTGTGCGAGGCGTCGCTGGATCTCATTCAAGCGTGGAATATCGTCCGGCCCGAGCCCATGGGCACGAAACTGGCCGATATCGGAGGCCTCTGCAAACACGGTGGCCGAGGGCCGATCAGGGTCGAGTGCCGACATGGGTGTGGTTGCCGAATGCCGTTGCCGCTCGCGCCGCTCCGTGGATCAGAGATAGAACTCTTTGGCGTCGATCCCGTGGCTGCCGGCGGGCAGGTCCTTGATGATCCGGTAAGGGATGCCGCCCGGACCGATGGGATCGGCGATCAGATCCAGGATCAGCGGGGCCGTCATGGGCGTTTTCTGGATATCGAGCAGGAGCATGATCCTGGGCTTGAGGCGCCGGATGCGGTTCTGGGCGATGACGATCCCGACCTCCCCGCTGTTCAACTCGACCAGCGTCCCCACCGGGAACAGGCCGATGGACTGGATGAACTGATCGACCACCCCTTCATGAAAGGTCTTTCCCTTCCAACCGTATAGAGACTGCATCGCCTCGTTGGTCGATATCGGTGGGCAGTGGGGCCTCGGCGTGGTGATCGCGTCGAAGGTGTCGGCGATCCCGGCGATGCGCGCGAACGGGCAGATCTGGTTGGCCACGAGGCCGCGCAGGTATCCGCTCCCGTCGTGCCGCTCGTGGTGCTGGGCGACGATCTCCAGGACCTCGGGCGGGATATCGCGGGTCGCCCTAAGGATCGTCAGGCTGTGGGTCACGTGTTTCTCGACCAGGGTGAGCTCCTCGGGGCTCAGATCGGTGGTCTTGTCAGTCAAGGCCGGCGGCAGCTTGATCTTGCCGACGTCCTGCAGGAGCCCGGCGAGTCCGAGGATGTGGAGCTGGTCTTTGGGCAGGCCGACATGGTTGCCCATGGCGACCATATAGATAGCCACACGGATGGCATGGTGATAGGCGCAGTCGTCCCGCTGCTTGAGCTGCGCCAGCCACAGGAGCGCTTCGGGACTGGTGGTGGCACTGTCGATGATCTGGCCCACGGCGTCCTCGGCATACTTGATGTCGGGCGCGCGGTTCATCTGGATGTCCCCGAGGATGGCGGCGAGTGCGTCCTTGGAACGATCGAATGTCTCTCTGGCGCGGACCAGGGCCCGGGTGGGGGCTATCCCTGTGCGCGTGTCCCGGAACACGGCCAGGGCGTCGAGGGTCTCGCACTCGTCGGATTCCGTGCCTGGGGCCCGCTGCTTCTCCGAGGTGCCGTTCGGGAGCAGATCCAAGAGCTTCTGCCACAGGTTCTTCTTCGCCGGCAAGACCGCCACGAGAGGACGCCTGAAGCGGTCGCGGGCCGCCCCGACGCAGCGCTCGGGATCCACGAAGACGAATTTGCAGCTGCGCGTGAGGGCCGCGATCTCCGCGTCGGAGCGGATGAGAAAGCCCTGGAGAAGGAATGGCGTGTCGGTCCAGGGCTTCTCGAGTGCCGATACGAACATCCCCGGGATCAGATCACCGACCGGGATCTGCTTATCGAAGGTGAGGGCCGCGTTCGCCCTCGGTATCCAATCTTGAAGTTGTTGAGCTTGTCTCGCCACCGGTCCCCACGCCCCTTGCAGGCCATGGAAACCCCTCCGGCAGGGGGGCCTGTTGCGCACGGCCCTCATCGACCCTGGGCAACACCGACTTTAGAGGTCTCCCCCTGCACCGCGCGCCGCACGCGGAACAGGACCACCCTGGCCCTGGGAACGGTTGGGGGCTAGGGCGCGCCCAGGTGGCGGCGCGTGATGTCGCCGTAGGCATCGATGCGGCGATCGCGCAGGAACGGCCAGTGGGTACGGATCTCTTCGCAGCGCGCCAGGTCGATGGCTACCACGCGCACGCCCTCTTCGGTAGCGTCGGCGCGATCGACGATGGCCCCGTCGGGCCCGGCCACGAAGCTCTGTCCCCAGAACTCGATGCCCTCTCCGAGCGCGGGGGCGCCGGGTGGGGGTTCAAAACCGGTGCGATTGACGGCCACGACGAAGCAGCCGTTGGCCACGGCATGGGCACGTTGCGATAGCTCCCAGGCCTCGTGCTGCGCCTGACCGTACTGCGCCTTTTCTTCCGGATGCCAGCCGATCGCGGTGGGATAGAACAGCACCTCGGCGCCCTGCAATGCGGTGAGGCGCGCCGCCTCGGGGTACCACTGATCCCAGCAGATGAGGACCCCCAGCACGCCGCGTGCGGTCGGAAACGCACGGAACCCGAGATCGCCCGGGGTGAAGTAAAACTTCTCGAAATAACGCGGATCGTCGGGGATGTGCATCTTGCGATAGCGACCCAGGCAACCGGCGGCACCCTCGATCACCACGGCGGTGTTGTGATAGAGCCCGGCCGCACGCCGCTCGAAGAGGCTCACGATCACCGTGACGCCGGTGTCGGCGGCGAGCGCCGTGAAGGCGTCGGTGGAGGGTCCCGGTATCGGCTCGGCCAGCTCGAAGAACCGGTGCTCCTCGGTCTGGCAGAAGTAGCGGGAGCGGAACAGCTCGGGCAGACAGATCACCTGGGCGCCGCGCGCCGCGGCCTCACGCGTCGAGGCTAGGGCACGGTCGAGGTTGGCATCCGGGTCGTCCGTCGAGCTCATCTGGATGAGCCCGAGCTTCAGCACCCTAGACAATAACAAGGGGGGACTCATGGTGCGGAGGGATCGTCGCCAGAGGGGTCGTCGCCAGAGGGATCGTCGGGTCTGTAGTAGGTGGTCTGAGAGAAACAACCCATGTATTGATCGAGCAGATCGACGCCGGCCTTGGGACGGATGACGCCTTTCTCGATCTTCTGGCGGATCAGGTTGTTCATCCGCCGGTGCAGATCGTTCGGGAAGTACTGCACCAGCGCCAGCATCTCCTGCACCGAGGTCCCCGGGAGGATCTTCTCGATGTAGTACCCGTCCGGCTCCTCGGCATCGGCATAGACATGGGCCTCCGCGACCCGGCCGAAAAGGTTGTGCGAGTCGCCCATGATGTCCTGGTAGGCGCCCATCAAGAAGAATCCGAAGTAGTAGGGCGCGTTGCCTTCGGGCTCGTAGACCTCGAGAAAACGCTTATCGGCGTTCGCGCACACGTAATGGGAGACCTTGCCGTCGGAGTCGCAGGTGAGATCGACGATCACCGCCCGGCGATTGGGGCGCCGATCGAGGTGGCGCACCGGCATGATCGGAAAGCCCTGTCCGATGGACCAGTGGTCCAGGATCGACTGGAACACCGAGAAGTCGCAGAGATACTGGTCCACCAGGTGGTCATTGAGCGCCCTGAGCTCGGCGGGAACGGCCTCCGGCTCGATGCCCTGCACCTGCGCCAGGATGGCCTTGCAGGTCGACCAGTAGAGCCGCTCGGCGAGGGCCTTCTCCTCGATCGGCAGGTAGCCCAGCGTGAACAGGGTGTCGGCCTCCTGGCGTTTCTCGACGGCATCGTGATAGGCCTCGCACAGCTCCGACAGCGGGCGTTTGCCGGCGCGCCTGCCGGGCCCGCGCACGCGCGTGAGGACTTCGTAGAGCTCGCGCACCGTGGTGTTGGCGTCCTCGGCCGGCGCGTAGTCGTCGGCGATCAGGTCCTTGCGGTAGGTGCCGAGCACCTCGACGATGAGCACGGAATGGTGCGCGGTGATGGCGCGCCCGCTCTCCGAGACGATGATCGGATGGACCACCCCTTCGTCGTCGCACACCTCCTTGACCGAATAGACCACGGCGTTGGCGTATTCCTGGAGCGTGTAGTTGATCCCCTCGTTCTCGTTCGAGTACCCGGTGCCATAATTGACCCCGAGCCCGCCGCCAACGTCGAGATACTGCAAGGGCACGCCGCGTTTCAGGAGCTGGGCGTAGATCTGCGTGATCTCCTTGACGGCCTGTTTCAGGATCTGGATGTCGGGGATCTGGCTCCCGAGGTGGAAGTGCAGCAGCACCAGGGCGTCCGCCAGGTTCTGTTCCTTGAGGCCCTGGATCAAGGTGAGGAGCTCGGGGATCGAGATCCCGAACTTGGACCGGTCTCCGCCCGACTCCGCCCATTTGCCGGCGCCGCTGGTGCCGAGGCGCACGCGCACCCCGAAGCGCGGGCGCACGCCGAGCTCGCGGGCCACGCCCAGCAATTGATCGAACTCACCGAACTTCTCCAGCACCGGGATCACCTGCTGCCCGATCTGCTGGCCCGCCAGGATCAACCGCAGCATGATCGCATCCTTGCAACCGTTACAGATGAGCAAGGCGCCGTCCTGCTCCAGGTGGGGCAGGGCCGCGACCAGCTCGGCCTTGGACCCGCACTCGAGCCCCATGCCGAACGGCCGGCCGGCCTCCAGCACCTCCTCCACGACCTCGTGGAGTTGGTTGACTTTGATCGGATAGACGCCCTGATACCGGTTGCGGTAACCGGACTCGCGGATGGCCCGAATGAAGGCCTTGTTGAGCCGCACCACACGGGTTTGCAGGACATCTTGAAACCGGATCAGGGTCGGGAAGCCGACGCCGCGGCGGCGCAGGTCCGAGACCACGTCGTCGATGTCCACCGAGAGCGACTGCTGCAGCAACGGCCGCACGGCGATATGGCCTCGTTCGTTGATGAAAAAGAACGATTCGCCCCAGGCCTCGACGCGATAAAGGGCCTCCGAGTCGTCGATGGTCCAGTCGTCCTCCGGCACCGGCGGAGGGCCGGGCTCGGGGGAAACGACCGACTTCAGGACCTCGCGATCCGGGAGCGCCACGGTGTCCTGCTCGCCCTCGTCGGCTTCTGGGCGGGCCGTTGGCCGCGTCACGGCCGCACCTCCGGTTCCGCCGCCAGCACGCAGGCGAAGAGCAGCGGCGCCACGATCGTCGCATCCGACTCGATGATGAACTTCGGGGTGTCGATGGCGAGCTTGCCCCAGGTGATCTTTTCGTTGGGCACGGCCCCGGAATAAGAGCCATAGCTGGTCGTCGAGTCGCTGATCTGGCAGAAGTACCCCCAGCGCGGGAGGTCGCTGTGCCGCAGGTCCTGCTCCAGCATCGGCACCACGCAGATCGGAAAATCACCCGCGATCCCGCCGCCGATCTGGAAAAACCCGATCGACGTCCGGGCGCTCTTGGTCCGGTACCAGTCCGCGAGCCGCATCATATACTCGATGCCGGTGCGCACGGTATGGACGTTTCGGATGTCGCCCTCGATGCAATGGGCCGCGTAGATGTTGCCTAAGGTCGAGTCCTCCCATCCCGGGACGAAGATGGGGAGATCGCGCTCGGCGGCGGCCATGAGCCAGCTATCGCGCGAGTCGATCTGATAATAGCGCTCGAGTTTGCCGCTTCGCAGGATTTGGTACATGAACTCGTGGGGAAAGTAATGCTCGCCTTTCTGATCGGCGCCCGTCCATTCCTCGATCACCGCCGCTTCGATACGGCGGATGGCCTCATGCTCGGGGATGCAGGTGTCGGTGACGCGGTTCAAGTGGCGCGCGAGCAGGGCGTCCTCGTCGGCGGGCGTGAGGTCGCGGTACTGCGGGATGCGAACGTAGTGCTCGTGGGCGACGAGGTTGAACACATCCTCCTCGAGATTGGCGCCGGTGCAGCAGATCCCATGGACCTTGCCGGCGCGGATCATCTCCGCCAGCGACAGCCCGATCTCGGCCGTGCTCATCGCCCCGGCGAGCGTCACCAGCATCTCGCCGCCGCGCTCGAGGTGGGCGCGGTAGGCGCTCGCGGCGTCCACGAGCGCCGCCCCATTGAAGTGGCGGAAGTGGTGGCGCACAAAGCGCGCGATGGCCCGGTTGTCGTTCATCGATCATCACCCTGGGTGCGGGCGCGAAGAGTAGGGAATTATCCGGCCCACCGCAAGGCAGCATGGCCACAGGCAGCATGGCCACAGGACTGTCACAGGGATGGTGGGATTACCGGGCGCTCGCCTTTCGTCGCAACACGGGCTGTGCATCGACCTCATTTTTGGCGAGCCCCGCGCTCGCCGCCCGCTGCGCGGGTTGCCGCATCGACAAGGCCCCGCGGAGGCCATCCCAAACCCTCCGACCACGCGCCCCGGTGGCCGAGTTCGCGTGGGAGCCCCTCAATGGAAAGGGGGTGCCGCCGCCCGCGATCGAGCTTGCGTGACTCCGCGGTGTCTCGTTAGAATTAGAGATCTTAAAGAAGATACCGGCCCGCGCCTACAGCATCCAGTGCTATCCGAGATGAAGACCAAAATCCACCCCAAGTACGGTGAGATCACCGTGACCTGCAGCTGCGGGAATGTGTTCAAGACCGGCTCCACCCTCGGCCGGGACCTGCACATCGACGTGTGCTCGTCCTGCCACCCCTTCTATACCGGCAAGCAGAAGCTCGTCGATACCGCAGGAAGGGTGGACAAGTTCCGCCGCAAGTACGGGCTGCGCTAGCCGCCGCGTCGCGTCCGGGCGGCCCCACGGCTTTTTAGGGGATGCGACGGCGGGTCTTTCTCCTCCTACTCCTCGGCAGCCTCGGGTCCCCGACCTGGGCGGCCGTCTGTGCCACCTCGGGGCCGGTGGCGCGGGCAGCCGTAGAGCGCGTGATCGACGGGGACACGCTGGTGCTGCGCGACGGCCAGCGCCTGCGTCTGATCGGCATCGATGCCCCCGAGATACGTCATGACGGCCGCGGCCCGGAGCCTTATGCGAGGGAGGCGCGGGCGGCCTTGATCGATTTGTCCGCCGGCCGGGTCGTGGGGGTTCAGTACGCGCAGTCGCCCCATGACCGCTTTGGTCGGGCTCTCGCCCATCTGTTCCTCGCGAACGGCGACAACGTTCAGGCATCGTTGCTACGGCGCGGGCTCGCCACGAGCCTGTTCCTCCCGCCGAACGGCGAGTACCTGGACTGTTATGTAGCCGCGGAGACGGAAGCCCGGGCGGCGCGGCGCGGGATCTGGTCGCAAGCGGGCTTCCAACCGATCGCCGCGCAACGCATCGGCCGGGCGGCACAGGGCTACCGCGTGGTGACCGGCACCGTAACCTCGGCGCGCTGCCGGAGGACGGGGGTGTGGCTGCGGCTCGATGGGGTCCTGGGGGTCAAGATCGGACAGCAAGACCTCGGCTATTTCAAGGGTGGGATCTGTGCCGGCTGCACGGGCGGCAGGTGTCGGTTCGGGGTCTGGTGCGACGCTACCGCGGGTCATCACGGATGCGTCGGCGCCACCCGCTCTATCTCGACGCCGGGAATGGAAGCGGCGCGGCGGCAGGCGGCGCCCGGCCCGCGCTGATCCCCTAAGGTAATCGCCTGACGGTGATCCAACCTGGGTCCCCGGCACCTTAGGGAAGTACCGGTCGTGCCCGCCATTGGGGCAAGTGGGCAAAAGAAACGCAAAGGGAGCATAGCTTGCTGAAACAACTTGCGAAGAGACTCAACTGAGCGCGATAAGGCCCCGTCGTTTCTAGGCCTGCCCAGTCGTCCACAGATCCTGTGGATATCTCTGTGGATGAGATGCGAGCAAACACCCCAGAAGCCCGATGCTGCCTGGGGGACTGTTACACCTGTCAAGAAGTAACCAACTCGCGGTGTGTCGATAAAACAATTGGTTACGTACTGCCCTTTGTGCGACTTATTGCCGAGAGCACGCCGCGCTCGGCCCAGCACGTGTTTTCGGCCCCCCTTGAACAAGTGGTCGCACGTGCTGTGGGGCGAGGCCACTTGGCTGCGGAACTTCTGGCGTGGAACTTTCTCGAGGGGTCGGGTGTCGTATCAGGCACGTTCGTCATGAACGTTCCCGCTCTCCCTCCCTGAGCGGGACTGCGAGCCCGGTATCCCCAGCCGGGCGCATCGTTGGCCCCGGTAACGCTTTCTCCCCTATTGTACCGGGGCTTTTTTTTGCCCGGAGCGGGCGATCAAGGGTGATCCCCGGGGAGCGTCCGGCCCGGTGTCGTGGCCGTGGCGATGGTGTATCCTGCTGTCCCGAACCCACGGGGAGCCTGCCGGGGGCGATCGATGATGATGAAATCCGTCTCGTTGCTAGCCTTCATGTCAGTATTGCCGGCCGCGCTGCTGTATGCGGCCCCGCTGGCGAAGGGTCCTGTGGGCGACCCCGCGGCTGGCCAGTCCAAGTCGGCCGTGTGCGCGACCTGCCACGGGCGGACCGGAAACAGCCTCGCACCGGAGTGGCCCAAGCTCGCGGGTCAGCACGCGGCATATCTCGTCAAGCAGTTGCTGGACCTCAAGTCCGGGGCACGCAAGAGCCCGGTCATGGGTCCGATGGCCAAGCCCCTGGGCGACGCGGACATCGCCGATATCGCCGCTTACTATGCCGGCCAGTCACTCGAGCTCGGTGCCGCCGATGCGGGCCTCGTCAAGACCGGCGAGCGGCTCTATCGGGCCGGAAACCGCGACCGCGGGTTGCCGGCCTGTATGGCCTGCCACGGGCCGGCCGGTACCGGCAACCCGGCCGCCGGGTTCCCATTGCTGGGTGGCCAGCACGCGGCCTACACTGCGATCCAACTGCGTGCCTACCGCTCCGGTGAACGCAACAACGATCGGGCGGCGATGATGCGTCAGATATCGTCCCGGATCACCGACGCGGAGATCGAGGCCGTGTCATCCTATATCCAAGGGCTGTACCGATAGGAGGCGAGACAGATGCGGCGTGAAATTTCGTGGGCCCTGGGGGCCCAGTTGGCGGCATGGGTAGCTTTTTTTACGACATTTATGGGGATGGCCATTGCGGCGGAGACATCCGGGCCTGAAAAAAACAAAGAAGTGGAGGCGGTCCAGCCCGGATCGTTCCAAGCGGGAAAGCACTACAAGGAGATCGCGCCGCCGCAACCGGTGACCGGAACCGGCATCGAGGTCCTGGAGGTGTTTTGGTACGGCTGTCCGCATTGTTATGACTTCGAGCCTACCCTGGCGCGCTGGCAGGCGCGGCAGCCCGAGGACGTTGCCTTTCGGCGCCTGCCGGCGGTGTTCCGGCCGAGTTGGCACCTGCACGCCAAGGCGTACTACACGGCCGAGGCGCTGGGGGTGCTCGATAAAATACACGTACCGTTCTTCAAGGCCCTGCACGTGGACAAGAAGACGCTGGACGATGAAGCCAGCCTGGCCGATTTCTTCGCGGGCTTTGGGGTAGACAAGAACGAGTTTTCCCAGGTCTTCAATTCCTTCACGGTCGAGGGCAAGGTCCAACAGGGCAAGCAGGCGATCCAGCGCTTCGGTATCGATGGCGTGCCGGCGGTGGTCGTGAACGGCAAGTACGTGACCTCCGGATCGATGGCCGGTTCGTATGACGCGGTGCTCACGGTCGTGGATTTCCTGGTCGCCCGGGAGCGCGAGACGCGCGCGACCCAGACGCCTGCGGGATCCTCGGGGTCGGCGCAGAGTGCGCCCCCCAGCCCCACTCCTCCTTAGCGCGGGGACGTCCCGCCCGTCGGCCGGATCAGGTCGTCCGGATCAGATAGCGCGCGGGTTGCGGTAGACGACGAGCACGCTGCCTGGCTTCATAGAGCGATAGGCGGCGGGTCGGTTCCAGCGCCGCAACTGGTTCACGCTGACCCGGTAGCGGCGGGCGATACTCGGTAACGAATCGCCCGGCTGGATGCGGTGATGCACGCGTCGGGGCTTTGGAACCACGCTCGTCTCGGCCCCCAGCGCCGCCGGGGAAGGGATCAGAAGGTCCTGCCCCGGCCGGAGTCTGGTGTTGATCCCAGCGGCCTTGGCGCCCAGCCCATTCGCCTCGCATAGGGCGGCCAGCGACACCCGGTAGGTCTGCGAGATGTCCCAGAGCGTGTCGCCGGCGCGTACACGGTGCGTCGTGCCCCCGAACCATCCCGGCACCGACATAACGGCCAGTCTTCGATCATCGACTCGCAGACCCCGTGGCGGCGTGTTGGCGGGGTTCTGACGCCCCCGGGCATAGCCCGCCAGGCGGCGCGTGAACGCGGGTGCCCTGTCGACCGGCACGGCCAGCCGATGGGGACCGGAGGGGGCCGTGATCGACTGGATCAACCCGGGATTCAAACGCCGCATCTCCTCGACGCTCACCCCCGCAAGCTTGGCGGCTTCGGCGAGGCGGATCTGACGACCGACCTCGACCTCGGCGAGGTAGGGTTTGTCCGGGATGGGCCGGAGGCTCAACTTGTGGCTCGCCGGATCCGCGACGATCTTCGAGACCGCGATCAGCTTGGGGACGAACCCGCGCGTCTCCGCGGGTAACGCCAGAAATCCGTGCCGCGCCCGGCCCGGCGGTTGCGGGCGATGGCACGTTCGACGATCCCCTCCCCGCAGTTGTAGGCCGCAAACGCGTTGAGCCAGTCGCCATCGAAGCGCGCGTGCAGGGCCTCCAGATAATCGAGCGCCGCGTCGGTCGAGGCCAGCACGTCGCGCCGGCCGTCATACCAGGCGCTCTGCGTGAGCCCGAAGTGACGACCGGTGCTCGGGATAAACTGCCAGATCCCCGCGGCGTGCCCCGGCGAGCGCGCCTCGGCGCGGTAGGCGC
>JACCXJ010000056.1 GCA_013697045.1 Gammaproteobacteria bacterium | reverse complement strand
TCGCAGGTGGCCACGACCTCCCACTGGGTCACGCAGTCCACGACGTTGATGTGGTAAACGCCCTTCACCCCATCCTCATCGCCCTGGTGGACGCTGTCGATGCGCAGGTAGCCGGGGTGCCCGTCCGTCGCGGGGCGCGGCGCTCCCCGATCGGGATGCCGGTGGGACGCGTCTTGGCCCAGTGTTGGCGGCGCGCCCGGTAGCCAGCGGCGGCCCGCAGGTTGTAGAGATGCGCCACCGAGATGAACGCCAGCCGCGCATAGCGGGTGTCCCAGAAGACCAACAAAGCGCGCTGCATCAAGTGCTTGGTGGCGGGTCCCGAGAGCGTGTCGTGCAGGGCGTCGGTCTCGGCCAAAAGCGCCGCATCGGCCCCCGTGTACTTTCGCGCAAAGCCCTGTGCCGGCGGACGGTAGCGCTTGGTGAGCCCCCCTGTGGCTAAGCACTGCCGCACCAGGCGGGTCAGCTGCTGCCGTGAATAGCCCGTGGTGCGACCCAGATAGCGCAGCACCAGCCCCTTGTTCGCCCGCTTGACCGAGGGTAGGCAAAGCGCTTGAGCACCGCCTGGAGGTGCGAGTAGCGCCCCTCGTCGTCCTCGACGGGCTGGAACCGGACCTCCCCCGTCCCCTCCAGAAAGGCCTTGACGTGCTCCAGCGCGCACAGTCGCGTCTCGTTCATGTCGATCACCATGGCTCCCATGATCGACCCAACGGCTACCGTTCAGACTCATACCTCGTTGGAAACGCCCGCCCACGTCCAGACTCATACCATGTTGGAAAAGACTACCTGTTGCAAAACAGCGTCGAACTTCCTATCCTTCGAGCACCCGTGAGACCCCTGTCCCGCGCGTTCGGGATCTTTCTCGTGGCGGGGGCTGAGCACCTTGCTCCAGTACCTGGTCTTCTTCACGCTCGTGGAGTTCTGCCCGCGCCGACGCGATCCTGACCTACAGCATGGGTTTTGCCATGAGCTGAGATGATCGCGGAGTGGTTAAAATGGCTAGGATAAAGACTCTACATGGACATCAACTCTTCGAGGAGTACATTCACCAAAGCAGAGCTGTAGCTAAACAAGGCCCCAAATTGGTCCAACCGATGGGGGCCTCAGGAAGCCTTGGGCAATGGACGAACTTTTAAAGATTGTGTTTGGATTGTCGCGGGGCGCGAAAGTGCTCGATGTGGGGTGTGGATCCGGAGGTCTTGTCGAGCGTCTGAGGAATGCGGGATTCGACGCGTACGGAGCTGACCTTCCGAACTTTCTACCTAAGAAGCGCCCGCCCTTCATCGTCCCGATAGATGCGCGCACGACCACGAACAGCACCGTGTCTTTTGTCATTATAACGGCCTATCGGCTTCCGTTTGAAGATGCGAGCTTCGATGCGGTTGTTTCGACCAGCGTGCTCGAGCATGTGAAGAACAAACCGGAGTTCTTCGCCGAGGTACACCGCGTCCTCAAGCCGGGCGGCCTATCGTTGAACTCGTTTCCCGGACGCCATTATTTACCGACTGAGACACATCTCAAGGTGCCGTTGATTGCTTCCATGTGGCCTCACATTCCGGACTTTTGGCTTGCTTTGTGGGCGGTGCTCGGCGTTCGCAACGAGTTCCAGCGCTCGAAAGATTGGCGGACTGTCTACCGCGAGAACAGGGAGTTTTGTCGCGACAGTCTGAGCTATTGGACCGTGAGCGAGTATCGGCAATTTCTCTTGTCGTCCGGATTCGAGAATTTTCGATGCGGCACGGACGATTTTCTTGAACACGCGACTGGCGGTTACGCGGCCCTCTTGCGTCGATTGAGACTTCCGTCGTTCGTCAGGTCGGCTCTTCGAGACCTACGCGATGTGACCATTGCGGCAGAAAAGACCTCATGAGGCCGAGGAAGCGGCGATGACATGGGCGCGGAAAGGCTAGAAACCGGCCCACGGGCACGCGACAGGTGGCACGGGACACGTGGTGGGCTAGGCCCAATGCAGTTCACTTAGGATGGGTGGCAAGCGTGCGCTTGCGCGGGTAGTTGCTCATTTTGATTTTGACTGCACGTGGGTACAGCCGCTTCGGGTCCCGCTCGGGAAGGACGAGCCGGGCGAAGTTCTCGCGGAGTCGGCAGTTGCTTGGTAAGCGGTCTATTAACCCCATCTAGTTTTCCAGGCTGATCCTTTGCGAGACTGTGTTCTCGTCCGTCTGAGAGGAGAACACGGTGATGACAGAGAAGGCCAGATCCGCGCTGCCCGCTAAGCTCTG
>JACCXJ010000035.1 GCA_013697045.1 Gammaproteobacteria bacterium | reverse complement strand
AAACGGCGGGCGTTGCGCGCCCACAAGACCCTTTCGACCCGGTAGCGACGAACCGTCCGCTCGACCGAGACGTCGTCGACCGCGAGCCCGGTGAGCTCGATCGGTTCGAAGTCCTGGGACGCGAGCTTGTCCAGCGCCACGAAGAGCTCGTCGGTCGCGCCGAACGAGATGTCGTCGGACGAAGTCCAACGATTCGCGCGCGCCAGCGCGAAGGGCTGCCCCGAGCCGGTCCTCACTCCCGAGATCGTCCACGATATCCCGGCGCTCCCCGGGCCGATCTGGTCGAAGGTCTGATCGACGTTGGTGACGCTGTGCCCAACGGCGACGGTTGCGAATAGGCGCCTGCCGCTCGACGTGCCGGTCGGTCCGACCACGTCGGTCCTCGCCCCCAGGCGCTGGTTGCCGGTATCGAGCGCCGTGGTGTCCTGGGTCACCGGGATGGTGGGGATCTCGGCGCCGAATCGCGCCCTGATCGCCGAGAAGCGGTCCCGATCGACGATCCCGACCGGCTCCGTCAGGGTCGCATACTTGAAGGGCCCAAAGGTCGGGTCGTCGACGATGCCCAGGACCGTCGCCCGGGTCGCGCCGATCACCGTCGGGCCGGTGAACAGGAAGGGATGTCCGAAGGCCACCGCCTTGCCGCCGCAGACGTAGGTCGTCGTCCCGGTCGCCGCAACGGTGAGGTCCCCAAAGGACAGCGCGGCGCCGATCGCGTCGCCCGGCGCGAGCCTCGCCGAAGGTGGTCCCAGGGGGACGGTGGCGCTCGCACCGCGGGTGACGATCACGCTGGCACCGGCCCCGGTCAGGGCGTCGCGAAGCGCGCTGAGCTGCTCCGGGCGGTGGTTTCCGGACACCGAGACCGGCACCTCCAAGCGACCCATCTCCTCCGCCACCGAGGACGGCGCGACGCCCTTTGCGCGCGCGATCCGAGCGCGGCTGCCGGGGGCCAGCCGCGCCGCGGCCGAGCCCTGCTCTGCCGCCGCCGCGGCGCCCTCCGCGAACACCCGGAGCATGTCGGGCGCCGGGGTCACGCCCCCGATGGAGCTCGGGCCGCCCAAGCTGACGCGATAGGCGATCGCCCCGATCAGCTTGCCGTCCGCCGTATAGACGGGCGAGCCCGACATGCCCGCCGATATCCCGCCGCCCCCCTCGTCGATCACCGGACCGCTGGTGTCGACCACGATCAGGTCCTTGCCGGGCCCGAGCGCGCCTCGGTCAACGCCCAGGATCGTGACGTCGAACCGCTCGACCTGCTCGCCCTCTCGGACCGTGAAACCGATGGCCCCTTGGCCCGGACTGAGCGTTTCGGGCGTCACCGGCTCGGCGCACTCGGGCAAGGGCGGCACGGGCAGGGCGGCCTCCGCGGGGAAGGCCAAGAGGAGTGCGGCGGTAAGCGGCGCGGCGCAAAGACAACGCAGGGATCGCTGGTGATTCATTGTGGTCCTCCGGTCGAGCGTTCCACGGTTACCGCGCCGGCGGGGCGGTGGGGAACCAAAGCCCCCGGTGCCGGCTGACTAGAGCGATTGTTTCGTAAATCTATGGTCCACATCGGTTCTACCTCCGCATAGGCACTCGATTCATTCTGTCCTACCCGTACTACACCGGTGGCTCGGGAAGTCCAAGGCCTAACCTGCTCAAAATGAGTCGGAATAAATTTGAAACAGTTCATTCATTACGTTTCCCATTAACGTCGATATCATTCGCTCCGACCCCATTTTTCTCTTCCTGTTCTATGCTGGCTGCAGGCACTTGATGAGCGATGCTATGGACCTCCGGATTCAAGGTGATCGATCGCCTCGCGTAGCGGACCGATCGTAGCGAGGCCAAGGCTGGCGTTTTCCTCCGCACGGAGCGCAGCCCGCAGGACCTTGAGCGAGCTTCGATCCTTTCGAATCGCGAGTGCCTGAGCGATCTGGCCGACTGCATCTGCCTGGTTTTTCTTGTGCTCTTGCTCTTCGCGCCCCATCGCCTCGACGAGCGCCGGAATTGCCGCCTTCGCCTCCGCGCCGATGTTGCCGAGGGCCACTGTAGCCCTCGTGGGCAACCTCACATCGTCGGACCCAAGAGCCACTATCAGCGCAGGGACGGCGAACGCCGCGCCAGGACCAATCTTGCCGAGTGCGTCGGCGGCGACTACATTCAAAAATCCTTCGCGATCACCTTGGTCGCGGAGCGCCTCGGTGATCAACGGAACGGCGGGTTTGGACGGCGGACCGATTTCACCAAGGGCGTAGATAAGCGTCTTCCGCTGAGCGAGGCTCGGCCTTGTGGCCAACATCCTACTGATGGGAGTGACGGCAGCGCTGGCGTCTGGCCCAATGCTCGCCAGGGCATCAAGAGCGGCCTGCTGTACGCCGTCGTCGGAGACGCCGAGCACACGCACCAGAGCCGGCACCGCTGCCTTAGATTCGACCCCCATCTTCGCCAGGACCCGAGCAGCGCGTGCCTGATCTGCGGGCTCTGCGCTACCGAGAAGCTCGATCATCGGTGCAATTGCCTGGCGACCAGACCGTGCCAAAGCCTCGGCCGCGGCAGCGCGAACCTCCGAGTCGGGATCACGCAAGGCTGGGACGATCACTTTCGCATCGACTCCGGCGCCGTCGCCGAGGACGGCCGAGAGTCCTTCTACGGCCTGCCGACGGACCCGCGCGCTCTTATCGTAAAAGGGGGTCTCCACTTAGCTGTAGTATACTCAACATGTTGTGGCTATGGCGTGCGATATCGATCTCCGAGCGGGCCAACACTACCCGGCCATGTGGTCGGAGTTCCAGGCCTAGTTTCCGGACGATGCTGCAT
>JACCXJ010000007.1 GCA_013697045.1 Gammaproteobacteria bacterium | reverse complement strand
AAGATCACAGACGCGCAACTGGCCTCGCTCAATCTCAAGCCGGACAACTTTCATGGCGACTGGAACTACACGGTCCTGCCGACGCGAAGGACAACTTAGTCATGTTATTTGTGCGCGACGCCTAAGTTCGGGCCAAACCATACTGATTGCGCACAACATCGATCTGGCTCCGAGGGTTTCTTCGTTGAACGAAGGCGACGTCGTCTCATTCAGTGGCGAGTACGAGTGGAACCCGAAAGGTGGCGTTGTCCATTGGACTCACCGTGATTCGGATGGCCGACACTCGGCTGGTTGGATAAAACACGATAGGCAAGCCTTCCAGTAAATCATCTAACAGTCGGTCCAGGGGAATCCCAGCTTCGCGGGGCCTCCCCTGAACCTAGGCGTTGGGCTTCAAGGATAATGAAAACCGGAGCAGCAAAGGATCGCGTCCCCATCGACGTCAAGGGGAAGCCCGCGACAGGGCGGAAGCCCCGGAGGGTGTTCCGCCGAATGAGCGCTCCGGGGGGTCGCCTTCCCCGCGGAGGATGTGACGGGACGGCGAAGTTCGAGCCGGGGGCGCACCCGGACCTGCTCGATCAGCGGAGAACAGACTTCAAGCGAACGGCAACCGGGCGGCATACAAACCCGCCGGGATCTCCGCATCGTCCGGATCGTTTACCAAGAGCAGATCGCGATTGGTCCCGTGAAGGCATATCCCTTCGACTTTGATCGGCTCGGCCAGCGGCCACCAGCTTTTCAATTCGCCGGCGCTTGAGATCACCGCCAATGCCGCGCCGGCACAGGCGCCATCGTGATAACTGTCATCGGTCGCCTCGGCTACTGCACTGACCAGCCAGGCTCCACCGGACAACGCTGCCGCGTCGGTGATGCCCGCGACCACATTCCCGAGCTTCGGCAAGACCAGCACATCCAAGCTGAACGATGGCAACGGCCGGCCGGGCTCGTACAGCCACCGCAACAGATCGGCGGCTGAAAAGCGGAACAGGTGATTGGCCGGCCGGAGTTCATGGGCACGGCTGATCAACAGCATTTGGTCACGCGTGACGCCACCGGCTTCCAAATTGATCTCACCGGCGGCATTACGCATCGCGCGATACAACGCCGCCATATCGATCGGGGCACACGCCGACACGATGTCGCCATCCGCCCCGAGCTTCAGGCCGACCGCCCGTTCGCGTCTCGCCGTCGACCCGGAACCGAGCGCCAGCAATCCAGCCTGGCCGTATCGACCGCTCGGCGAAAGCGCTAGCAATACTTCGAAATCCGGTTTGACGGCCTTGCGATCCGGCGCGTCCGACGGCAGCGCCTCGACCCACATCGGCCACGTCCGGCCGGGCGCCGGATCACCCAGCCGGAAGCTGGCCAGATGCGCTTCGTCATCCATGATCACGTGCAGATAGTCGCCGATCTGGACCAGCCCGCTGGCGGCGCTGGCGTGCGCCGCTCGGCCTGGGGTTGCAGCGATGAGGTCCAGATCTCGCAATCGGTTCAATAGCAACACGCTACTCACCTTTGTCCGCCGCGATGCGTCGGCCGATGCCTTCGCTCATACACGGACCCGACTACGGTCGTCCCGCAATCCATCTCCTGCAGGGGGCGGCACCACTCCCACCGGCGATGCGGCCCTTTGTGCTTCCGCTGACCGGTTTCATGGCCGGCCCTACACCGCCCGGCACCCCGATGTTCCGTCGGTTCGGGGAAATCCCATAGCAGGTTATTGGACAACATCGACCGGGCGTGGTCGAGCCGCGGGGCGCCAGCCCAAGGGGGCGTCGAAGCTTCAGCGCTTCGGCATCGCGGAGACCGGCCGTCGGGTTCCTGGCCCAGTTCCATGTCTTCGTGGACGATCTGATGCCTAGCTCCCTCGGGCGCCCGATCTTCGGCCGGGCGACGCCGAGGCCGTCCTGGCAGGTCCGGTGAGCGGTGCCGGTCGCGATGAGACGATCGCTGTCCGTGTTTGACGGGCTCGCGGCGGAGCGGGCCGCGCTCCGCTACCGTCACGAGGCGTCACGAGGTGCCATGGCATGTTCCGAAACCTGATCACGGTCGCGAGCTGTCGCTTTGGCATCCCGGCCTCGGGCCCATGCTTTCTGGAGCGTGCCGAGCCCGCCCCCGGGAGCGTGTCCACGGTCGTCCCGACCGAGGTCCGACTGGCCTTCGACAGCGCCCTGGAACATGCCTTCTGCGCGGTGCGTGTCGAGGACCCGAGCGGGGGCGTCGTCACGACCGGGGAGATCCAGCACGTCCCCGACGATCCCAATCGCTTGGCGGTGTCCATTCCCGGACTGGGCTTCGGGACCTACCGGGTGCTCTGGAGCGTGGTGTCGCGGGACGGCCACCAGACCGAGGGCGACTACCCTTACACTATCGAATAGCCACGCTCGAATAGCGTCGCGGCTTCATGACGGCCCCGCTTCGTCACCGGCGTTGCCGTACGATCCACTATCGGCCGTACCGAGGTTCTTCGACCTCCTAGCGTTCGTGGGCGTCGTCGGCACCCTCTCGTGGCGCCTGTGGGTGCTGCCCTCGCGGGATGAGCCGGCCTGCCCAGATCTGCCGGCGCGGGCTGGCCGAGGATCCGCCTGATGCTGCTCGCCGCGATCGCCGGGCTTGCGATCACGACGCTCTTGCTCCTCCTCCTGCGCGCCGCAGAGATGGGGCCCGAAGACGCTCTTCGGGGCGATTCCGCTCGTGGCCCAGGGTGCTCACGGCCAGTCATTACGGATCGGCGTGGAAGGTGCGCGCCGCGGCGTGGTGGGGTCCTATGGCTCTGGGTCTTGTGGGGAGGGACCGGCAAGGGCCCTGCGGCGGTCATGCTGATCGCGATGCTCGCGATCGGCTGGACTACGCGCCTCCGGGCATGCCTCGGCCTGGGGCGACTTCAGCTTGGCCCAGCTCATCGACGACCTGCACGTCGCGTCCACCGGTGGGTCGGCGGCCTCCTGGCGTTGGCCACCTCGGCACGTCCCCTGTTTCTCACCGGGCACGATCGGGCGTATGCGCTCGAGACGGCCGAGCGCCTGTCGCGGCTCGCGGGCCTCGCCCTTCTTTCAGACCTCCTGAGCTCACTGATTATGCGATGAGACCAGTTCGTAGACGAGGCGCAGCTCGGTGCCTGGAAAGAGCAGCTCGGTACGGTTGAGCTCGGCGCATAGATGGCGGACGGCGTCATCGGA
>JACCXJ010000399.1 GCA_013697045.1 Gammaproteobacteria bacterium | reverse complement strand
GCGCACGCGCATGGGCCGGCGCAACAACTACACGACCGGGCGCATCTACGAGAGCGTCATTCGTAAGGAGCGGCGCGGCGAGTATCTGGGCGCGACCGTCCAGGTCATCCCGCACATCACCGACGAGATCAAGGCCTGCATCCATCGAGGCGCGGGTGATGCCGAGGTCGCCATGGTCGAGATCGGCGGGACGGTGGGCGACATCGAGTCCCTGCCGTTCCTCGAGGCGATCCGGCAACTCCGCATCGAGCTCGGGGCCAGACAGACCGTCTTCATCCACCTGACGCTGGTGCCCTACATCGCATCGGCGGGGGAGATCAAGACCAAGCCCACCCAGCACTCGGTCAAGGAGCTGCGCTCCATCGGTATCCAGCCGGATATCCTCCTGTGCCGCGTGGACCGCCCGCTGCCGCCCGCGGAGCGAAAAAAGATCGCGCTCTTCACCAACGTCGAGGAGCGAGCGGTGATTGCGGCGCTCGATGTGGACAGCATCTACCGCATCCCGCTCATCTTTCACCGCCAGGGACTCGATGCCATCGTCGCCGAGCGGCTGGGCCTGACGGTCCCGGACGCCGATCTGCACGAGTGGGAAGCGGTTGTCGACGCCATCGAAAACCCAGAGGCCGAGGTCACCGTGGCCATGGTCGGCAAGTATGTCGAGCTCACCGAGTCCTATAAGTCCCTCACCCAGGCGCTCCTCAACGGCGGGCTGCACGCGCACGCCCGGGTCGATATCCGCTATGTCGATTCCGAGGACCTCGAGCGCCGCGGCAGCGGTTGTCTGGACGGCGCGGATGCGATCCTGGTGCCCGGCGGCTTCGGCCGGCGCGGGATCGCGGGCAAGATCGAGGCGGTGCGCTATGCCCGCGAGCACGGGGTCCCCTATCTCGGGATCTGCCTCGGGATGCAGGTCGCGGTCATCGAGCTGGCGCGGCATGTGGCGGGGCTTGCCGGCGCCCACAGCACGGAATTCGACCGTGAGACGCCCCACCCGGTCATCGCCCTCATCACGGAATGGACGACGGAGGCGGGCACCGTCGAGCGGCGCAGCGAGGCCTCGGACCTCGGCGGGAGCATGCGCCTGGGCGGCCAGTCCTGCCGGCTTACGCCAGACAGTCTGACGCGCAAGCTCTATGCTCGGGAGGTGATCGTCGAGCGCCACCGCCATCGCTACGAGTTCAACAACCGCTACGAGGACACCCTGTGCCGCGCCGGGCTCCGCATCGCCGGGCGCTCGCTGGATGGTCAGTTGGTAGAGGTGGTCGAGCTTCGCGGCCACCCCTGGTTCGTCGGCTGCCAGTATCACCCGGAGTTCACTTCCACCCCGCGCGACGGCCACCCGCTGTTCACGAGCTATGTGCGGGCGGCCCTGTCGTACCGCGACAGCCGGACCCCCATGCGCCGCGATGCGGCTCTGTGACTTCGAGGTGGGGCCGGAGCGGCCCTTTTTCCTGATCGCCGGGCCGTGCGTGGTCGAGGGCGAGGGGCTCGCCCTCGAGACCGCCGGCGTCCTCAAGGAGATCACCGGCCGCCTCGGGGTTCCGTTCATTTACAAATCGTCCTATGACAAGGCCAACCGCACCTCGCTCGCGAGCTTCCGGGGGCTCGGGATCGAGGAGGGCCTCCGGGTCTTGGAAAACGTGAAACGCCAGATCGGCGTGCCGGTCTTGACCGATGTCCACGAGGATTCACCGCTCGCCGAGATCGCTGCCGTGGTCGATGTCCTCCAGACGCCGGCTTTCCTGTGCCGGCAGACGGGCTTCATCCAGGCCGTCGCCCGCCAGGGCCTGCCGGTCAACATCAAAAAGGGCCAGTTCCTGGCCCCCTGGGACATGCGGCACGTGGTCGATAAGGCGCGTGCGACCGGCAACGACCAGGTGCTCGTCTGCGAGCGCGGCACCTCGTTTGGCTACAATTACCTGATCTCGGACATGCGCGCGCTCGCCATCCTGCGCGAGACGGGCTGCCCCGTGGTGTTCGATGCCACGCACTCCGTGCAGATGCCGGGCGGGCGGGGCACCTCCTCCGGTGGCCAGCGGGAGTTCGTACCGGTACTGGCGCGGGCCGCGATGGCCGTCGGGATCGCGGGGATCTTCATGGAGACCCACCCTCGCCCCGACGAGGCCCTGAGCGATGGACCCAACGCCTGGCCCCTGCCCGAGATGGAGGGGCTGCTCGAAACCCTCAAGGCGATCGACCTGGCGGTCAAGGCGCATAGCGATCCGCCGTAGGCCGCTTTCGCGGCACGCTGGGTTGCGCGGGGACGGAAACGACTGGATCAACTACACGCTTGGGCACTATGGGGCTAAGCACGGGAAGCCTGGCTACGCCAGCGGCCAAGTGCGGTCTCGTTGCCAGGGGCGGCAACCGCATGATCTGCTCTCCTCCGTGTTGCAGATCGTCCACCGTGTCCTACGACCTTCCTGATCCAACAAACGGGGTACCGAGGCCAAGACCGGCGCCGTCACGCTCATCCAACGTTTCGGCTCGGCCGGGAATCTCAACGTCCATCTGCATTGCCTCGTGCTCGATGGGGTCTATCGCACCACCGCGGGCGTGCCGGTGTTCCATGCCGTGCGCGCCCCCACCGGGGGAGAGCTCCAGGTTTTGCTGACGCGCATCATCAAGCGCCTCATGAAGTTCTTGATGCACAAGGGCTTCCGCATTGCGGAGCAGGGGATGACCTACCTGGCCGACCCCGGTCCTGAGACCGCCCTGGCGCCCTTGCAGACGCGCAGGGCTTCCGCCTCCACGCCGAGGTGTGCTGCGCCGCCCATGAACGCAAGCAGCTGGAGCATCTGTGCCGCTACATCACCCGCCCCGCCATCGCCAACTAGCGACTGACACTCAACCGTGCCGGCGATGTCGTGCTGCAACTCAAAAGCCCCTACCACGACGGCACCACCCATGTCGTAATGTCACCGCTAGAGCTCATGCAACGCCTGGCCGCGCTTGTCCCGCGCCCAAGGCTCCATCTCATCCGCTTCCATGGCGTCCTCGCGCCCAATGCGAGGCTCCGTCCCGAGATCATTCCATCCTCAGGGCGCCAATCCCCATTTTCACGGGGAGGCAACCTCCCTTCTGTGCCTGGCTTTCCGAGCACGGCCATCGACCCGAACGCGCCCGCCGCTGAGGGGTGAGACACCCCTACCATCCCCCCTGGCCCGCCTGAGCTGGGCCCGGCTGCTCACAAAACCGCCGGGAGCGGTTTTGAACGGCGAACGCCGGCCCGAAGGGCGAAAGCCAGGGAGGGCTTTCGTAAACGGGTGTTCAATATCGATATTGAACACTGTCCGCGACTCGCGGCGGCCCCTTGAAGATCATCGCCGCCATCGAACATCCCCCCGTGATCGCCAAGATCCTCACCCATCTCGGCTTGCCCGCCCGGGCACCGCCCCGATCGCCCGCGCGGTCATTCGATCGATTCCAAATGGCCTGATCCTAGCCCGCGACCCCCTCCTATCCGGCTCCACTCCCTGAGCCGACAGCCTCCTTTGGCCGGCACTCGCCCGAGAGGCTAAAACGCCCCCGGATCCGGGCGCCTCGGGCCGATGAACGGCCCGAAAAGTCCCCCATCCTGGACCGACGGCTCGCGTACTTGACAACCCGCAGATCCATCGGTACTCTTCCTCTCACCGAAAAAGGGGGTTTGAAATTCCTATACCACGCAACATGAAGGCAATAACTATGATGGCCTGGGTACTGGGCATTCTACTTACCCTCTCCCCCAATACCTTTGCCGTGACCACCGGCGATGCCGCAACCGACGCGCTCATAACGCGCATTGTCCGACATCCGAATCTGGTTCCCCCGCTACCGGTCAATCCCGTGCAGGCCCTTGTCAACGCAGTCAATTTCCATTCGGCGCTCCTCGGTTACAATGTGAATCACGGCCCGGCCATCTTGACATCCGGTATCCCCCCGGTGTTCGCCGGCCGCGTGGCCCAGCTGCTGCAAGCGGCCTCGAGCTGCCGGTTCGCGACGACCCTTGATCTGCGACGCGCTTGCGCGGCCAACGTGAACGACCTTACCGCCGGGGTCATCCGGCAGAACCCGCCGGTGTTTCGCGACATCAACGCCTGGCCCGTCCTCTATATCGATGGCAATGGCAGCCGGGACTCTACATCGATGGCAATGGCAGCCGGGACTCTACGCCCACGACTACACGGTGTTGATCGACACCGGTGGCGATGATGTCTACGACAACAACGCCGGTGGAAATCTCCAAGATATTAAAAATGGCCCGCTGGGATCGCCCGCGCCGACTATCGGACGCGCCATCGGATGTGAACAAGTACAAGGGAACTTTCCCGCGCCTACAGCGTCGGGACATGACTGCATCGCTTCGCCGCAAGTGGTGTTCATTGACAAGTCCAATGGCCGAACCACAAGCAACGATATCTATGGCGTGTTCAAAGATCCTCGAACGACAGATCACAATCCCCCGGCGACCGGCCCGCGCAAGGTCGACGGCGCCTGCACTCCGGGCAAGCTCATTCGCCGGATCGTACTTGGGGGCTCGGGCTTTGAGGGCAATGGCTTACTCATCGACGTAGTTGGCAACGATCAGTACCGGGGCAAGACGGCTGCCCAGGGATCGGGTCACGTGGGCGGTGTCGGCATTCTGCGAGACCTCGGCCGCGGGACTGACCGGTACCTGGCCATTCGCAACTCCCAGGGGTTCTCGCTCATCGGCGCCTTCGGACTGCAACAAGATGACGGCGGTAACGACAAGTACTTAACCTATATGCCGCCGCCCCTTGACCCCGATGCACCCTTTCAAGCCGATGGTTCGGGGGGCGTCGTCGACGACACCGGCCTATGTGACGACCTGCCGCGCATGGTCCAAGGCGCGGCCCTGCTGGGCGGGTTCGGCGTCTTGCTCGACCAAGACGGGCAAGACCTCTACGTTGGCGCCCCAGTGGGCACCCAGCCGTTCATGCCGGGCATTCTCTTTTTCCACTCTTCGCAAGGATTTGGCTGTGATGGCGGCGTCGGTATGTTGACAGATAGAGGCCAAGATCTAGATAGCTACCGTGAGGGGCCGGCGGGAAGGTCGAACGGCGTCAACTTGGTCGAGCCGCAAACTGCGTGCTTTGCGGCGCCGGGGCTGGGTTTCTTTAACGACGATGGGTGATTGGTGTTGCGGCGAAGACGCCGCTCACAAAATGAGCCGTATTCATCGTGAGGGGCGAGTCAATGACTCGTCCCTCCAAGTTCGAACGGTCAAACCCGCATGTCAACGGACGCAAAGCCTCTGTGGATGGGGCGCGAAATGATCGTTTGGGGTGGACTTCGTGCCGATTATGCCGGTACCAACACGGGCAGCCGTTACGATCTCAATGACACCTGGGTTGCCACGAATCTGACAAGTTTTACCTGGGTTGACTCCGGATAAACGTCAGCCAAAGCCGCGATGAGTCTGAACGATAGATTCTCATCAAAGAGGAGCTTCACGGTTGTGGGAAAAGACGGCGCTCACGATCTGCGGCAAACGCCAAGACAGCGCTTATATCGTCTGGGGACAAGTCAGGAAAGTCCGCGAGGATCTCATCTTTGGTCATTCCCCCAGCAAGGTACTCAAGAATGTCCGAGACGGTAGTACGTGTCCCTCGGATGATGGGCTTGCCACCTCGAATGCCGGGATCCAGGAAGATGTGCTCCTTGTAGTCCATGCTTTATCCTATCACTTTGGCCAAATGATGCCGATGATCAGATTACAACGCTACTGTCAGCTCACCAGCTTGCGCAACACAGCCTGATCCCCCCGCTCCAAAGCCTGCTCGGCCTCTAAATTAAGCGCATCGCGGCCAACAGAAGCGACCGCCACCACCTGATCGCCCTTCCAATAACCGATGGCCCAATCCTGGCTCTTCGGATCCCCCACAATCGTCGCGCGATTATAGTGTGTAGGGTACGCACCGCGTACCTTTTTCGGCGCATGACGTGGTGATGACCCAGACTCCCAACGGGGCGTTTCCTGCGATGGAATCGCGAATCCATGCGATCATCAGATGTCTGGCGGGCGTAATGGTACGCGATGCGTACCCTACGGCTCTGCTCGAGACCGGCTGCCCCGTGGTGTTCGATGCCACGCACTCCGTGCAGATGCCGGGCGGGCAGGGGGCATCGTCCGGTGGCCAGCGGAAGCTCGTGCCGGTACTGGCGCGGGCTGCGATGGCCGTCGGGATCGCGGCGATCTTCATGGAGAACCACCCGCGCCCCGACCAGGGCCCTGAGCGATGGACCCAACGCCTGGCCCCTGCCCGAGATGGAGCGGCTGCTCGAAACGCTCGAACAAGGATTCCGCGACGGCTTGTCAAGGCTTCTACAGGGGGCGGGGGGCGGGGGCCTGGGGTCGGGGCCTGGGGTCGGGGCCTTGACAAAGGCCGATCCCGTGCCGAAAATTACCGTGCGCCTTCCACAAGGGAAGGCGGTTTATGGCAGTAACGTCCGGAGGGTTAAGTGTATGGCAATACCTGTAGCCGTTCTTGTCGGCTTGGTCGTCCTCGCCATAGCTTTTGGCCTGGCGAAATGGGCCGGGGACTAGCCCCGAGATGACCTAACGACGCGGAGGACAGGGATGTCCTCATCCTCTTCCTCTTCCCAACCAATTCCCAACCAATCCCGCCGATCGCCTGAACCGTCGGAAGGCGATCGACCCGGCGGGCAAGGCGCGTGACGCTCGGAACCTGCGGACGGTTCGGTGCCCGCAGTAGGGTCGTGGTGAGAAATCCGGGCTAGAAGCGAACGGGGATCACGTCCCGGACCGCCCGCATGCCCCGCATCACGCGCATCATTTTGTATCCGATCAAGTCCCTGGACGGGATCAGCGTCGGCGAGGCCCGGGTATCGGCCCAGGGCGCCTTGGGGAACGACCGCCGCTACGCGATCGTGGACGCGGAGGGCCGCTTCGTGAACGGCAAGCGACTCGCCGACGTGCACCGCCTGCGCGCACGCTATGACGGCGCGGGGTCGCGGGTCACGCTGCACGCGGGCAAGGAGGAGCAGAGCTTCCGGCTCGATGCGGAGCGCGAGGTGCTGGCGGCCTGGCTCGGCGCGTTCTTCGGGTTTCCGGTTTACGTCCGGGCCGATCTCGAGAGCGGCTTCCCCGATGACAAAGAAGCCTTCGGCCCCACGATCATCAGCACCGCCACGCTCGCCCTGGTGGCCGGCTGGTTTCCCGCCAGATCGGAGGACCAGATGCGGATGCGCTTTCGAGCCAACCTCGAGATCGGCGAGGTCCCCGCGTTCTGGGAGGACCGCCTGTACGGTGAGCCCGGCACCACCGTGCGCTTCACGGTCGGCGCGGTACGCTTCGAGGGCACCAATCCCTGCCAGCGCTGCGTGGTGCCGACCCGCGATCCCCTGACCGGCACCGAAGACCGTGGATTTCAGAAGACCCTCGCGGCCCGGCGCGCAGAGACCCTACCGGCCTGGGCCACGCGCTCGCGCTTCAATCACTTCTACCGGCTGGCCGTGAATACGCGCATCCCGCCCTCCGAGGCCGGCAAGCCGATCCGGGTGGGCGACCCGGTCGACATCACCGGCGCTGGCAAAAAAGGATAGGACTTTCAACCCCGTTGTTAGATCGGTACGGTCGCGTCGGACGGGTCGGCCGGTAATTGGTTGGTCCGCGCGGGTGCGGGAAGAGGGCGTTTGGGCGGGGCCGGGTCGTCCACGCCGTACTTCGCGGCCATGACCTTCCACAGCCGGTCGCCGATCTCCGGCGAGTGCTGCCCGACCTTGCTCATCTGCTTGCGTATGCGATCGAAGCAGCTCCTCGGCGTTCCCCGATCCTTGGGCGAGAGGGCGAGCACCTGTTCGATGTCACGGCGCACCGCCGCGTACCAGTCGGCGGCGACCACATGCTTCTCCGCGCGCTCGCCAAAGCGCAGGAAGGTCTGGAGCGCGGCGAGGATCGCGGCTGCCACGCTGATCGAACCGATGGTGATCTTGAACGCCGGGGCGATACCGGCCTCGGGATCAGCCAAGCTGGCGAACAGGCTGGTCCCAACGCAGCTGGAGAAGATCACGACAGGGACCCCCAGCATGAGGTTCTTCCTCCTCAAATCGCTGGCGAGCTTGTAATGCGCTTCCGAGGCGGCGGCGCTTCGCTGGCGCCAGTCCTTAAGCAGTGCCTCGGCGCTATCGTCCCAGCTCGCCGGCACCCTGCCGTTCCCTTTCGCACCCGTATCGTCGGCCGTTACTCACCTCCAGTCTCTTAAGATTATGAGGTTGCACGCCCGTCCACATGCAGTACCGCAACCTCGAACGTCACATGATACCAAGCGCGCGGGCTCACGCTGTGAAATACGTCACAGGAAAAATGTGAAATATTCACCTGATGCGGGCTCGCGGATGCCGGCTCTGGCCACGGCCGCGTCGAGGAACGCCGACTGATCACGTTCGGCGATCCTTCGCTATCAACCCATGGCACCCCACGCAGGTGCCTATACAGCGACGGTTCATGCTCCTTCATCACGCGAGGCAAAGGACCTAAAATGTGGATGCATGAGCAAACGGCGACCTACGTTGATCCCAGAGGCACCGTGGCGGCCGACACCCGCGCAACTCGCGGCGGCCCGCGATCGTTGCATGGTGCCGGACGTGATCGAGGCCGGACTGCGGGTGCTGTTCGTGGGAATCAATCCAGGCCTCTACTCGGGCGCGATTGGCCATCATTTTGGGCGGCCCGGCAACCGATTCTGGCCGGCACTGTATGCCGGCGGCTTCACTCCGCGCGTTCTGTCGCCGTTCGAGGAAACCCGATTGCTCGAATTCAGAGTCGGTCTGACCAATCTCGTCAACCGCGCCACGGCGATGGCCGGAGAATTGACGCCCGACGAGCTTCAGCGTGGGGCCCGGCTGCTCGAGCGTAAGGTGAGACGCTTTGGTCCGAGTTTCGTAGCCTTTCTTGGGCTTACCTCATATCGAACGGCGTTCGCCCGGCCGAAGGCGGTGCTGGGTCTTCAGCCTGAGCTCTTGGCGGCCGCGACGGTCTGGCTGCTGCCCAATCCCAGCGGCATCAACGCTCATTACCAACCGGCGGACCTGGCTCGGCTATTTCGAGCCTTGCGCAATGCGGTCGGCAACTGACGTGCCGCTCAAGTTATCTGTGGCACGCGGCAACATTCTGGTTGGCGTATCCGGATGGAGCTATGCCCCGTGGCGAGGCAACTTCTTTCCCAACGGCTTGCCGCAAAAACTAGAACTGGCCTACGCCGCCCGGCGCTTCGGGGCCCTGGAAGTGAACGGCACATTTTATTCGCTGCAGCGACCGTCAACGTTCACCAACTGGTACAATCAGACGCCCCCCGGGTTCATCTTTGCTCTCAAGGGCGGACGGTTTATCACCCACATGCGGAAGCTGCGTGAACCGCTTGCCCCACTCGCCAACTTCTTCGCTTCGGGACCGTTGTGTCTGCGGGAAAAGCTCGGGCCGATTCTTTGGCAGTTTCCGCCACAGTTTCACTTCAACGCGGACCGCTTCCGGGCTTTTTTTGATCTGCTGCCACGTGACACGATCGAGGTGGCTCGCTTGGCACGAAAGTATGATGATCGGATCAAAGGCCGCGTTTTTCTTGAGGCAGACGTCTGCAGGCCGGTTCGTCACGCGGTCGAGTTTCGCCACGACAGTTTTCTTAACGATCGTTTTCTTTCAATGCTGCGCGATTACGGGATTTCGTTGGTGGTAGCCGACGTGGCCGGCCGCTTTCCAACGGCACACGACGTAACCGCCGACTTCGTGTACGTCCGGCTCCACGGTTCACGCCGTCTGTACGTTAGCGGTTATACACCGCCGGAGATCGAGGCTTGGGCGAGGCGGATCGAGACCTGGCGCGAGGGTGCAGAGCCCGAAGATGTCCGGCGGATCGGCACGCCCAGACCACGCCAGGCGCGGTGCGCGATGTATACGTTTTTTTCGACAATACCGACGTGAAACTTCGCGCCCCGATTGACGCCCGCCGGATGGCCGACCGTCTCGGCGTCGGGCCAGGAGAACCGACCAGAGCCACGCTGCGGCAGCTTGGTGTGAAATCAGCTTTAAGGCGTTCGCCGACCAAGATAGCACGACCCGGTCGAGGTACGCACCCCACCTCCGATTGACGGTCAGGGCTGGGCAAGGCAGGGACATCACTTCTTCTCTCAGGCTTGCAACAATTACCGGCTCGCCTGAATTCTTACCGCTGATACCCCCTTTTTTGGCATCTACACGACAGCTGAATGGCATAACCTCTTCTTTCATAAGCAAACCTTCGATCCCTCTCCTCGGCACGTGCGTTGCCCAACACTTCCGGGCGTGAAGAAATCGGGTACTCCCGCGCCATCGCCCGAACGTCCGCCTCGGACATCTGGCGCAGCGCGGCTTCGCGCGTTGCCCCTGACCTCACGAACGAAACGCTCCCATGTCGGGCACTTGGCCCCTTGCATCCGGCTGGGGGTTTTGCTATGCTTTTAGTATGGCGCCTTAGAAACGCCCGTGCAGCGGTCACCGCACCCGTCCTGGATAGGCTATATTTAAGGTTGAGGGACAGGGAAAACCTAATCATAATACCTTTCCGTTTCTTAGAAACCGCCGATGAAGGACCGGAGTATGGTTCCCACGGGGTGTCATACCCCGCCCCGACTCGGCCTTGATTAGTTTAGGAGAATAACTAAATGATCAAAACCACATTGTTAGGTAGTGCGTTGGCCGTCGCGCTGTCGGCCGCCGCTATGGCGGGCGACTTTCATGCCCTCGCCGGGTTACAAGGAGCCATCCCTTCGCCTCTCCAGGACGAGGCATTGGCCGCCACAGAAGGCGGGTTCTTTTGCAACCAAGACCGGATTCAAGAGAGACATTCGCATGTCAGCAGGCTCGTTACGGGCAACTTGGGCCGTTTTGCGGGCGACTTCGCCCACGCCCGTACGGGCCAGGGCACCGTCGCCGGCCGCGAACGCGATTTGGGCCTGATGCGTTGATCCAAGAGCTAGACGATCGGCAGCAACGCTACCGCGCAGGCCAGCGGTCCACCACATTACTTCAAAGGCGAAATGACGCTTGCGCAACCGCGACACGCCCAGCAGATACCCGAAATAAAACACCGAGGCGATGACGCCGTAGATATCTCCCCGTAGGGGTTCATGGCTGATAGTGAAACTGTCGGCCATCAGGACCGCGGCGCCGGACAGGGCCAGAATCAAACCGACCAGGAAGCCCCACGTCACGCGCTCGTCGTACAGAAAGAATGACGCGGCGGTGATGAAAATGGGCGAGAGATTGGCCAGCAGGGTGGCGTTGGCGACGGAAGTGTGAACGATGGACTGGTGCCATACCGCCACGTCGCCGGCGAAGAAAGCGCCGCCCAGCCACAGCCACCGCAGCGCGGCCGGTTCCTCTTCCAAGTCTGGGTCTCTGCGGCGCGGAAACCACAGCGCAAACAGCAGCGGCAGCGACAGCGCCACGCGCCAGAACGCGGCGGCCGTGTAGCCCACGTCCACCAGGCGCACGAAGATCGGCGCAAAGCCAATGCACACCGCACCGGCAATCAAACCCGCAGCCTCGCAGTCGGCGTGAGGCGCGGTCTCAAGGCACCCGACCCTGCGCTCTACCCCACCCACCGCCGGGCGTTCTGGAAGAGACGGAACCAGGGGCCGTCCTCGTGCGGCCAGTCGTGGGGGAGCCAGGAGTATTGTCGGCGCAGGAAGCAGCGCTCGGGGTGGGGCATCAGGATCGTCACCCGGCCATCGGCATTGGTGAGACCCGTGATACCGAGCGGCGAGCCGTTGGGGTTCTGGGGATAGCGATCCGTGGACCGGCCGTGGTGATCGAGGTAACGGATGGTCACGAGACCTTGCTCGAGTGCCGCCTCGGCACCCCGCGGATCGGCGAACGCCGCACGGCCCTCGCCGTGGGCGACGACGATGGGGAGCTTCGACCCTGCCATCCCCGCAAACAGCACCGAGGGCGAGGGGAGGATCTCGACCATGACGAGACGCGCCTCGAATTGCTCCGAGGTGTTGCGGGCGAAGCGCGGCCAGCCTGCGGCACCGGGGATCAGCTCGGTCAACTGCGAGAGCATCTGGCAACCGTTGCAGACGCCGAGGACGAAGCCGTCCGTACGCCCCAGGAACAGCGCGAACGCCTCTCGGGCGCGCTCGTGGTAAAGGATGGACTTGGCCCAACCACTGCCGGCCCCGAGCACGTCGCCATAGGAGAACCCGCCGCAGGCGGCGAGCCCACGGAAGGCCGAGAGATCGACCCGGCCCTCGAGGACATCGCTCATGTGTACATCCACCGACTCGAAACCGGCGCGCTCGAAGGCCGCGGCCATCTCGATATGACCGTTTACGCCCTGCTCGCGGAGGATCGCGATGGCCGGGCGTGCCAGGCCCGCCAGGGCCGGTGCGGCCTCGCGAGGATCGAAACACGGCGTCACCGAGAGCCCCGGATCGCTCACATCCAAGAGGCCCCGGTATTCCTCTTCGGCGCAGCGCAGGTGGTCCCGCAGCGACTGCATGCGATGGCTCAGCTCCGACCAGGCGCGCTGGAGATCCGAAAGCGCGAAGCCCGGGAGATCGCGCTCCCCGTGGCGCAGCCGGAGCCTCGGCTCGGCGATGGGTTCTCCGATCACATGGACGTGGTAGCCGATGGCGCCTTCGGCCCGGAAGGTCTGAAGCACCGCCAGGACATCATCGCGGCGAACCTGGACCACCGCGCCCAACTCCTCGGAAAAGAGCGCGGCCAGCGGGTCCGGACCGAGCGCCTCCAGGTTCACGGAAAGGCCGGTCCGAGCCGAAAGCGCCATCTCCATGAGGGTGACGAAGAGCCCGCCGTCCGAACGATCGTGGTAGGCCAGGATGAGCCCCATCTCATTCAGGAGCTGGACGACGCGGAAGCAGGACTCGAGGTCCTCCGGATGGTCCAGATCGGGAGGCTCGTTGCCGAGCTGGCCATGGACCTGTGCGAGCGACGAGCCCCCGAGCCTGTTCCGTCCGCGCCCTAGATCGATCAGGACCAGCACGGTATCCGGCTCGTGCACCAGCTCGGGGGTGAGCGAGCAGCGCACATCGGCGACCGGCGCGAAGGCCGAGACGACCAGCGTGAGCGGCGCCGTCACCACCTTTTCGGTATCCCTTTCCCGCCATACGGTGCGCATCGAGAGCGAGTCCTTGCCGACCGGGATGGCGATCCCGAGTGCGATACAGAGCGCCGTCGCGGCGTCTACGGCATCGAAGAGCCGGGCGTCCTCCGCGGGATCGCCCGCCGCCGCCATCCAGTTCGCGGACAGGAGCACATCGTCGAGCTTCAAGACACGGGCAGCCGCGAGATTGGTCAGGGCCTCGCCCACCGCCATGCGCGCCGAGGCGGGGGCGTCGATGAGCGCGATCGGGGCGCGCTCGCCGATCGCCATACCCTCGCCCGTGTAGCCCCGGAACGAGTCCGCGGTGACGGCACAGTCGGCGACCGCTTGCTGCCAGGGACCGACCATTTGATCGCGGCATACGAGCCCCGAGACGCTGCGATCGCCGATGGTGATCAGAAAGCGCTTGTCCGCAATCGCGGGCAGCCGTAGCAGCCGCTCGACCACCGTCTCGATAGAGAGGCGCGAGGTATCGAGCATCGGCAGCGTCTTGCGCTCGCGTCTCGCCGCCTTGCGGAGCCTGGGGGGTCGTCCGAAGAGCACCTCCATGGGTAGCGCGATGGCCTCGCGATCGATGCTCTGGGTGTTGGACTCACGGTCGAGCACGACCAATCGGTGCTCGGCCGTCGCCTCACCGATCGGGGCATGCGGGCAGCGCTCGCGGGTGCAGATCGTGGCGAAGCGCTCGAGGGACTCGGGCGAGAGCGCCAGGACATAGCGCTCCTGGGCCTCGTTGCACCAGATCTCCAAGGGAGACAGGCCGGGATCGGCACTCGGGATAGCGCGTAGCTCGATACGCCCACCGAGGCCGCTGTCCTGCAATAGCTCGGGCACGGCGTTCGAGAGGCCGCCGGCGCCCACATCATGGATCGACAGGATCGGATTGTTCTCGCCCAGGGCCCAACAGGCGTCCAGGACCTCCTGACAGCGGCGCTCGATCTCGGCGTTGTCGCGCTGCACCGAGGCGAAGTCCAGCCCCTCGTCGCCCGTGCCGGCGCTCATCGACGAGGCCGCCCCTCCGCCGAGCCCGATGCGCATCGCCGGCCCCCCGAGCACCACGATCACGGAGCCCGGGGGGACGGGCCGCTTGTGGGTGTGGCCCGGGCGAATGTTACCGAGACCGCCGGCGAGCATGACCGGCTTGTGGTAGCCCCGGATGTGGGCCTCGCCGGGCAGCGCCAGCTCGAAGCTGCGGAAATACCCGGCGAGCGCCGGGCGCCCGAACTCGTTGTTGTAGCCCGCGGCGCCGAGTGGCGCCTCCAGCATGATCTGCAGTGCCGAGGCCATGCGCGCCGGCCGCCCGTGATCCTCTTCCCAGGGCTGGACGAAATCGGGGATCCGCAGGTTCGAGACGGAGAAGCCGGTCAACGCGGCCTTGGGTTTGGCGCCGCGGCCGGTCGCGCCCTCGTCCCGGATCTCCCCGCCCGAGCCCGTAGCCGCGCCGGGATAGGGCGAGATGGCGGTCGGGTGGTTGTGGGTTTCGACCTTGGCGATGAGGTGGACCTCTTCTTCCGTGTAGCCATAACACCCGGAGACCGGGAAGAAGCGGCTCGCGAGGTAACCGCGGCTCACCGTGGCGTTGTCGTGGTAGGCCGAGAGGATGCGCCCCGGATGGGCAGCGTACGTCTCTCGGATGCGCGCAAAGAGCGATCGTCCCTGCGGCACGCCGTCCACCGTCCAGTCGGCGTTGAAGGTCTTGTGGCGGCAGTGTTCGGAGTTGAGCTGCGCGAACATCATGAGCTCGGCATCGCTGGGATCGCGCCCGAGCCCCCGATAGGCCGAGAAGAGATAGTCGATCTCGTCCGAGGACAGGGCG
>JACCXJ010000385.1 GCA_013697045.1 Gammaproteobacteria bacterium | reverse complement strand
GCTATCGAGGCTGTAGTGTTGGCGCATGTAGCGGAAGAAGTTCTCCTGAGACCATCGGGAGAACATCGCCCCGGCCAGGCGCGCCGTTTCGCTACGATAGTCCGTGGACAGGATCGCCGTTTGATGACCCGTGTCGGTGAGCTTGCGGATCTCGCGTACCCACACCTCGCCTCCCAGAAAGGTCCCCCGCTCGGCAAGCTTCATCGTCACGGGCTCCCCGTTCGGTAGTCTTGCCTGCCCGAGCACGAACTCCTCCACGGGCCAATCCTCGCCGGGGTGTTTGTGGTAGCTAGGCGATCAGCCCCTGGCGAGGCAAAATCTCGAAGAGGCCTTAGCGATTATGGAGAGGCTAGTGAACCTCGACCCCAGCCGCGTGCAGTGGGCAAAAGACGCCGAGACTATGAGAAGGAACCTGAAAGACGGGTTAATCTCGGATCTCCCGATTCGGTAAAACAGCACCCCGGAGCCCTTGGGCACACTGTTCCCGCGCACGCCCCTGGAACTGCACGACCGGCTGCCCGTGCTCGTGCCGCCGCCACGGCGCCAGCGGCATCGGTATGGGCCCGAGAAAGCCCAGGATGGGTAGAGGCGATAGCCGAAACCCATCACAACCCCCGCCGCCGGATGATGGGTTTCGCTGCGCTCTACCCCCATCCTACGAGCTCATAGCTGACTACGAGCTCAGGCCGGCTCCTCCGGCAAGAGCGGCGTTACCCACGCAAGGAGCTCCGGGATGTCTTTCATCGCCGTGCTCCAGACCTGGTTGTGGTCCACAGCCTCGTATTCGTGGATGAGCTTGTCTCGCATGCCCCCGATGTCCGACCAGGGCACCTCTGGGTAACGGGCACGGAACTCCGAAGAAAGTCGCTTCGCCGCCTCGCCGAGGACCAGGATTTGGTGGAGCACCGCCGACTGCGTCAGTTCGTCTGCGAGAAACGCCGTCTTGCCCTTTCCCGCCATGAACTTCGCGACCAAGCCCGCGGCATGGGCGATGTCCAGCAGGAGGGCGTTGTCGTCACGCCGCATACAGGACCTTGGCGGACTCCAGGATGGCTTTTCGGCGGATCCAGTTGTGGCTTTGCTCCACCGCCGTGCGCGACACGAGATCCACTGGGCGTCCGACGATCTTGGCGAGCTCACGCTCCATCGCCGCGTGATCCAGCAGTCCCCATGCGACGTTCGGCGAAAAGGTCGCGAGGAAGTCCAGGTCGCTGTCCTCACGAAAGTCGTCCCGCAGCCCCGACCCGAAAAGGGCCAACTCGCCGATCTTCCACTTCTTGCAGAAAGTCTCGATTCTATCTCGCCTCAGATCTACAGGCGTAGTCGGTACAGTATTCGTCATACCCGATGCTCGCTTGGCTGGCCCGGAGGGCGCCTGAAGGCCGTTGCTGGTGGCACTATATGTGTCGGATCAACCCCTTGTGTGCCAAGACGTGATAAGAGATAAAGTGTAACGCACAGGGCATGGGATTTCACCGCCTCGTAGTGCCGGGAAGTGGTGCTCGGCATGAATTCGCGGGGTCGCGACGACGACGCCCTTCTCGCCGAGGCAGCGTCCCCATCAAAGGGTGATGTTGCGAGTGTCCGCGAGGGAGCGTCTCCCGGGAAGCGCGGGCAAGACCCTCCGCATCACGCACTCGGCGGTCGCGCGATAGGTCGTGAGCTTGCCGCCGTAGATGGCCAGATAGTGCGGGCGATCCGCGCGGTCCACCGAGAGCACCGTCTCGCGCGACCGCTCTTGAGGCGCTCCTTTGCCGTGTGGCAGGACCCGCAGGCCCGCCATGGTGGCGATGACCCGGCCGCGGTAGGCGGGGAAGTAATGACGCAAGGTTTCGAGTAGATATTCCGACTCTGCCGGGGTTGCCGTCACGGAGGCCGGGTCGCCGCGAAAGGCGGTCTCGGTGGTGCCGATCAGGGTCCCGCCCTGCCACGGCATGACAAACACCGGGCGCCGGTCCGCAGGCGACTCGACATAGAAGGCGCCTTCCAGGACTGGCTCGTCCAGGTGCAGGTGCGCACCCTGTACCAGCTCGACCTCGACCGATGGCGGCGGAGGATCGACTCTTTCGGCTACCTGTCCCACCCACGGGCCGCCGGCATTGACCAGCACCGTGCCATGACATTCGATCGGGCGAGCGCCTGAAGGGTGCGAAGCGTATTGGATCGAATAACCGGCGTCTGTCCGCGTCGCTTTCTGGAACACCGCGGGACAAGACACGTCGGCGCCGAAAGACCGGGCCGAGTCGAGCACGGCGCGGGTCAGCGCGGCGTCGTCGGTCTGGGCATCGAGATACGAATACACCGCGGCGAGCCCATCGGTACGGAGGCCGCCCAGCCCTCCCCATAGAGCCCGCCCGAGGGATCGGAATCGATGTTGCGGCCCGAGCCCCCCGAGCACGGCGTATAACGACAGGCCGAGCCGAAGCTCCCAGGGGCGCCGTCGGGTCTCTCGATAGACAGGGACGTAGAACTCGAGGCGGTGGACCAGGAGCGGCGCGATCCGGAGCAGCGTCTCACGCTCGGCCAGGGACTGGCGTACCAGAGGGAACTGTCCGGTCTCGAGGTAGCGCAGGCCCCCATGGATGAGCTTGCTCGAGCGGGAAGAGGTGCCGGCCGCCGGGCCGTATTGTTCGAGCACCAGCACCCGGTATCCCGAGGCCGCCGCGCACTGGGCGACGCCGGCGCCCTGGATCCCGGCGCCTACGACGACGACATCGTACCCACCCCGGTTCATGGCGGGGCAGGGGGCGCCATCGTAGTAGAAGTCTCTCAGTGCAGCCGGGGGGCAGGTAGCGGGCTATTGCGCGTGGTCTCGCGCAGGGTGCGCAAGGCGTGTCGGCTCCCCGTCTCCAGCCACAGCGCGTGCGCCTGCAAGGGCCCGAGGCGGCGCTTCCCGTCGAGCTCCCGCATGCACTGCAAGACATCCATCATCTCGACGAAGGCCCGGCTCAGTTGCCGGAAGAGATCGCCGCTCGGCTCGTCGGACAGGTGCAGGTAGGCGCTCTTACCGAGACCCACGTAGTAGCCGAGCGGCACCGCGCCCCGTAGCGCATGGTCGGGAAACAGACCCGTATACAGCAGGCACTGATCCCCGACATCACGTAGGCCCTGGCGGCGCAGCGGGCCGCGTTGCAAGAGCCCCGCGAGGTAGCCCAACGCCAGGCAGGTCTTGGCCAGGCGCGCCCGGCCCACGAAACGCATGAGCGTGAAGACGAGATAGCTCTCGGTCTCCACGCTCAAGCTGCATTCGGCGGCGGCCTCGGCCTCGTGGACGAGCGCCTGCCACTGCGCGGTGTCGGTCGCATGCAAGACCAATCGTTTCATGTTGCACCTCCTGATATCACTTTAGCCCGGATTTCTCATGGCTGCGACCTGAAAGAGGCCGGGGCGGATGCGCATCCCCTTGCGGTATACTGGCGAGACCGATGCCGGACGCGACGACCCCCGGGACGCCCGGCGACTCTCGGGGCGCACAGCCCACGACCTTTCAGGACCTGATCCTGGCGCTCCAGCAGCACTGGGTGGGACAAGGCTGCGTCCTGGAGCAACCCTACGATATGGAGATGGGCGCGGGGACCTTTCACCCCTCGACCTTCCTGCGCGCCATCGGTCCCGAGCCCTGGTGCGCGGCCTATGTGCAGGCATCGCGGCGTCCCACCGATGGGCGCTACGGCGAGAACCCCAACCGCTTGCAGCGTTACTACCAGTTCCAGATCATTCTGAAACCCTCGCCCGCCGACATCCAGGAGCGTTATCTGGATTCCCTGCGCGCGCTCGGCATCGACCCGCTGGTACACGACATCCGCTTCGTGGAGGACGACTGGGAATCGCCGACCTTGGGTGCCTGGGGTCTCGGCTGGGAGGTGCGGCTGAACGGCATGGAGATCAGCCAGTTCACCTATTTCCAGCAGGTCGGCGGCCTCGACTGCCGGCCGGTCACGGGCGAGATCACCTATGGTCTGGAGCGCATCGCGATGTACCTCCAGGACGTGGACAGCGTCTACGATCTGGTGTGGGCCGAAGGCGAGAGGAGTCCCACAATCACCTATGGCCAACTCCACCATCAGAACGAGGTGGAGATGTCGCGCTACAACTTCGAGCGCGCCGACACCGCCTCGTTGTTCGCCTGGTTCGACACCTGCGAGGCGGAGTGCCGGAGGCTGACGGAGGCCGGTCTGGCGCTGCCGGCCTATGAGATGGTGCTCAAGACGTCTCATACCTTCAACCTCCTCGACGCGCGCCATGCCGTTTCCGTGACCGAGCGCCAGCGCTATATCCTGCGGGTGCGGGCGCTGTCGCGCGGCGTGGCCGAGACGTATCTGAAGAGCCGTGAGGCGCTCGGTTTCCCCTTGCTCTCCGCGGGATCCGAGCGCGGCATGAGCCCGTGAGCGGGGCGCAGGATCTCCTGGTCGAGATCGGCACCGAGGAGTTGCCGCCGCGATCGATGCGGCGCTTGTCGCAGGCCTTCGCGAGCGCCGTCGGCGAGCGCCTCGACAAGGAAGCCCTCACCCACGGCACGGTCAAGGCCTACGCCACGCCCCGCCGCCTGGCGCTCGTGATCGAGGCCCTGGCCGCGGCAGAGCCCGATCGCGAGGTGCATCGCCGAGGCCCGGCGTTACGCGCGGCCTTCGACGCAGAGGGTCGGCCCACCCCCGCGGCCCTCGGATTCGCGCGCTCCTGCGGGGTTGCGGTAGAGGACCTCATCCGACTGGAGAACGAGCAGGGTCGCTGGCTCGCCTTCCAGACCATCGCCCCGGGCCGTCCTACCGGCGAGGTCGTACCGCGGCTCCTCCGCGAGGCGCTCGCGGCGCTCCCGATCCCGAAACGCATGCGCTGGGGCGCGGGCGCCGTCGAGTTCGTGCGGCCCGTGCACTGGGTCGTCTTGCTGTTCGGCCCCGAGACCCTCTCGGCCGAGGTCCTCGGGGTCCAGAGCGGGCGCGAGAGCCGCGGCCATCGCTTCATGCGGCCCGGGCCCCTCTCGATCCCTGCGCCTCGCGACTACCCTGAGTTATTGAAATCCATCGGCCGCGTAGAAGCCGATTTCGCCGAGCGGCAAGAACGGCTGCGGCGACTGGTGGAGGCCGCGGCGCACGCCCAAGGCGGGCAGGCGCTCATCGACCCGGAGCTATTGGAAGAGGTCACGGGACTCTGCGAATGGCCGGCGGTCATCGTCGGCGCCTTCGATCGGCGCTTCCTGGGGATGCCCGCCGAGGTCTTGATCGCGACCCTGAAGGACCACCAGAAGTGCTTTCCGATCCTCGATGCCGATGGGCGGCTGCTGCCGTACTTCGTGGCCACGAGCAACATCGAGAGCCGCGATCCCGAGGTGGTGCGGCGCGGCAACGAGCGCGTCGTCCATCCCCGGCTGGCGGATGCCGCGTTTTTTTACGAGCAGGATCTCGCCCTGCCCTTGGAGGCGCGGCGGACGGCGCTCGGGCGGATCGTCTACCAGGATCGTCTCGGGTCGCTCTTGGATCGATCCGATCGCCTCGCGACCTTGGCGGAGGCGATCGCGCGGCACATCGGCGGGGACCCCGACTTGGCGCGGCGTGCGGGCCTCTTGTCCAAATGCGATCTGGTCACGGCACTGGTCGGGGAGTTTCCCGAGTTGCAAGGCCTCATGGGCCGCCACTACGCCGCCCGCGCCGGCGAACCGGCGGAGGTGGCCGAAGCCCTGGCCGAGCAATACCTCCCGCGCCATGCCGGGGACGCTCTCCCAATCAGCAGGACCGGACAGGCGCTCGCGCTCGCCGACAAGCTCGATGCGCTATGCGGGCTGTCCGGCATTGCTCAGGCGCCGAGCGGCGACCGAGACCCCTTCGGGCTCAGGCGGGCGGCGCTCGGGTGCCTGCGTATCTTGATCGAAGGTACATTGGACCTGGACCTCTTCGACCTCTTGTCGCGGGCCGCCGCGCTGTACGGTCGTTCCATGGATCCTCGTGTCGTGCCGGTGGTATTCGATTACATGATGGAGCGGCTGCGCGGGTATCTGGCCGAGGAGGGCGCGCGCTCCGATGCCTTCGAGGCCGTGCTGGCGCGCCGACCCACGCGCCCCCTCGACTTTCGCGAGCGGTTCGCTGCCGTCACGGCGTTTCGCGCACTGCCCGAGTCGGCGGCACTGGCAGCCGCCAACAAACGCATCGCCAACCTCCTCAAACAGGCGCAGGACCTCGAGATCGGCGTGCTGGAACCCGGGCTCCTGGAAGCCCCCGCCGAGCGGCGCCTGTCGGCGGCGTTGGTGGCGCTGGAAGGGCCGGTTCGGGAAGGGCTGGACCGGCGCGAATACACCGCGGTGCTGTGCGCGCTCGCGGCGCTGCGAGAGCCCGTCGATGCCTTTTTCGATGAGGTGTTGGTCCTATGCGAGGACCAGCGCCTGCGGGCCAACCGCCTGACCTTGCTGCGCCGGGTCCGGTCCCTGTTCCTGGAGATCGCGGATCTCTCGAGGCTGCAATAGTGCGGCTCTTGATCCTGGACCGGGACGGGGTGATCAATCAGGAATCCGATCGCTTCATCAAGTCTCCCGAGGAGTGGATCCCGATCCCGGGGAGCCTGGAGGCCGTGGCCCGCGCCAACGCCGCGGGCTACCGGGTCGTGGTGGTGAGCAATCAATCGGGCCTCGCGCGCGGGATCATCGACGTCGGCCAGTTGCACCTCGTCCATCAGAAGATGCACCAACGGCTCGCCGAGCACGGTGGGCGTATCGAGGCGGTGTTCTTTTGTCCCCACGGCCCGGGCGAGGGTTGTGCCTGCCGCAAACCGCGGCCAGGGCTGTTCCGGGAGCTTTCGGAGCGCCTGCATCTCCCGCTCGAGGGGGTGCCGGCGGTCGGCGACCGGCTCACCGACATCCAGGCGGCGCGCGCGGCGGGCGCTCGTCCGATCCTGGTCGAGACCGGCCGCGGCCGCCACACCCGCGACGCCAACCCCGAGCTTCGCTCCCTACCGGTCTACGAGGACCTGGCCGCCGTGATCGCCGAGCTGTGTGCGCCCGGCCCAGGACGCTAGTACCCGCGTCGGTTCGATCGGTTCGCGACCCCCACTGCTTCCCGAAATGCGCAAGTGCGCGTAGGATCCACCCGCGTGGCCCGGCTTGGGGCCATCCCACTCACAGGGGCCATCGCACTCCATTGACTACTTAGAGGAATACCGAATGAAGATCTTCGTTGGCAATCTGTCCCGAGATGTGACCGAGGACGATTTGCGGCACGCTTTCGAGCCCTTCGGGGAGGTTACATCCGTTAACGTGATCAAGGACAGGTTCAGCGGAGAACCGCGCGGTTTCGGGTTTATCGAGATGTCGGCCAAGGCCGCAGCCGAATCGGCGATCGCCGAGCTGAACGGCAAGGACCTGAAGGGCCGACGGCTGACCGTGAACGAAGCCCGACCGCGGACCGACGACCGTGGTGGTGGCGGGCCGGGCAGCGGCGCTCCCCGGCGCCCAGGCGGAGGAGGCCCCGGTCGGCGCCGTTTCTAAGGCGTCGCGCACAAATAACATGACTAAGTTGTCCTTCGCGTCGGCAGGACCGTGTAGTTCCAGTCGCCATGAAAGTTGTCCGGCTTGAGATTGAGCGAGGCCAGTTGCGCGTCTGTGATC
>JACCXJ010000376.1 GCA_013697045.1 Gammaproteobacteria bacterium | reverse complement strand
GTGCCCGTGCCGGTGGACTACGAGGTGAGCGAGCGCGACCTGGCCATCGGACGTCTTCGCGCCGAGCTGGTGGATCCACTCCTGGCGGACCGTGAGGCGGTCGTCTTGGTGGGTGACTTCAACACGACGGTCCGAGAGCCGGCCTTTGCCGAGCTCAGCGCCGGCCTGGTCGACGTCCATGAGTCGGTCGGCCTGGGACCCGGCAGCACCTGGCGGCCCGACCGCGTGGAGTGGCTGCCCTTCGCGGTGCTGCGCATCGACCACATGTTCGCCGGCCCGGGCATCCGGCCGCAGGGCATCTCCACCGATTGCACGCCCCGTGGCAGCGATCACTGCATCGTCGACTCGGTGCTGGCATGGGAGCCGTGAACGGTCAGGCTGGCCCTGGGCCGGCACCATCGTCATCGTCATCGAGTAGCCGCGCCGATTCCGGCCAGGCTGACATATCGGCCACAACGAGGGCATAAGGCTCGCGATCTCGCCTCAAGCGATCCCACGATGGACTCGGGCGAGGGCATCCGGGGTGGACGCGCTGCTCCTCGCTCCCGAGAGACCGACGGCGTGTCCCTCGAGGCTCCCTTCGACCGTGGTCGGCGAGGCTATGGCTCTCTAGAGCCGTGTATGTCAGCCACACTGGAATCGCGAGCCGCAACAGTGACTGGGAATAGCGGCGGCTACTCCGAGGCTGAGCGCACCGCGGCGACGAACGCATCGATGGTCAGCTTCCCGTCCAGCGGCGTCTCTACCTTCCCGGCATCTGAGATGGGCCAGAAGGTAAAGGCGACCGGCGCCGATGGGCCGCCTGGCAACGTCACGCTCCGTGCTTCCACGAAGAATGCGTAGAGCCTGCCCACGGTCATATCCGGCATACCTGCAACCATGAAATGAGCGCATCCGACGGTCCCGCCGGGCACCATGATGCTACGAATCGCAGGTGGTCCGCCGGGCCCCTTCGCTACATCCCTCACATCGAGCGTCAGGCGACGATATGCATCGCTGCGGATGGCACCCACACCCTCGCCCGGTTCGTGCTCGCCGATGGGGACCAGCGCGGCATCCGCGACGCCGACGACTTCGGCGACGAAGATCTCCGGCGACCTGACCTGGTTCGTTATGGTCGGCTCGGGACCGTCGTAGATGATCAGGTGATCCCCGCAGGGAGCCGACGGCTGCGGGGACGGTGACGGCAATCGCGTCGACACCGCCGCAGAGGCAGGCGCCGAGGGTGACGGCGAATCGGTCGGATCTTCCCCTTGGCGTCTGGGAGGCTGGTGGCGTGGCCGACGCACCCGCAGAGGACTCTACCGTGGGGATGTTGGCCGGTGGCGTCACGGTCGATCCAGTCAGCGGCGCGCTCGGCCGCGACAGCACCAAGAGTGCCACGACCCCTGCGAGGGCCAAGGCTACGATGGCGACCGTTACCCGTGAGCGCATCGAGGTCCCTCCGAACCATGCGCAGAACCATCTCGGACAGGCACCTTACACCCCTGGCGTGCCGATGACATCGTCATCCTGAACGGTGAGGGAGGCCTGCCCGCGCGGGCGCGAGCGGAAACCAGCACCTACACTTGGCATCGTGACCTTCGATCAGTACGGCGAGTTCAAGCGACACCTTCCCGACCGTGATCCGGGCGAGACGGAGGACTGGACGGACTCCCTTGATTCGGTGGTCGACACGGCGGGTCCGGACCGCGCAAGATTCATCCTCTATCGCCTCCTGAAGCGGGCGCGGCAGCGCAACATCGGCCTCCCGGCGCTGACCCAGACCCGCTACATCAACACCATCTCGCCCGAGCAGGAGCCGCCCTTCCCCGGCGACGAGGAGATGGAGCTGCGCATCCGCCGCATGGTCCGCTGGAACGCCGTGGCCATGGTGCTGAGAGCGAACACCACGTCGGCGGGTATCGGCGGTCACCTCGCCACGTATGCCTCCGCGGCCACGCTCTACGAGGTCGGCTTCAACCACTTCTTCCGTGGCAAGGACGCCACGGGCATGGGCGACCACGTCTACTTCCAGGGTCACGCCGCGCCCGGCATCTACGCCCGCGCCTTCCTGGAGGGCCGCCTCAGTGAGGAGCAACTGGACGCCTTCCGCCGAGAGGTCTCCGGCCAGGGGCTCAGCTCCTACCCGCATCCCCGCCTGATGCCCGACTTCTGGGAGTTCCCCACGGTCTCCATGGGCCTTGGTCCGCTATCGGCCATCTACCAGGCCCGCTTCAATCGATACCTACATGCGCGCGGCATCAAAGACACCAGCCACAACCACGTGTGGGCGTACCTGGGTGATGGTGAGACGGACGAGCCGGAGTCCCTGGGCTCGATATCCATCGCCGCTCGTGAAGGACTGGACAACCTGACGTTCGTCATCAACTGCAACCTGCAGCGTCTGGACGGCCCGGTGCGCGGCAACGGCAAGATCATCCAGGAGCTGGAAGCCGTGTTCCGCGGCGCGGGCTGGAACGTCATCAAGGTCATCTGGGGCTCCTACTGGGACCCGCTCATCGCCCGCGATACCAGCGGGCTTTTGCAGAAGCGCATGGAGGAGTGCGTGGACGGCGAGTATCAAAACTACGCCGCCCGCGACGGGGCCTACATCCGCGAGCATTTCTTCGGCAAGTACCCCGAGCTCAAGGCCATGGTCGCGAGCATGACCGACGAGGACCTGTGGCGGCTGAACCGCGGCGGCCACGACCCGCACAAGGTGTACGCGGCCTATCACGACGCCGTGCGGCATACCGGTCAGCCGACCGTGATCCTGGCCAAAACCATCAAAGGCTACGGTATGGGTGAGGCCGGCGAGGGCCAGAACTTCACCCATCAGCAGAAGAAGATGGGGGAAGAAGCGCTGCGGAAGTTCCGGGACCGCTTCCACATCCCGGTGAGCGACGACGAGCTGGCCGCGACGCCCTTTTACCGCCCGCCTGAAGACAGCCCGGAGCGGCGATATCTCAAGGAACGTTGCGCGGCCCTGGGTGGTTTTCTGCCGGCGCGCAGGCGTCTGGCCCCGCCGCTTCAAGTCCCCGATATCAGTATCTTCGACGCGCTCTCGAAGGGCAGCGAGGGGCGCGAGCTGTCCACCACCATGGCCTTCGTGCGCATGCTGACCGCGCTCATCAAAGACAAGACCATGGGTCCGCATTGCGTGCCCATCGTCTCGGACGAGGGCCGGACCTTCGGTATGGAGGGCCTGTTCCGGCAGGTCGGGATCTATTCCTCGGTGGGGCAGCTCTACCAGCCCGTGGACCACGATCAGCTCCTCTATTACCGGGAGGACAAGCGCGGTCAGGTCCTCCAGGAGGGGATCACCGAGGCGGGTGCCCTAGCCTCGTGGATCGCCGCGGGGACGTCGTACACCAACCACGGTGTGCACATGATCCCGTTCTTCATCTTCTATTCGATGTTCGGCTTCCAGCGCATCGGAGACCTCATCTGGGCGGCCGGTGACATGCAGGCGCGCGGGTTTTTGCTCGGCGGGACCTCGGGCCGCACGACGCTCGCGGGCGAGGGCTTGCAGCACCAGGATGGCCACAGCCACCTCCTGGCCGCGACCGTGCCGAACTGCCTGTCCTACGACCCGACCTATGCCTACGAGCTGGCGGTCATCCTCCACCAGGGCTTGACCCGCATGGTGCGGAAACAGGAAGGGGTCTTCTATTACATCACGCTGACCAACGAGAACTACGCCCATCCCCCGCGGCCCCAGGGCGTGGACGAGGGGATCTTGAAAGGAATGTATCTATTGCGCGATGGCGGCGCGGGTGTCAAGGTGCGGTTACTGGGCTCGGGTGCGATCCTGAACGAGGTGATAGCAGCAGCCGACCGGCTCGAGAATGACTTGGGGATCGCGGCGGATGTCTTTAGCGTGACGAGCTTCACGGAGCTCAGGCGTGAGGGTCTCGCGTGCGAGCGGTGGAACGGTTTGCACCCGGACTCGCTCCGGAGGATCAGCTATGTCGAGTCCTGTCTCGCAAGCCGGGACGGGCCGGTCGTGGCCGCGACCGACTACATGCGGAGCTACGCCGATCAGATCCGCGCCTTCGTGCCCGGGCGCTATGTGGTCCTCGGCACCGATGGTTTCGGCCGCAGTGATACGCGCGAGCGGCTCCGGCGGTTCTTCGAGGTGGATCGCGATTACATCACCCTCGCAGCCTTGACGGTCCTGGCGGAGGAGGGCACGATACCGCGCGGCGTCGTCTCCGAGGCCCTCGAGAAATACGGGATCGATCCGGAAAGACCCGATCCCGCTGTAAGTTGATTTATTCATTGATTCTATATATACTTAGCCACGCTCATGAATCGCCGCCATGGATCCCCTCTCCCTCCGAGCCCTTGCAAAGGGGCACCCTAAATCCCTCCCCCTTGCGAAGGGGGAGGTTAGGAGGGGGTCAGGGCGCATGCTTTCGGCACCGGCGCTGACCCCCTCTAAATCTCCCCCTTCTGAAGGGGGAGACTGAGGTGAGCGAACGGTGCTGAAGGCAGGAATCTTTTTGGATGTCGAGAATCTGAGCCGCAACGGCGGCTGGGGCATGCGTTACGTCGTGTTACGCGAGCTGGTCCAGGCCCAGGGGGCCATCGTGCTGCGGGCCAACGCCTATCTGGCGGTGGACCGCGAGCGGGAACAGGAAGACGATGACGCGCGCCAGCGCGGCGAGGAGTACCGCAATGCGATCCGCCGCATGGGTTTTCACCTGATCCCCAAGGAGGTACTGCGCTATCGCGATTCCAAGGGCGAGCTAGTGACCAAGGCCAATGCCGATCTCGACCTCGCGGTCGAGGCGCTGCTCCAGGCCGACAACCTCGACTATGTGCTTCTGGGCACGGGCGACGGGGATTTCCTGCGCCTGGTCCGGGCCCTTCAGGGCCGCGGCAAGCGCGTGGACCTCCTGTCGTTCGCGAACACCAGCCGCCTCTTGCGTCAGGAGGTCGATTACTACTTCTCCGGCTTCCTGGTGCCCGGGCTTGTGGCCGACGCCGCCAATGGCGACCGCAAGAAGCGGGGCGTCATGTACTCCGTGAACGAGTCCAAGGGCTATGGGTTCCTGTCGATCCGAACCGGTTTCGGCCCGACCGACTTTCAGTCCGACATCTTTCTGCACATCCGGGACTTCACGCGCAACGAGGAGACCGTGGATAACGCCCATTTCGCGCTGCTCAAGACCCGAGAAGCGATCCTGCAATTCGATCTCGAGCAGCAGGCCGGCGGGAAACTCAAGGCGATCAACGCGACGGAGTTCCAGTTCGCGCGCCCGGGCTAGTGGCGAGCCAAGACGATTGGAATGGGCGCGTCATTCCGGCAGGGAGTGCCGGGCACACGGATGTGACCTCGCATCGTATCGCCATCCATGCCCACTGGACCCCGGCAATCCCTGCCGGGGTGACGGACCACTCTGGTTTTGGATGAGTGACTAGTAGAACGTAGCACCGTGGGCTGGGTTTAGGAACGAAACCCAGCATTTGACGCGGGTCTGCCCGGATCCGCTCCGCTCATCCCCCTACGGGGTTGGTTTCTCCCAAGCTGCGTGACTGGTCAAAACGTAGTAATACAAGAGCTATAAACCATGACCAAACCCACCGTGGCCATCATCGGCACCGGCGCGGCCGGCCTCGCATGCGGCCATTTCCTGCACGAGCGGTTCGACCTCACCCTCTACGAGAAGAACGACTACGTCGGCGGCCACGCGAACTCGGTGACGGTGTCCTACCGCGGAGAGACCGTGCGCTTCGATACCGCCTTCGTGGTGTTCAACAACGCCGCCTATCCGCTCTTCATGCGCCTGCTGGAGGAGCTGAAGGTGCCCAACATGTACTGCCCGATGAGCTTCAGCTTCCAGATCGAGCCCGATGGCCTGCAATACATGACCCATGGCCTGAGCTATTGCTTTTGCGATCTCAAAAACCTGCGGAGCTGGCGCTTCCTCAAGATGCTCTTCGAGATGGTCAAGTTCCACCGCCAGGCGCGCGAGGTGCTGACGGAACCCCGATACCGCGAGCTCAGCATCGCCGACTACCTGTCGGCCAGGGGCTACAGCGACGACCTCCTGCAGCGCTTCTTGATCCCGCTCGTCGCCGTGACCTGGTCGCTGCCGCCGGAGGAGATGCTGGCGTATCCGGTATTGACGCTGGTGGAGTTTCTGGACCACCACGGGGCGCTGCAAGGCGTCATGGGCCGCAAGCACTGGAGGACCGTGGTCAACGGCAGCCGCTCCTACGTCGATCGGATCAGCCAGCCGTTCCGGGATCGGATCCTCCTGAATCGCGGCGTGACTCGTGTCAGGCGGGGAAACGGGGCGGTCGAGGTCGAAGACGATCGCGGCGAACGTCGGCGCTTCGATCACCTGATCCTCGCCTGCCATGCCGATCAGGCGCTCACGCTGCTCGCGGACCCGACACCCGAGGAGCGCGAGCTACTGGGACGATTCCGATATCACAGGAGTCGGGTGCTGGTGCATACCGATACGTCGCTCATGCCGAGGAAGCGGCGGCATTGGGCGGGTTGGAACTATCGCGTCGAATACGATCGCGACCGGCGCCCGCGGTCATCGACGACCTATCACATGAACACGCTGCAAAAGGTCTCCGAGACCACGGATTATTTCGTGACCTTCGGGGATACGAGCCGCGTCGATACCGGTAAAGTCCTGAAAGCGCTGTACTACGAGCACCCCATCTTCGACCTCGCCGCCATCCACGCCCAGGCGAAGCTCCACACGCTCCATCAGAACGGCCGCACGTTCTTCTGCGGATCGTATTTCAAATTCGGATTCCATGAGGACGCCTTCCGCGCCGGCGTCGAGGTGTGCCGCGCCCTGACCGGGGAGCCGATCTGGGTGTAATCGATTTACCCCCACCCTAACCCTCCCCCGCTACGCAGGGGAGGGAACGGAGGAACTTCCTCCCCCGCTATCGCAGGGAAACTCGGTCGCCGGTTCGTGGGGTTGAGGGTTGGCGACCCAAAATAGAATCACCTGATATCGAAAAGACTGACCGAAACGGCAATGCCACAGGAATCCGTCAGGCGGCCGATGCCTCCTTTTCTGGAGGCGACGCTTGCGCCAACAACTCTTCCTCCTGCAAGAGCTTCGTCAGGCCCGGCACGGCATGGTCGAAGGTGAACATGTGATAGTGATAGCCGAGCGTGATGTAGTGCATGATGAAGGGGATCTGGTCGGGATATTCCCGCATCACCC
>JACCXJ010000355.1 GCA_013697045.1 Gammaproteobacteria bacterium | reverse complement strand
CACCAGCTCCGCCCGCCAGACATTGATCGAGGGCGGCAGATTGTCGAGACCGGTGAGCACGGTGGCGCCGGTCGTGGTCACCCCGGACATGCATTCGAAGTAGGCGTCGGTGATGCTGAGCCCCGGCAGGACACGGAGCAGCGGCAGGGCCGCGAACGCCGGGAGCACGGTCCACACCAGGACCACCAGCAGGAACCCGTCGCGGATCTGGAGATCGGCCCGATAACGGCGCGTGCCTAGCCACAGGAGCAAACCGCACGCGATGGTCTCGCCCATGGCCTCTACGAATACGACGCGCGCCGCATCGTGGTCATAGATCCAGGCTACCAGGATGGGGAGCACCATGCCGAGCCCGAAGAGCGCGATGACGAGCCCGAGCACATGGGCGACCCTCAAGAGTCGCTTCATCGAGATACTACCGGATGTAAGCTGATGAGCTGGTAGTCAGTCAAGTTGATTCGAACAGGCACGTCATTCCGGCATGGATTGCCGGAATCCAGCGTACATGGACGTAGGAGCTATCCTGCATCCTGGACCCCGGCAATCCCTGCCGGGGTGACGAATCACTACGATGTAACATGACTGACTAGCCACAGCAGCATCGGGCGCTTCCGGGGCCGATGTCTCCGCGCTGTCGAAAACAAGCGTAACGGTTCAGCGCTACGGGGTCATGCGGCGTCAAAGACTTCTGGTGATCCTGAACCCGGCGGAGCTGGACGCCCAGCCGGAACCGGCGCTGCACATCTTCCATTCGGTCGAGCTCATGCCCGAGCCGGTGTTCTCGCTGCTGCTGCACCCGGAGTCGAGCTATGCGCCCTACAAGAGGCGCATGGGCGAGGCGCACTACGCCCTCCTGGACGACCTCCTGCGCCGCTACGGGATCGGGGCGCAGCGCGTACATCTGACCGTGGGCCGGCCGACGGAGACGCTGGTCGAGTTTACGCGCGACATCGGCGCGAGCCTGGTGGTGATGGGTGCGGTATCGAAGGGCGCCCTGGAGTTGCTGTTGATCGGCAACACCGCCGAGAAGGTCCTCGATGACCTCTCCTGCGACATCCTGGTGGTCAAGTCCGAGCCCCTGGAGGCGCGGGTCGCCGCCGAGTTGTGCATGGCCTCCTGATGAGAACAGCATTAGATTTGCTGGGATTCACGCCGCTCATCCCACCCTACCGTGCTCCGGGCACCTGCGCAATCGAACAAAAAGGGCAGAAATAGCCAATCGGATCGATGCACTTGACGAACGTTACAGATCACCGGCCGCGAACAGTTCCTGCACTTCAATGCCGAATCCCACCAGAGCGGGTGATTCCGCCCGTTCGCCCACGCGGAAAACACCGTGCACGGCGTACTGCTCGGCAGCGGCCCGCAGACAGAACACCGTCACGGTCCCCTCGACCACATCGACCAACCAATACTCGGGGATACCGGCGCGGGCGTATTCCTGGCGCTTGGTGTCCTTGTCTCTTTTCGGGTCATCGGGACTCATGACTTCCATCACCAGATCGGCTCCAATCCAATAGGTGCCGCGGCGACGCGCGGCGTGTTCGCGACGCATGAAGAGCACATCCGGTTCGCGCAGTTTATGTTCCCACAGCCTGACGGGCATGGGGGCCACCACGACCCAGCCTAGATTGCGTGGGCGAACGTAAGCTACCAAGGCTTCGTACAGAAACAGGACCAGAAACTGATGTAGCTCGCTGGGCATCCCCAATACCTCGACACGGCCGTCGTCGAGCTCAATCAGCCGGTTTCCGCGTAAATCAAGGTATTCCTCCTCGCTCCAGCTTCCTTGTGGCGGGAACAGGCGTGCCACATCCCACGCTGGCTCGAGCTCTTCGGAGGGCCTGTTCGCAACTGAAGGTTTCATGGTACACCTCGATCAGTTGACGACGTTTCACGCGCCGTTTGGGAGGAGCGCGAGGCGGATGTGGTCGTCGGTCGTCGGCGCGGCATAGACCATATCCTCCCGCCGCCCAGTCCCTGAAGGACAAGGCGACCCTCGTCCTCCATCAGCCGCTTGCAGAGCGTCATCATCGATGATTGAAGGCGCATGATACAAAGCATCACTCATCACGGATCATGCGTCAAGCCAGGTACGGCCATTGAACGCCAATGAACCTCGATAAGGCGCACGTGCTATTTGAGAGGAAGGACGCGGATTCGACTCCGGCTTTTTTCCAAAACTGCGGGAATGCACGGGCACACCCGTGCGCCCGTGCCGCGGATAGCGGTTACACCCGCCGCAGGGTCTCGAGGGGGGCGCTGTTCAATACCGGCCGCGTCGCGATGAGCCCGAAGGCCGTGACCCCGAGGCCTCCCCCCACGATGCCGTAAGCGAGGAGGGTGGGATTGAACGTGAAGGCGATATCGAACACGTGGCGGGCGAGTAGAAAACCGATCCCCGAAGCCCCGAGCGCCGCGAGCAGGCCCGCGATCACGCCGAGCGCCAGGAACTCCGCGGCCAGTCCGCGGGCCACCACCCCGCGCCCGGCCCCGAGCGTCCGTAACACGGCGCTCTCGCGCAGGCGCTCGTCGAGCGTCGCGTGCACGGCGGCGAAGAGCACCAGGAGCCCGGCCAAGAGGGCGAACCCGAACACGAACTCGACGGCCATGGCCACGCGATCGATGATCGCTTGGATCTCGTCCATGAGGGCCGCCAGATCCAGCAGGGTGACGCTCGGGAAGCGCTTCACCAGCTCGAAGAGCCAGGGTTTTTGCTCGCGGCCGAGATAAAAGCTCGTGATGTAGCTCTCGGAAAAGGCATCGAGCATCCCAGGCGCCGCGATCACGAAGAAGTTGGGGTTGAAGGAGTCCCAGGCCACGCTCCTCAGGCTCGTGACCGTGCCCTCGAGGTCCTGGTCGAGCACCTGGAAGCGCAGGCGATCGCCGAGTCGGATCCCGAGGAGCGCGGCCAGCTCGGTTTCGACCGAGAGCTCCCGACCCGCCCCGCTCCCCCACCAGCGGCCGGCGAGCACGCGGTTGTCGTGTGGCAGCTCCGCGGCCCAGCTCAGGTGGAACTCCCGGCTGGCGAGGCGCCGGGCGCGTTCGTCCTCATAGCGTTCGACCTCCACCGGCTTTCCGGCGATGGCCCGCAACCGCCCGTGCACGATGGGGTAGAGCGGGGGCCGGGGCCGGCCGTGCTCGGCGAAGAACGCGCGTACCGCCTCGACCTCGGCCGGCTGGATGTTGATCGCGAAGTGATTGGGCGCATCGGGGGGCAGGCGCGCCTGCCAGTTCGCCAGGAGATCGCCGCGCACCACCGTGAGCAATAGGATGGCCATGATGCCGAGGCCGAGGGCCACCGACTGCGCGACGCTCGCCGCCCCGCGCCGCGCGATGTTGGCGAGCCCGTAGCGCCAGGCGATCCCCACGCGCCGGCACAGCGGTCGCAGCCCCAGGACCAGGAGCCAGCCACACAGGGCCAAGGCCGCCGTGGTCGCGAAGCTCCCGCCGACCACGTAGAGCGTGAGCCAGAGCTCTTGCGCGTGCCAGCTCGTGAGCAAGAGGAGTGTGGCGATGGCCGCGACGTAGATGAGGTGGGCGGGGGGATGACCGCTACCGAGGTCGCGCCTCAGGACGCGCGCGGGCGGCGTATGACGGAGTTGCGCGATCGGCGGCAGGGCAAAACCGATGAGCGCGGTGAGGCCCGTGACCGTGCCGATGGCGAGCGGCGCCCAAGACGGGGCCGGCAGGTCCCCCTCGACGAGGCCGGTCAGGAGCCGGGCGAGCACGAACTGGGCACCGGCGCCCACGAGGCACCCGAGCGCGCTGGTCAGGAGCCCGAGCCACAAGAGGCACAGGGTATAGACCCGCAGGATGAAGCCCTGGGTCGCGCCGAGGGTGCGCAGGATCGCGCAGTGGTCCAGGTGCCGGGTCGCGAAGCGGCGCGCGGCCATGGCGATCGCGATGCCGGCGAGGAACAGGCTCGCGAGCGCCGTGAGCCGGAGATACTGCTCGCCGCGCTCGAGCGTCACGCGCAGTGCCGGCCGGGCGTCGCGCACGCTCACGAGCTCGACCGCCTCGTTGGCCCGCGCCTCGACGAAGCTGCGGTAGTCGGCGATGGCGTTTGGCTCGCCGGCCACGAGCAGTCGATAGCTCACCCGGCTTCCCGGCGCGATGAGCCCGGTGGCCGGGACATCCGCGCCGTTCATGAGCAGCCTCGGGGCGATATGGAAGCTCTCCCCACCCCGGTCCGGCTCGTAGAGGAGCACCGGGCCGACGCCCAGCTTCGCCTCTCCCAGCGTGATCTCCTGACCGGGGGCGAGCTTCAAGACCTGGACGAGCTGCGCATCCGCCCACGCTATGCCCGGCTCGGGCACGCCATCAGTCGGCACGGGGTCGGCGAAAGGGTCTCTGCCCACGGCCAGCCGGCCGCGTAAAGGATAGTCCCCCTCCACCGCCTTGACCTCGACGAGCTGCATGCGCTCTCCGACCACCAGCATGCTGCGAAACGATAGGGTCTGTGCCGTCTCGAGCCCCAGGCGCCGGGCCTCCTCGAGGTAGGGCAGGGCGATCGGGAACGACGAATCGAGGGCCAGATCGGCCGCGAGCAAGGTGTTGGCGCGCAGCACCATGGCCTGGCGCACCCGATCGGTGAAGAGCGTCACGGCGGTCACGGCCGCGACCGCGACGACGAGCGCCGCGGCGATGAGCCGTAGCTCACCCGAGCGCCATTCGCGCTTCAGGGTCTTGAACGAGTGCTGGAGGGCTGGCATGGCTGGGAGACTGTGAATGGATGGCCGCGTCGATCCGCCATCGATCCCGACCGGTATTGTCCGGGCCGGGGGCCGTCCGTATAGTGCCCGACCACCAGAGATTGGACAATGGGCGAACCAGGCAGGGGTGAGTCACAGGGGGTCGAGTCGGAGGCTTATGGCGAGGTCACTGGAGAAAGATGAAAGGATTGGCTACCGTGTGCTTAACCGATGGCACCGTCCATACCGCAGAGCTTCACTGGTACGAAGCCCACGGCATCGGACGGAAAGAAGTCAAGATCAAATTCCCCTTGCTGGTCTAGCCATGAAAAGGAAGACAACAAAAGCATCTCACTTCGCGGTTTGCATCAATAATGCGGGGTATAAAGCGTCGCTAGAGGTAGGGAAACTCTACCGAGTGATTCCGGATGAGCAGGCAGCCTCACACGGGTACGTTCGTGTCGTTGACGAGAGTGGGGAAGATTATGGGTACGCCGTCGACCGATTTTTCCCACTCGAAGTCCCCCAAGCGTTGGCTGATGCGCTCCAGATAGGCGGGTAGAGCCCGACAGGATGCGCTGAGGTACGAAGCGCATCTGTCGAGCGATGTCCTCCCGCGACTGATGCGCCTCCCTGGCCGCTCACGCGTCGCACACGGGCGCTCTCGGCCCGGCTAGCCCCGGCGTTTGAGAAAGTCGGGCTAGGGATGGCGTTCACGGATCAAGCGTTTAACCGCACCGACCACCAGATCCGGCTGCTCCAGGGGAATATTATGGCCGCTTCGCTCTGCCACGATGAAGCGATGGTGTTTGAAGCGCGAAGCGAGATCCCGTTGCAGAGAGAGCCACTGGTCTTCGAGTTGCTCGCTCAATGCCCCTCCCGGTAGCAGGTGCCTGCCGTGAGCGATGACCACG
>JACCXJ010000350.1 GCA_013697045.1 Gammaproteobacteria bacterium | reverse complement strand
GACCAGGAACATCTCGTTCAGCCGGTGTACGAAGCCCGCGGGGTCTTCGAGCTTGCCGCCCTCGGAGAGCAGGGCCTGGTCGAACAGGATGCGGGCCCAGTCGTCGAAGCGCGCGCCGCCGTCTTGGTCCCGGAGGCGCTGCACGATCGGGTGGCTCGGGTTGATCTCCAGGATCGGCGGGCTCGCCGGGACCTCCTGCCCCGCCGATTTGAGCAGGCGCTCGAGATTCGCGCCGAGCCCATGCTCATCGGCCACCAGGCAAGCCGGCGAGCTGGTCAGGCGGTGGGTCACGCGCACGTCCTTGACACGCGTGTCGAGGCTCTTCTTGACCCGCGCGATCAGGTCCTGGTACTCGCCCGCCGTCTCCTCGGCGCGCTTTTTCTCGTCTTTGTCCTCCAGGGTCCCGAGATCGAGGTCGCCCTTGCTTACCGACTTGAGCGATTTGCCGTCGTGCTCCGCGAGGTGGGTCACGACCCATTCATCCACCGGATCCGAGAGCAGCAGGACCTCGATGCCTTTCTTGCGGAAGACCTCGAGATGCGGGCTGTTCTTGGCGGTCAGGAAACTCTCGGCGATGAGGTAGTAGATGTCCTTCTGCCCCTCCTTCATCCTGCCGACATAATCGTCGAGCGAGACGTCCTCCGTTTCGGAATCCGTCATGGTGCTCGAAAAGCGCAGGAGCTTCGCGATACGCTCGCGGTTCGGCGTGTCCTCGATGATCCCTTCCTTGATGACCCGCCCGAAGGTCGTCCAGATCTCCGCGTATTTGCCTTCGGCGACGAGATCCTCGAATAGCCCCAGGACCTTCTTCACGGCGGTCGCGCGGATGGTGTCGATGACCTTGTTGTGCTGCAGGATCTCGCGCGAGAGGTTGAGTGGCAGGTCGTTCGAGTCCACCACCCCGCGCACGAAGCGCAGATAGCGCGGCATGAGCTGTTCGGCGTCGTCCAGGATGAAGACCCGCCGGACATAGAGCTTGACCCCGCGGCGGCTGTCGCGATCCCAGAGATCGAAGGGCGGGTGTTTGGGGACGAACAGCAAGAGGACGTATTCGAGGTTGCCTTCGATCTTGCTGTGGATGCGCGCCATCGGCGCCTCGAAGTCGTGGGCCGTGTGCTTGTAGAACTCGGCGTATTCTTCTTCGGTTATTTCCGACTTGGGTCGGGCCCAGAGCGCCGTCGCGGTGTTGACGCGCTCGGTGCCCTTGGAATCCTTGCCCTCTTTGGGCATCAGGATGGGCAGGGGGATATGGTCGGAGTACTTGTGGATGATCTCGCGCAGGCGATAGCCGTTCAGGAGCTCATCCTCGCCCTCGCGTAGGTGCAGAACCACCTCGGTCCCGCGCGCCTTGCGCTGCAGGGTGTGGAGGGTGTACTCGCCCTGGCCGTCCGACTCGAAGCGCACGCCTTCCTCGGGCGCGAGGCCGGCGCGGCGGCTGGTCACCGTGACCCGATCGGCGACGATGAAGGCCGAGTAGAACCCGACCCCGAACTGACCGATGAGCTGGGTGTCCTTCTGCCGGTCACCGGTCAAGGACTGGAAGAACTCGCGGGTGCCGGACTTCGCAATGGTCCCGAGGTTCTCCACCACCTCCTCGCGCGACATGCCGATGCCGTTGTCGCGCACCGTGACGGTCCTCTGCTCTGCGCTCCATTCGACCTCGATCTGGAGCTCGGTGTCGCCCTCGAAGAGCGCCTCATTGCCTAAGGCCTCGAAGCGCAGCCTCTCGGCCGCATCCGAGGCGTTGGAGATGAGCTCCCGGAGGAAGATCTCCTTGTTGCTGTATAGGGAGTGCACCATGAGGTCCAGGAGCTGCCGGACCTCGGCCTGGAATCCCCGTGTTTCTTTATTGACGTCTACGCTCATATATCCTCACCCGGTCCTGCCGCTGGCCGCGCGCCGGCGCGCTACCGCCTAACCTATGGGGATGGAGGGGGGGATTTCAAGAGACCTTGTCGACACTATCGCCGGACGGGCGGGCGACGCTCCGGTGGCCACCGACGCGTGCGGGTCGGAACGACCTTGCGCCCGTCCCTTGGGCGCGCCCTCTGGACTGCCCAGCCGCTTCCGTTTACCCATTGATCCTTTCCCTTGGGCGCACCATACTTCCCAGGCATCTCGACCGGGGGTCTGAGAAGAAAGACCGGGCATGGGCTACGCATTGGGTTGACCCTGAGGTATGGCCCGCAAGATCAGGCAGCTGATCCGCGACCTTGAAAGAGCCGGTTTCCTCGATCGCGGTGGCAAAGGGAGTCACAGAAACCTGGAGCATCCCCAAGGCATCCGCATCACGGTCTCCGGCCAGCCGGGTGATGACGCCAAACGGTACCAAGAGCGTGAAGTGAGGTCCAAGATCCGGGAGTCGAAGGAATGAGACAAAGTGCGTTCTACCTGAAGATCGTGGAATGGTCGGATGAAGACCAGTGCTTTGTCGGCCAGTGTCCGGGTGTCATAGGTCCCTGTTGCCATGGTGACGACGAAGCAGAAGTGTACGCAAGGCTGTGCCAGATCGTGGACGACTGGATCGAGATCATGAGGACAGACGGAAGACCATTGCCGCCGCCCACGGCCGGTAGGAATCTAGTCGGGAAGATCGTCGAGATGGTGTAACGCCGATCTGCTCCTTGCGCGTTCGTAGGTAGATCCGTGGATGTTTCCCCCCTCACGGCGATCTCGCCCCTGGACGGCCGCTATGCCGGGAAGACCGAGGCGCTCAGGCCCGTCTTCAGTGAATACGGGCTCATCCGGCATCGGGTTCTGGTCGAGGTCCGCTGGCTCCAGTGCCTCGCGAGCCGGCCCGAGGTAGCCGAGGTCCCACCATTCAGTGCGGAGGTGCAGTCTTTTCTCGATGACCTCATCGAGGACTTCGATGAGAACGACGCCGAGCGGGTCAAGGCCATCGAGGCGGGCACCAACCACGACGTCAAGGCGGTCGAGTATTTCCTGCGCGAACGGCTCGCGGCGCATCCCGAGCTCGCCGCGGTCATCGGGTTTCTGCACTTCGCCTGCACCTCCGAGGACATCAACAACCTGGCCTATGCCCTGATGCTGCGCGCGGGCCGCACCCAAGCGATCCTGCCGCTCTGGGACAAGCTGATCGAGGCGCTCGCGGAGATGGCCCATGCGCATGCCGACGTCCCCATGGTGGCGCGTACCCATGGCCAGCCGGCTTCGCCCACCACCCTCGGCAAGGAGCTGGCGAATTTCGTCCACCGCTTGCGGCGCCAGCAGGTCCAGCTCAGGACAGCCCCGATCCTCGGCAAGTGGAACGGGGCGGTCGGCAACTACAACGCCCATCTCGCGGCCTATCCCGAGGTGGACTGGCCGGCGCTCGCTCGGGACTTCGTCGAGGGCCTGGGGCTCGAATGGAACCCCTATACCACCCAGATCGAGCCCCACGATCATCTGGCCGAGGTCCTGGCGATCATCGAGCGTTTCAACACCGTGGTGATCGATCTCTGCCGCGATCTCTGGGCTTATATTTCAATTGGCTATTTCCGGCAGAAGGTGGTGGAGACCGAGGTCGGCTCCTCGACCATGCCGCACAAGGTCAACCCCATCGATTTCGAGAATGCCGAGGGCAACCTCGGGATGGCGAACGCGGTCCTCACGCATCTGGCGCAGAAGCTCCCCGTCTCGCGCTGGCAACGCGATCTCACGGATTCGACCGTGTTGCGCAACCTGGGCGTCGGTATCGGGC
>JACCXJ010000348.1 GCA_013697045.1 Gammaproteobacteria bacterium | reverse complement strand
CTTCCACGGACATGGATCTCGTGATCACGAACAACACCATCAACGGCCACACGCAGAACCCTGCGATCCAATTTGTCGGCGGCATCGGCATCTTCCGCTTCGGCGATGCGGATCAGTTGCTCTGTCTGAAGCTGACGGGCAACACGGTGACTAGCACCCCGGCCGGCTTCTTCGACGTCTACCTGGACGGCAACTTCGGCGCCCTGGGCGGCAGCATGACCTACGATGGCAGCGGCACGGGCGCAGTGACGACCGCGCGGATCAAGACGGACAACCCCGGCGTGACCCAGGCCAATGTCGGTGTCAGCGGGACAAACCTCTCCAACGGGGTGACCTGCCAGCTACCAGGCATCTGATCTATGATCGGGGGTATTAGAGATCATGGCTCCTTCCTACGAGCATGACAATCTCAAACATATCATCGCGGTGCTGGTGGAATTCCTCGCCGAGGAAATGGAGATTGATATCGAAGGCGGTGGTTGGACCACATTTTCGCCGCCAGGACGACCTGGCAAGGGGTTCGACGCGCCGTTATCTTCACATTGGTCGACAATGATTATGTCGAACGCGCCGAAAGCGTGGTCCTTCCGAAGGTCACTAGCGCAATCCTGACCGAGCTCATCGACGCCAGCAGGCAATTGAAACGCCCCGCTTGGCTCCGCCGCGAGGCCCCGGGGGCTTTTCCAGATCGAAACACGCCACTGGTCGATCCGCTATGAGTTTCCTGGCGAGCGTGGTCTTGCCGTGTGAAGACCCGTCCGCACCTCGGCAGCGAGCCCGGAGCGAGGTCCGAGCGGCTTCATGATCCTTCCAGGCTCAGCGGCTGTGGCCAATTCGCAAGGAAAAGCGCGTCCACCCACAGCGCCCGAGAGAGGTATCGATGTGCCTACTTTCGTGGTCCGACGCGTCAATGAGACCTGCGACGCCACGGTTCCGCCGAAGCGGATTTCCGCAATGCCTTCGAATTGATGGGTCACCCAAAGCAACTCCACAGGCTGCTACGATCCTTGACAATGTCCGTAGTGCAGCGTAGGTTCCGCCCAGGAGGTGATAAATATGCAGATATCCTTGACCCCAGAGCTTGAGGAACTGGTAAACGAGAAGGTCGCATCCGGCTTGTACGATGATGCAAGCGAGGTGGTCCGGGACGCGTTGCGCCTGATGGATAGACAGGACGCGGTTTACAAACTGAAGTTGGAACGCTTGCGCGAGCTGCTGATCCAAGGTGAGCAATCCGGAGACTTCACCGGTCCCATGGAGGACTTACTTCATGAAGTCGAGCGCGAGTTTCAAACCTAGCGGGCCGCGATGCCTGCTTACCGAGTAAGCCGCTTGGCGGCCAACGATCTGCGAGGTATCAACCGCAATACGGCACAACACTGGGGTGCGCGGCAAGCCAGAGCCTATTATGCCGGCCTGCTTCAGTGCTTCGAGATGCTGGCAGAGAATCCGACTCTCGGTATTGCGCGCCCGGATGTCCTGGAGGGTTACCGGAGCTTTGAGGTCCAGAAAAATAACCTAACATATCCGGTTAACCCCCTACCCCGACCCTTCCCCCTTCGTAAGGGGGAAGGGAGAAGAAGCCTCCCCCTTACGAAGGGGGAGATTTAGAGGGGGTTAAAACCGCCGAGCAAATTGACCAACTTATTTTTGCTCGCATCCTTTGTGGAGGGCAGTCACGTCATTTTCTACCAGAGCCATGGCAACACCATCCGCATCGTGCGCGTCCTGCACGGTAACCAAGACGTCGGGCGGGCGTTCGGCAGTGGGGGCGCAGCGGAGCCCGAGCAGTAAAGCCATCAGCACGGCTTGGGGCCGGTGGGCATTAGCCGTTTACGAGGCCGGCCGGCCCCTGGCGCACGGCTACATGAATGGCGTAAGGTAAGGGCATCACCCAGCACACGACACCCACCCGTGAAACGGCCCGCCCGCAAGCCCATGACCTTAGACGAGATCGACGCGCTGGAGGACGCGACGGACCAGCGTTATGAGCTCTGGCACGGCGAGCCGGTGGCCATGACCGGTGGAACCCTGAGGCACAACCTGATCGCGCTCGGCCTATCCCGGGCGATCTATCCGCGGCTTCAGCCCGGTTGCCGGGTGGTGGTGGCCGATGTCAAGCTGCGTCTCGGCGAGGCCTTGGACAGCAATGCCACCTACCCCGACGTCATGGTGGTGTGCGATCCCCTGCCGGGGAGCTATCAGACGCGACCCGTGTTGCTCGCCGAGGTACTCTCCGACAGCAGCACCCGGCGGGACCGGGTAGACAAACATGCCGCCTACACCGCGCTCGAGTCGCTGGCGGCCTACCTGATCCTCTCGCAGCAGGAGGTACTGGTCGATGTCTACGCGCGCGCGAAGGGCTGGCGGCGGGTGCGCTGCGAGGGACAGGAGGGCGAGATCAGGATCGCGGCGCTCGGCCTCTCCCTGACGCTCCGCGAGGTGTATGCCGATGTGCTGGCGGATTTGGGCGATTGAACCCTGGAAGGACGCGGCCCTGAGAACGGGGTGACGGGTCATGACGGCCTGCATCACCGTCCGCCCCATCGAGGAGCCAGCCGATCTGGCGTTTCTATTCGAGGTCTACGCCGGCACGCGTCTGGAAGAGCTGGCCGTGACGGGCTGGAGCCCCGCGGAGATCGAAGCGTTTCTGCGTACGCAGTTCTCCGCCCAGCACGCCTATTATCGAGAGCATTATCCAGACGCAGAGCTCCAAATCATCCTGGCATCCGATCGGCCGGCCGGTCGCCTGTATGTCAACCATGGCGCGGAGGAGATCCGCCTCATGGACCTCGCCCTCCTGCCGGCCTACCGCGGCCAGGGGATCGGCTCATCGCTCCTCGATGCGCTCCTGGCCGAAGGGCAACGGGCCGGAAAGCCCGTCACCATCCACGTCGAGAAGCTGAACCGCGCCCTACGCCTCTATGAACGACTGGGCTTCCAGAGGATCGCCGACCGCGGCGTGTATTGGTTCCTGGAATGGCGTCCCTCCCCGATAGGGTAAATAGCCCGGTGAATAGGCCTTCTGAATGGCCCGGTGACTGGACCGATAACTGACCGGATCGGCATCGCACCACAGGCGACCAACTCCCCGCACTGCCCTCACGTGGGCTTCACGGCCGAGCCACCTCGCGCATCCTCCAGGCCCCGGCTAAATCTTCGGTTTAGGACCGCGGCAGCGCCGATCGCGCTTCGCCCGCGAGGTACAGCCAGGTCTCGACCACGGTGTCGGGGTTGAGGGAGATGCTCTCGATGCCCTCATCGAGCAGCCAGCGGGCGAGGTCGGGATGGT
>JACCXJ010000322.1 GCA_013697045.1 Gammaproteobacteria bacterium | reverse complement strand
TTGCACATCCCGACATCGTCGGCATGGACGATCACGACGCGATCCGCCGCCGAGAATCCGAGCTCCCGCAAGGCGGTATTGTGGGTCACGAGGTGCCGCGGATCCGATACACGGTGTCCGTGACCTTCGTTACTGCGATCGGGAACCTTCCCGCCAGGGCCTCGAGATCCTCATAGCAGAGCTGCCATCGGGGATCGTCCTCTACCGTCCAGTCCATTCCCTGCTGATCGGTCAAAATACTGCCGTCCGGCCGCAAACACCATAGATAATTATCCAACATACGATAGAAGTGATATTTGCAGCAAGCAAAGCTCGCCAAATTGTTGTCGATGATGAAGTCGTACCGGTTCTCGATCTTTACGAGGAACTCCCGGCCGTACTTGTTCAGGAGGTACACCGTGTAATTGGCGATGTGAAGCGAGTCGGCGAGGGCCTTTTCACGTTCGCTCACGGTCAGGCCGTCGATGAGGTGTAGCCGGCCGGCAAAGCGTCGGGCGAACCCCGAGTTGCCGACGCCGACGTGGAGGATCCGCCGGCCGTCGAGGTCCATCCGCTCCAGGGCGTCCTCGATCCTCTGCTGGTCTACCGTCGTGTCGTCCCGGGTGTGGTCCACCCAGGTCGGCATGTGGAGCGCGAGCCCCGGATGCTCCAATCGGCCGCACACCTCCGTGCAGCCATCGTAGCGACTCGTGAGCTTCGACATACGGGCTAGCCGTCAGTCAAGATGATTCGAACAGGCCCCGTCATTCCGGCATGGATTGCCGGAATCCAGAGTACATGGACGTAGGTGCTGTCCTGCATCCTGGACCCCGGCGATCCCTGCCGGGGTGACGAATCACTTCGATTTAACACGACTGCCTACTAGGCCTTCCCGGTCCCGTCATTGCGGGCGACGACGAGCCGGTAGTGGACGTCGCCCGAACCGTGCAAGCGCTCGAGCGCGATCCCGCCGAGAAAGGCGGACACGACCGTGCGAACCGGCGACAGCGGGATGGCTCGATGGAGTTTGGAATAGATACCCTCCCATCGGTCGAGAATGTGCTCGTCGCGGGGCACCATGAGCGGACTGAGGTCCTCCTCGTGGATCAACGTCAGGCAGGCGCGACGCAGGGCAGCCCGGTAGTCCTCCTGCGTCGGATAGCGGGCGCAACCCCAATGGGCGCGCAAGAGGGCCGCCTCGGCCGGCCGTGCGCGGTCGAGGTCGCCAGTCGCCATGTCGTCCAGGATGAGCAGCACGCCGCCGGGACGGAGCGCGCTCGCCAGGTTGGGGACGGTCCGATCGAGGTCCGCTGAATGGATGAGCGACTCGATGGCGACGACCGCATCGAAATCCCGCTCGAGTGCCGCGTCGTAGCTCTGCAGATGGAACCGGCAGGAGTCCTCGATGCCCCGCCGTCGCGCCTCGCGCCGGGCGACCCGGAGCTGGACCCGGCTCAGGGTGAGGCCGTCATAGCGACCCCCGATCCGGCGCTGCCAGTGGAAGACCGTGCCGCCGAAGCCGCAGCCGGCATCGAGCACTCGCGGCTCGGGAGGGAGACCGGCCACCTCCAACAGGCGATCGTTGACATACTCGAGGCCCGCCGTGCGGCCGCTGGCGCCGCCGGCTTGTGTCGGGACGTCCAGCCTCTTGTGCATGGTGAACGCGGCGAAGCGATCGCGGTAGGAGAGCCAGTTGCTGAGCTGGACGTAGCGCGACAGCCAGTCGTAGAAGTCGGGGATCTGCTCGTGGGTGATCAAGGCGTCGTCTCGCGGGGGTTCTCCCGCTATGTTGACACAGGGGGCCGGTGGGCTTCGACCAGGGAGCGCAGAAAGATACGAGCGCGCTCGAACGACTGGTCCCAGGTCGGGTGACGTGCCGCCCTTCGCCGAGCGGCGAGCCCCATCCGCAGCAAGAGCTCACGGTCCGCGATCAGGAGCCGCAGGTGCCGGGTCAGGGCATCGGCGTCGCCTGGCACCACGAGGAAGCCCTCGCGGCCATGCCCGACGATCTCGTGCGCTCCCCCGGCCGTGGTGGCGATCACGGGCAACCCGAACCGCATGGCTTCGAGGTAGGCGATGCCCAAGGCCTCGTAGTGCGAGGGTACGACCAGTAGGTGGCTGGTGATCAGGTAATCCGGGATCCGAGCGTTCGGCACCGTGCCCACCAGGCACACGTGGGTAGCGAGACCGGCGCGACCGATCAGAGCCCGCAGGCGATCGACGTAAGGCCGGTCCATCGTCAAGCTGCCGACGATCTGTAAACGCCAGCTCTCGGCGGGCAGGCGGCAGAGTGCGTCGATGAGGACGCAGAGGCCCTTGCCGGGGAGCACGTTGGCGATGCTGAGGATGCGCAGGGGCCCCGTCGCTCGTGCCCGCGCCGCGAGCTCGGTTTCCGAGTGTTCCCCGGCCAGATGGTCACCGCCCGGGTAGGCGATGACCCCGGGAAGGCCGCGCCCGAGGAGGGCTTCGACCGCCCTGCGGGTCGTCTCGGAGTTGTAAAGGGCTGCGTCGACGGTGGCCAGATACCGACGTTCGGTCGCCGAGCACCAGCCACGGAGCCCCCTCGTCGTCGGCTCGCTCGAGCGCAAGAGGTGGACGATCGTGACGATCGGGTAGCGAGCCCTGGCCCTGAGCCAGCCGTTGAGGAATACCAGGGACGGGTGGACGAGTTCATCCTGCAAGAGGACATCGAAGCGCGCCCGAGTGAGCCGGCAGACCAGCGAAGGCGAGGCGTTGTCGCACAGGGCACGGGGATAGTGGTTCGGCCGAGGGAGCGAGATCACCTCGGCCCGATCGCCGCGTGACGCCAGGTGAGCCAGCAACCTGCGGTCGTAGAGATAACCGCCGGTAAGGGTCTCGATGCTGCCGTAGATAACGAGGCCGACTCGCATCACGCTCTATAGGTGAGCATTACCTGCACGGCCTCTTGCGGGGTCAGGCGGGGGATCAGTCGCGGGTCGTCCAAGGGGCGTATCCTACCGTTTTTCGATCGGGCAGGGATCTGCCGTCGGGCGCTCACCTCACAGGATACGATACGGATGTCGGCTACACCCGCCCTTCGACCAGGCTCAAGACAGGCGTGTATCCTCCCGCGGGCCGCTCGTTCTTCCACTACGGTCTACCGGCCACGACGGCCGGAGAAGGCCACCGTCTACGACCCCTCCACCCCCACACCGCAACATCAGCGGCCAGCCCGTCCGACAAATATCGCCGAGACCTTCGCCGACACCTTCTTCGTTGACAAATTCCGATCCCTCCACGCACAATCGCATCGCGGAAAAACTGATAGACGCCGCTCACACCGATTCGAGCGCGCCCGGTACCTTGCCAGTCTTGCGTGTGAATCGGGTCCGGTCAAGCCTTGATAGCTACAGCTTGGCCCTTTCTCAGGCCCGGCTGCCGGGCCAGCAAAGTCACTTTGCCTGATTTCGCCCCCGGCGAATGCACATTCTCGGTGCATATTCCATCGATCACGCCTCAAATACGCGTACTCCTCAAGACGCCGGGCATCGAGCCGTAAAGTTCATTTGAACCGCCGTACGCGGTTTACCTCCTTCTCCAGACGGGACAGGACACCCGATGCGCAACCCCTTCATCAGCATACTCGGCCGCTTGAGCGTCGGCAAAAAGCTCCTGCTGATCTACCTCCTGGATCTGACGGCGGTGATCTATATCAGCAGCATTCTGATCAATGAGAAATACATCGCGATCAACTTCGCGCGCGATGAGCTGCGCGGCAATGCCTACATCGCCACCGCGCGCGACGGCTTGATCGATGTGGCGCTGGTCGGCGCCAGCGGCGCCACGGATGTACGCAACGGTCTTCCCGCTAGCCCGATCTTCTTTGTGCTTTTTACTCTATCTCTTTGATTATATGGAAAGAGTGGGATTATTTAGCGGAGTGTGTACCCATGTGTATGAAGCGCAGTATGTTGACATGGTATTGACATGTTGGT
>JACCXJ010000267.1 GCA_013697045.1 Gammaproteobacteria bacterium | reverse complement strand
AGAAATACTGCTCGGCCTCGATCATGCTGGGAAAGACCGCCGAGATCACGCACGACTTCGAGATCATCGCCAGCGCTCAGAGTTTGTGAACAAACCGTCGCGAGCGCAGTAGGTTTTTTCACCAACTTCTCAGGCGCTGGGTCAAACGGCGGCGCAGTAGGTCCCCGGATCGGTGTTCACGGCCATGTGCTTGGCGACGCGATCGACCAGGCTCATCGCGTCGTCGCCCTTGCGCCAGGCGGTGACTCCCAGGTTGATCTCGATCGCCGCGTCAATCAGACCGTGACGGTACATCTCGTCGCGGAGCTTGTGCATGAAGCCCTGCGCGGACTCCAGACCGGTCTCAGGGAGAACGGCCAGGATATTGTGGCGGTTCCAGCACCCCGTGATGTCCACCCAACGCAGGCGCCCCTTGAGGAACGCGGCTATCCGAACCACGGCGGAATTGACCCGGTCGTCCGAGTGCCCGGCCTGGCCCTCTCCCGTCGGCCATACCCGTATGACCAGGATCGCGAGGGGATTGTCGTAGCGTCGGCTCCTCGAGACCTCCGCGACCAGGGCAGCCAGCACGGCCTGCTGGGTGAGCAGACCACTGGCCGCATCGATCTTCGCGGGGTCCTGAACCCCGAGCACCAACCCCCGACGGGTCCTGGCCCGTTCATAGTGCGTCACGTCCCAGAGACACCCGACCCGCGCGGCCCTCCCCACCGTCATCGCCACATTTCCGGCGATGCACTCCAACCAGCGGTCGGTGTCGAGCGCGGCCCCCGGCACGTGGTAGACCTCCGCGACCGGATAGAGCGTCAATACCTTGTTCGCCGGGAGGTCCTCACATGAACGGCCGACGAGCGCATCGCGCGGCACGCCGATCTGCGTACCGAGCGCCTGGTTGGCCCAGGTGATGATACCGTTAACGTCTGCCACCCAGATCCCGATGGGCAGGGACTCCAGGACATCGACTGCGAGACTAGGTACTAGATTCGTGCTGACCACGGTCATCCGCGTTCCTCCCACGCTTCAGAAGTAAAAGCGATGACCCGCTAGCGGCGCAGCCCGTGAGGCCCTTGAGATGCTTTTGGCTGAGATAGGCCCATCGCGGTTGTCCCGGCTACGGTCGAATGCCAGGCGCCCACCGATGTGGATGACCATTCTACTCCTGCTCCGTGCCTGCGTGGGCACCGTACTGGCTCGGCCCCAGGGCGACTTTGTCCTGGCCAGGAACCTTTCCGGCCCGGGATGAGGTAGAAAGGGCTTGCCGTTGTACGGCGCCCGAGAAGACCGTCTTGAACCTCGAAGCGATCGGGGTCCGCCCCGTTGAGCGAAGCGAAGAACGCTTCTACCAGGGCCTGATGCAGGCGCATCATTACCTGGGCGCCCTGCCCAAGATCGGAGAAACGATCTGGTACATGGCTACCTACCACGGTCATTGGGTGGCACTGCTGAGCTTCTCCGCCGCGGCTTGGAAATGTGGGGTGCGGGATCGCTGGATCGGCTGGGTCTTCCGCCAACGATATACGAGTGGCTCGAGTGGGCAGTGTCCGATCCGTTGACAGACGCTACTTCGGCTTGGCCACTGCGCCCCGGGTCTTCGCATCGATGATGTGCAGGACCTGGCCGCGGATCTCTCCGGCAGGGAACACCTCACTGTGAACATTGATGTAGAAAAGGCCCTTCTTCAGGTTGCTCATCTGCTTACCGGTCAGCGGTCCGACGCACCCCGTCTTGGGGCTGCCCGGCGGCGAAGGGCCGCCGGCAGGCGGAGGCGAGATAAAAAACAGGATATCCGCGTTTTGTCCCGCCGAAGCGGGCGCACGGAAATGCGCCGCCGTCTCTGTGCCCCCGAGGTCGGTGTAGCTAATCGAATAGCAGAGCAACCTTGTTTTCGAAGCCAGGGTCAGCAGTGCCGTTCCGAGGGCGTTGCTGGTGGGCTTTGGGTCCTGGATCTCCTGGCCGCTGTTGAGCACGGCGATGAAGGTGAAGTTGGCCGCCGAGGCGACGCCCGGTAGCGCCAGGCCGCCCACGCAAGCGACGGCTTGAACGAGTCCGTAGAGTTTGCGAGAGTGTGACACGGGGTGATTCCTCCTTCTGTCGAGTTGTTCAATTCAGTTGTTGGTTGGTTTGTCCGGCTGCTTCGTGTTGCCTACTGCATGAGGAGCGTCTTTGAGCACGACGGGCCATTCGCTTTGCCCATCCGGTCCTTCTAACCTAGCCTCATCTCGTTCGATTCGACGTGCTGACTATCAGGCACCGGTGCCTCGACGAAGGGTACCCGTGATGGCCCGGGCCGTCTAACCTTGAACGTCGGACCAGAAGTGGCCGTTCTTCGAGCCTCGGAGGGCAGTTCTATGCCGGATGTTCTGCGGCGGCCTCGCGATCCAAACGCTCCATCCCGGCGCCTGCAGCGGGGCCGCCGAACGGCGATGCCGGTCCGATCTCTTCGCGCTCGCCGCGTCGAGCGGTGAGGTGCTTGTCCGCGTTGCGAATAAATTCTCTATCACCATCCCTTTTATCTGTCCAAGCACGGACGCGGATTACAAGGCGGTCATCGCCGGCCCGCAGGCGGCCTTCCGCGACTAGCGCATGGTGCCGCCGCGGCGAGGAAAGGTCTTGCGGCGCATCGGCCTGGCTTTGCGCGCGCGCAAGGAC
>JACCXJ010000251.1 GCA_013697045.1 Gammaproteobacteria bacterium | reverse complement strand
CGAAACGAGCTCGAGCGGCGTTTTCTCGAGCCGTTCAACCAGCGGCATTTCGGCAACTATACCGAGCTCGAGTACCTCGCCGCGTTGCGCAGTGGCGAACTGCCGCCGAACGTCCGCGTCTCCGAGTTTTATTTCGTGTCGGGCCAGTGCCTCGGCGTCGAAGCCGCGCAGCGCCACTATGTGAGCAGCAACTACACGCACGTCGCACGGGACATGATGGATGCGGGACTGAACGTCATCCTGCAGCTCGTCGCCCGGCAGCAACGGCCGGAAGGCCTGCGCTTCAGCCTGGGATCGAATCCGGATCTGACCCTGGACGTCGTCGATGCCGCGCAGGCTCGCCAGCAGCGCCCGTTCGTCGTGGCCCAGGTGAGCGAACACCTGCCGTTCATGCACGGCGACGCCATCGTCGAGCCGTCGTTCTTCGATCTGGTGCTCGACTGCCCGGCAATCGATTTCGAGCCCTTCGCAGTGCCGAAGGCGCCGGTCAGCACTGCCGACTACATGATCGGCATTCATGCGAGCGCGCTCATGCGGGACGGGGGCACGCTGCAGGTCGGCATCGGTTCGCTCGGCGACGCGTTCGTCTATGCGACGCAGTTGCGCCATGAGCACAATGCGACCTGGCGCGAACTGGTCTCGGCCGCAGGCATGTCCGAACAGGCCAAGTCGCTGATGAGCGAAATCGGCGGCACGGACCCGTTCGACGAGGGGCTGTACGGCGCGAGCGAAATGTTCATGGACGGCTTCATGGAACTTTACGAGAGCGGCATCCTGAAGCGCCGCGTCTACGACGACGAAGCCATCCAGGACTGCCTGAATCGGGGCCGGGCGACCGAAGACATCTCGCCGGCGTGGCTCGACTGCCTGCTCGAGCGCGGCGCGATCTCGCCGGTGCTTACCGGCAGCGACATCGACTACCTGCGCCGATTCGGCATTCTCCGGTCGGAGCTTCGCTATACCCGGGACCGGCTCGAGCTGTCGGACGGCAGCACGTTCTCACCGAGCCTGGCCGATGCGCCGAATCGCGAGGGCATCGAGCGGTTCTGTCTCGGGTCGCGGCTCGCCAACGGCGTTCTCATGCACGGCGCGTTCCTGCTCGGCTCGAAAGAATTTTATGCTGCGCTCGCGAATCTCGGCGAAGAGGAGCACCGGGGTTTCTGCATGACGCGCGTCAGCAAGGTCAATCAGCTCTATGGCGACCAGCCGCTCGAGATCCTGCAACGGCGCGACGCACGGTTCATCAATTCGGCCATGAAAATGACGCTGCTCGGCGCCTCGGTCTCGGACGGGCTGGACAACGGGCAGGTCGTGAGCGGCGTAGGTGGCCAGTATAATTTCGTCGCCATGGCGCATGCCCTGCCGGACGGGCGCTCTATTCTCATGTTTCGCAGCACACGCGGCCACGGGCGTTCGCTCGAATCGAACGTGGTATGGAATTACGGTCACGTCACCATACCGCGCCATCTGCGCGACATTGCCATCAGTGAGTACGGCGCAGCAGACCTGCGCGGCCGAACCGATGAGGCCTGTATGGCCGCTATGCTGAACATCGCCGATTCGCGATTCCAGCCCGAGCTGCTGCGTCAGGCAAAACGCGCCGGCAAGCTCGCGAAAGACTATCGAATACCCCGGGACTGCACCCGAAACCTGCCTACCGGGCTCGAGAAAAAGCTCGAGCCCTTCCGGGACAGGGGCTTGTTCGGCGCGTTTCCGTTCGGCTCGGACTTCACGGCAGAGGAGCAGGCCCTGGCGCTGGCGCTGAAGCGCCTCGACGCCCGATTTGCCAGCCCGATCGGAAAGGCCAGGGCATTCGCTCGAGCGCTCATGCCCGGCAGATTATCGCCGCAGACGATGCGATGCCTGCATAGAATGGGGCTGGCACAGCCCGCTGGCCTGCGCGAGCGAATCCTGCGCGGACTGCTCGCCAGCGAGCTGGAATAGAAATGAAAAGGGGGACCTTCCTGATTTTCTGACAGGTGAAGAATTTTTCGCAGTCCTCGTAACCATTCAGACAATCAGGAATGTCCCCTTTTCCCTATCCTGAGGGAATTCCCCCGCCTTGCCTGAAGATTTCCCCGGCTCCACCGGGACTGCTGCGGCGTGATTTACTCCGTGCATGGTACGTCAACGTTCAGGGAAGGGTACAACCATGCGATTCACACATGTCTTAAACACATGGCTGACAGGCCTCTGTCTGAGCCTGTTACTGGCCCTGCCCTGCGTGGTGGGTGCCGCAACCATCGGCGACAGTCTCCAGCGGAAGCTCGCCGGACTCGGACCGACTGAGGTTGCCGAGGTCATCGTCAGCTTCGAGGACGAAGGCCCGTTGACGCTCGCGCAGCTCGGTGCCCTGGAGGGTCTCGGCCTGACCGGCATTCACTTCCAGGCCCTGCCGATCGCCGGCGTGCTCGCCACGCCCGCTCAGGTGGAAGCGCTTGCCGGGCTCGACGGCGTACGCTCCGTTTGGCTCAACGAGGCGCTCGAATACGACAACCAGAACGGCACCGCGATGACGGGCGTCGACAAGCTACGTACGGACCAGAATCTGCGCAGCAACGGACTGCCGGCCTCGGGCAAGGGCATCGGCGTGCTGATCAACGACTCCGGCGTCGACGGCAACCACCCGGATCTCAAGTATCCCGATCATGTCGTGCAGAACGTGCTGGGGCAGGTCAACCTGCATGCCCAGGATGCGCTGTTGCCCATCACTTACGTCGAGGACGTGCCGGATACCGATATCGCCGGGGGCCACGGTACGCACGTTTCCGGCACCATCGGCGGCACAGGAGCAGCCGCGGGCGGCAAGTATGAAGGCGTCGCCCCGGGGGCGGACCTCATCGGTTACGGTTCAGGCGCCGGCTTGTTCATTCTCGACACCATCGGCGGCTTCGATTACGCGCTGGTCAACCAGGTCCGCTACAACATTCGCGTCGTGTCGAACTCCTTCGGCAATCCGTCCGACACCGGCACCGATTTCAATCCCGACGATCCGACCAATATCGCCACCAAACGCCTCGCCGATCGCAACATCGTCATCGTCTTCTCGGCCGGCAACTCAGGATCCGGCGAAAACACGATCACCGGCAATTTCAAGAAGGCGCCCTGGGTCATCGTGGCCGGCGCGGGCGACAGCCGAGGCGCACTGGCCGACTTCTCGTCGCGCGGCAAACGCAACGGAGGCGGTCAGGTGACGGTCGACGGTGAGACTTTCACCTGGTACGACCGGCCGGCTATCGTCGCGCCGGGCGTCGACGTGATTTCCGCGCAGGCCAAATCGGATGCGCTCGGAGTCGGTGAAGACCTGCCCCCCGCCGAAGATGCCTTCTACAGCATCAAAAGCGGTACTTCGATGGCGGCGCCGCATACCTCCGGCATCGTGGCCTTGATTCTTGAAGCCAATCCCGCCCTGCATTGGAGCGGGGTGCGAGCGATCCTCGAAAACACGGCGACCAATATGCCGGGTTATGAGGATTGGGAAGTCGGTGCCGGCTATGTGAACGCGCATGCGGCCGTGGCCGCGGCTGCGGGCGCGCGCGACGACTACGGGCTGCTGCCCATCCTGAATCGTCAGTTCAATTCCGAAGCCAGGGTGAGCCGGCAGGAGGGCCCGAGCTTCGATCTGTTCTTCACGCCACTCAACAGCCCTGCGGCTCAATCGGACGTCGAGACCTTCAGCGTTCCACAAGGGCTGGCCACGGTCTCGGCCACCGCCAACGTCAGTGACAACACCGTGGCCATCGTGATCACCGATCCGAACGGCAACCGCTACGGCTCGGCGATCTCGCTGCCGCTTCTCGGCCCGAGCATCGGTGTCACCGCGCCCGCGGTCGCCGGTGACTGGACCATCAAGATTCGCGGCATCGGCTCGGTCTCGGGCGTCGCGCTCGATCCGCTCGGTCTCGGCAACGGCACGGCCGTACCGGACACGATCCATGTCAATACGAGCTTCATCCGCGTCGACGGCTTCTCCGGCCTGCAGGACATCAAGAGCCATCCCGCGCGGGGCATCATCGAGCAGGCCATCAGCGAGCGTCTGGTCGATGCGCGGTCCGGCGGCTCGTATAAGCCTGATGCCCTGATCACGCGGGGCGAGCTGGCCAATTACATGACGCTCGGCACGGGCATCCGCCAGTTCCGCCCGACGGACGGCAGCAACAGCCTGTCGGACGCCTCGGGGCTCATACTCGCGGCAGCCGAAGCGGTGACCGCGCGAGGCGGACCGCTGCGCGATCTCAATCACGTGCAGACTGCCACCGTGCAGCCTGCCGCACCGCGCAAGTACGCTCCGGGTGGAACGGTGCCGCGCGCCGGGCTGGCCCGCGCGATGGTGCAGGCGCTAGGTCTCGAGTCGGTGGCGGCGCAGATCGCGGCGCAGCTCGATGGCCCGATCACGGTCGCATTCAAGGATGAGCGAGTGCCGCTGGAGGACGATGCCGAGGTACCGGACGCATTGCGCGGGCACGTGCAGCTCGCCCTCGACCTGCAGATCATGCGCGCCGAGTTCAGCCTGGAGCAGGGTCCGTTCGACCTGGAGCCGACCATCAAGGCGCACTTCCGCCCGCTCAGCGCCGAAACGCGGGCCGGCTACGCCTTCGCCGCCGTGAACTGGCTGGACCGCTTCCGTCAGGCTTCCGCGAAGTGAAATAAGAACGGCCGGATCCGACCCCCCCGGGATCCGGCAGGACTGGCCCGGTCTCATGAGAGACCGGGCCTTTTTTATCGACTCGAAACCACCGTCTCAGTTGCCCCGCGCTGTCCGATAGTAAAACGGCATGCGCAGCTCCTCGCCCGTGGCGCGGTGCTTCGCCCTCGCATACCACATGATTTCCTCACCGACGATTCTCATCTTCCGGCCGTCTCCGCTGGTCCTGACATTGAAAATCCACGAAGCCATTCGCGGGCACGGCCACGGAAAAGATTTGCTGGCCGCTCCCGGGACTCGCTGTGAAGATCACGCGGAAGCCCGCACGATACAGGCGCCGGTTGTCCTGGACTTTCAGATCGTAGGTGCCGCCGCCATGCCCTGTGACATCGCGCAGGCGGACTCGATGATCACGAATCACGATGCCTGAACCTTTGGCGACCGGAACCACGCCATAGCTCACACTCGGGATCAGGACTTCGAGGTTCCCGCCCGTCTGACTGTTGACCTGGTTGCGCCGCGGGTTGTACTCGTTGGGCATCCTGTCGAACAGGGTCGTCGGCGGCAAGTGTACCGCAATGTGGCATAAATGTCACTATATTAGTGAAGGATCAATAGTATCGGTTTCGGAGCCTCACTGTCGGAGCACTGGATGCGAAGGAACGAGCCACAGGCTCCCGAAAGCGGCTGGCAATCCAGCCCTGCGTCCCATCGGCGAGCGCCACGCGGGTCCACTGTCCCGCTATTGCGCGGGCGTGCACAAGCGTACCGCGTTCGATCTGCTGCAGCACCGGCGCCTGCCCATCGGGCAACCCGCGGACATTCAATCGCGAGGCGGTGACGCGGACCTCGTGCGCCTCGAATCCCGCATCGGCGGCTGTCTCCGCGAGCTGCCACGAGCGCAGCAGGGGCAGCGGGTCGATGGCGCCGCTGCGCCGGCGGTAGACCCCGAAATGCAGGTGCGGCGCGGTGGTGCGCGCATTGCCGGTATTGCCGATGTAGCCGAGCACGTCACCGGCATCGACGCGCGCATAAGACGACACCGCAAAGCTGTCGAGATGCGCGTAATAATACGAAGCGCCCCGGCTGCGCAGCCAGACCGTCTTGCCACCGAGCCGGGATTCGCGCGGTGTCGCCAGGCCGCCGGCGACTGCCAGCACGGGCGTCCCGCGCGGCGCGAAGATGTCGACGCCTTCGTGCTGCCGGCGCCCGCCGTCCCTGGCATCGCCGAAGAAGCTCATCACGGCGGTGATGTCGTGCTCCTGTACAGGGAATGGCCATACCGCCTCGATTTCCACCTCGAGCCGGTAGGCGGACGCCGCCAGAAGCTCAGGCTGCAGCCGCAGCAGATACCGGCCGGAGGCGGGAATCTCGAATCGCAGCTCCGTCGACTCCGCGGGCAGCGAATCCAGCTTGCGCCATTCGGTCGGCGCGGCATCGGCGCCCGGAAACGCCTGGAAGAAGTCTGCGAACAACCGCGGCTTCGGCCCCGCGGCGGTACTGACGGTCACGACGAGCTGCTGGTTCTCGACGGCCTCGAAGGCGAACGCCTCGGCGCGCGGTCGATGTGCGAGGAATGCGCCCTGTTCGCCGAACGGCAGCTCGATGGCGAGCGGCGCCTGCAAGGCCTGCCCTGCGGCCTCGAGCCACTGACTGCCGAGCAGCGTGCCGGCAAGTCCGCTCTTGCGCAGACTGTCTGCATAAGCCGCGTGCGACTCGAGGGTCAGCTCACCTTCTGGCGGCTGCTGAGCCGTACAAGCCGTGAGAATTGCCGCAGCGGCGGCGTATGTCCACAATCGCATGTCCCAGACCTTTCGTTTGAAGCCGGAGCTGCGCCTCGGCGTTTATCGCCCCTGCTGCTTTGAGCGTCACCGGCCGGAGAAATTCGATCGGCGCGAGCCGGGCATCGGATCAGGGCGCGGTGCTTTCGGCGCAATGCTCTTCGCGGACTCGCAGCGCCTCCGGCATCCATTCCTCGAAGTTGCCGATGCGCGTTGCGGGATTCGGATGTGTAGAGAGAAATTCCGCCGGCGCCTCGCCGCCTTCCGCCATCCGTTCCCACAGCGCCGGCGCTTCGGTGGGATCGAAACAGGCACGTGCGACGTAAAGCAGCCCGATGTAATCGGCTTCGGATTCGTGTTTACGCGAGAACGGCATCAGCACGCCATATTGCGCGCCGACGCCGAGCGCTCCCATGACCATGCGCTGCGTCTGGATGTCCATTTCGCCCATCGCAACGCCGACCGCAAGCGCGCCGTATTGCGTGAGTTTCTGATGCGCCATGCGCTCCGCGCCGTGACGCGCAATCGCGTGAGCAATCTCGTGGCCCATCACGACGGCCAGAGCATCGTCGTTGCCGGCGACGGGCAGAAGCCCCGTGAACACCGCGACCTTGCCACCCGGCAGCGCGAACGCATTGACCTGCTCCGAATCGATGACATTGAACTCCCACTCGAAGCCCGGATCCTCGGCAACGGCAGCCAGGCGCCGGCCGATCATGCGTACCGTTTCGACCGCCTCGCCGCCCTGCACGACATCGGCCTGGCCCAGGATTTCCCGGTACGACTGCAAACCGAGCGCGGCTTCCTGCTCCGGGCTGATATCGACGAGCTGCGAGCGGCCCGTGACCGGCACGTTTTCCTGGTGCGTGAAGTAATAGACGGCGAAAAAGCCGCCGAAAATCAGCAGCGGCCAGAGCCGCAGGCGACCGCTACGCGAGCGCAAGAACCGATTCACGGGCATACGGGATAATCCGAGGTTGGGGGTTGAATCCAGGCCGGGCGTGGCTACCGATTATGTTACGCCTCAACCCGCTGCCGAGCCAAACTCGTATTCGACGAGCTCGGCCCGGCTCTTGACCTCGCCGTCTTCCCGTTGCTCGATGCGCACCGGCAGATAGTGAAGGTCCGGCGCGCACTGCAGAACGATCGCCTTGCGCCCGTCATCCGAGGTGTAGCTCACTTCCACGACGGAAAACTCGCCCGCCGGCGTTTCGGCCGTGCCGGCATCCCCCACCTCTATCGAGTAATGCTTCGCTTTTGCGCGATCGAAAACCGTGTAAGCCTCGACCTCGCGGCCGTGGGCCAGGTCGCTCATGATGGCGACCTGCAGCAACAGCCGATCCACCGTCAGTCCGTCCAGCCCGGTTTCCACCGGTTGGCCACGGTATGAGCCCGTGACCTCGCCAGCCGCCCAGTCGAAAACGTAATGAGCATCCCGGTTTTCGCTGATCGTATCGACGAGGTCGTATTCGAGCGGCCGAACCTGGCCGCCGCCATATTCGAAACGGCTCGTCTCGGCCAGCACGCCGCGCTTGAACAGGCTCACGAAACCTGTGGGTTCGAGCTCGGAGTGATACACGAGAGCGCCATCGCGGCGTTCGAAGACGAGCCGCATTTCGCCACGCGCGACGCTGACGCGAACCTTGTAGACCGCTTCGAACTCCGGAACGCCGAGATCGGCCGATGCCACGGCAGGCACGACGAGTTGCAGCGGCATCGACAAAGCCAGAATGCGCATGAAAACGTGCATGTCGCGCTCAACGAAGGGGGTATTCAGCCGACGGCGGAGAATCGGGGTCAGACAGAAAACGGGGTCAGACCCCTCTTCAAAACGGGGTCAGACCCCGTTTTCTGTCTGCGTTTTCTGTCTGTTACCTGTTCCTGCAACCTGTTACCTGAGTGGCGGAGAGGGTGGGATTCGAACCCACGTGGGGCGTAAGCCCCCAACCGATTTCGAGTCGGTGCCGTTATGACCGCTTCGGTACCTCTCCGATGATCCGGCGATGGCCCGCCTAGCGCCGGGGCTTGCCGTGTGCCTGGTCCGCGGCGTACCTCGAATGGCTAGACTGGCGCCCGCTGGCGCTCGCCGATACGGGCTAGACGGCAGGGCTCAACGGCTATGGGCGCATAGCTTACGGGCTGGCCGAGGCGGCGACAACCCTCTTAACCCGGGCGCGACATAGGCGGGGTAGCCAGCGTAGAGACCACATGCGGCCTGCGGGCGCACGGGGCGTGCGGAGGCGCGGACCGGCACTCGGCCGTGCCCGTTGTGGTCAAGAGATGTTGTTGTGGACCATGTGGTCCTTCAACTGCTGGCGCTTCACCCGGAGGGTGGACTGCAGCAGGTGAAGTGACCACAAGGTCTGTGGATCGCTGGGTTTACGCGCATCGACGATGAGCTCCTCGATCTCGGCGATCTCCTGTACCAGGACCTGCCACCCGGTGGCATGGTCCGCAAAACGAGCTAAGCTTGCCATGTGTGTGTTCCTGCGAGCGTGTTTGCTGCCTATGAGCATTATCCATTCCACACGTTTCGATCATATGGCAGCCCGATGACGGTCCTATTGCGGTCCGGGCGCACGGAGCGCCCTGCATCTTATTGAAGGTCCGCAGCCGGCGTGTTACGACGGACCTCTGGACCGATCTGAAAGGGGGATGAGTCATGAAAACCATCGAGACTTGGGAAATGGTCCTGACCGGAATCGCCGCGATGCTTCTGGTGCTGTGGCTCCGGCCTGGGATTCGCAACGCCATCGAGCGCAGCCGGCAGGCCACGGAGCGCGATTGGGGCGCGGTGCTGTTACCGCTCGGCCTCGTGATCCTGTTCGTGGTCTTGCTGATCGCCCTCGTCTAGGCCGTAGGCTCCTGGCTCGACCGGCGAACCAGGCGCCGCATCGAGCCACCCCCGGCTGTGCCGGGTCACCAGTTGCCGCAGGAACTCGATATGTTGGGGGGAATCGTTGAGGGCCGGGATGTAATGGAAGTCCTGGCCCCCGGCGCCAAGAAAGGCCTCGCGATACCGGATGTCGATCTCCTCCAGGGTCTCTAGGCAGTCGGCGGCAAAGCCCGGGCAGACCACCTGCACCGACCGCACACCCGCTCGCGCCCAAGCCGTAAGGGTCTCCAGGGTATAGGGCGCGAGCCAGGCCCGCGGGCCGACGCGGGATTGAAACGCCACCTGCCAGCGATCCGGTTCCAGTCCCATGGAGTCGGCGACGAGCCGCGCGGTCGCCTGGCATTGATCGCCGTAGGGGTCGCCGCGCTCGACCGCATCCCGCGGCAGGCCGTGGAAGGAGAACAGCAGCCGATCCGGCACCCCATGCGCCTCGAAGGCCACTCGGATCGCGTGGGCCACGGCGGTGATATAGCCGGGGTCGTCGTGGTAGCCCATGGGCATTCTTACCTCCGGGAGGCGGCGCCACGATCGGAGCGTACGGGCCACGGCATCGAACACCGACGCGGTAGTCACCGCGGAGTACTGGGGGAAGAGCGGCAGCACCAGGAGCCTCCCGATACCGGCCGCGCGCAGGGCTTCCAGGGCCGATCGGATCGAAGGCTGCCCGTAGCGCATCCCCAGGACCACCTTGACCCCCTCCCCGGCCAGTCGCTCCGTGAGGCGCGCCGCCTGGTGCTCGGAATGCGTGAGCAGCGGTGAGCCCTGCTCGCCCCAGATCCGGGCATAGGCGCGTGCGGCGTAGCGCGGCCGAAGGCGCAGGACGATCCCATGGAGCAAGGGCAGCCACAGCCATCGCGGTAGCTCGATGACCCGCGGGTCCGAGAGGAACTCCCGGAGGAAGTGCCGCACGGCGCGCGGTGTCGGCGCCGTGGGGGTCCCGAGGTTGGTCAGGAGGACCCCGAGCGCCGCTCCTTTCCCGCGCCACTGAGGGGGGACGATGTTCATGGGGATAGGTTCATTGGGATCGGGGCCCCCCCGCCCGTTAAGGTCGGCCCGGATCCGTCGCACGCTCGATCCGCCCCCCTTCGAGGGTCATATGGCGCGCACAGTGGGCGGCAAGCGTCTCGTCGTGGGTCACCAGTATCAAGGTGGTTCCGTAGCTGGCATTGAGCGAAAACAACAGCTCGCCGATCGCGGCCCCGGTCTTACGGTCGAGGTTGCCGGTCGGCTCGTCCGCAAACAGGACCCGGGCCCCGGCGGCGAAGGCACGCGCGATCGCCACCCGTTGCTGCTCCCCGCCCGAGAGTTGGTTTGGATAGTGACGGAGGCGGTGGCAGAGGCCGACACGGTCGAGGGCGGTGCGGGCCGAGTCCGCGGCAGAGCCGTGGCCGCTCAACTCCATCGGCAACATGACGTTCTCGATCGCCGTCAGGCTCGGAAGCAGGTGAAAGGACTGGAACACGAAGCCGACCCGCTGGCGGCGAAACTCGGCGCGGCCGTCCTCGTCGAGCTCGCCCAGATCGACGCCGTCGAAGACCACCCGTCCGCGCGTCGGGCTGTCGAGCCCTGCCAGGAGTCCGAGCAGGGTCGATTTTCCGGATCCCGAGACCCCCACCACGGCGAGGCTCTCGGACCGCCTCAGGGCAAAGCTGATATCATCGAGGATGGTCAGCGGTCCCTCGGGGCTCGGGACCTCCTTGGTGAGGCCCTCCGCACGAATGATGATCTCGTTATCCATATTCTCTCGTCGGCTCGGCGCCATTTGGCTGGTCGCGACCTTGGCTGTGGCCGGGCCGGCGGCCGGCAACATACTGGTGCTGGGGGACAGCCTCAGCTCCGCTTACCAAATGGAAACGGAGCGCGGCTGGGTCGAGCGTCTGCGCCGGCGCTTGCAGCAACAAGACCGCCCCCACTACGTATTCAACGCCAGCGTCCCCGGCCAGACCACGGCCGGCGGCCTCGCGATGCTGGACGGGCTCCTCGCCCGGCACAGACCCGCCATCGTGGTCATCGAGCTGGGTGGCAACGACGGCCTGCGCGGCTTCCAGCTCGACGAGATCCGATCGAACCTCTCGCGCATCATCGAGGGATCGCTCGCGCGCGGCGCCAAGGTGCTATTGATCCCCGTCGAAATACCGTCCAATTACGGGCGTGCGTACACCGAGGGGCTGCGCGAGATCTACCGCGATCTGGCCGAGCGCTTCGGGGTGCGCAAGAGCCCTTTCATCCTGGAGGGCATCGCCGATAAACCGGAACGCATGCTAGAGGACGGCATACACCCCAAACCCGAGGCCCAGGAAGCGATGTTGGAAAACGTCTGGCCGTCCCTCCTGCCCCTGCTATGAACTATTGCAACCATTGCGGCGCGCGCATCGAGCGGCGCATCCCCGAAGGAGACAACCGCCTGCGCGAGGTGTGCACGGCCTGCGGCTACATCCATTATCAGAACCCCAAGATCGTGGCGGGCTGCATCGCCGAATGGGGCGATCGGATCCTCCTATGCCGGCGCGCCATCGAACCCCGCTACGGGCTCTGGACCCTGCCGGCCGGGTTCATGGAGAACGGCGAAACGGCGCTCGAGGCGGCGGTACGCGAGACGCAAGAAGAGGCCAATGCCCGAGTCGAGGTCAGCGGTCTCTTCGCCCTCTTGAATCTTCCCCACGTCAGCCAGGTGTACATGATCTTCCGCGCCGAGGTCATCGCAGTGGACGGCGAGCCGGGACCCGAGAGCCTGGAGGTCCAGCCTTTGGACGAGATGTCGATACCCTGGGATCGACTGGCCTTCCCGACGATCCTGCACGCCCTGCGATTCTACTATAGTGACCGACGCGCGGGCGCGTTCGGCTTCCATATGGGCGACATCGTCAAGAACGGCGATCGTGCCAGCTTCGTGGCGCGGCGGGCGTCGCCCGAGGAGCGGCCGCAGGGCGCGATCGCGTCCGCTCACCGCTGATACTCCAATATTCCGAGAGACCGACTGCATGATTCAACCCCACGGTTCGGAGACCCTGCATCCCCTGTTCGTGTACGACGTACAACGCCACCACGAGTTGCAACGCGAAGCCCAGGGGCTCCCCTCGGTGCTTCTTTCGTCGGCGGCCGCGGCCAATGCGGTGATGCTCGGGGCCGGTTATTTCAACCCGCTGCGAGGCTATATGGGTGCCGCCGATGCGCTCTCTGTCGCGGAGCGCATGCACACCACCGCCGGTCTCTTCTGGCCCGTGCCGATCCTGAACCTCACCGATGAGGTCACTGCTATCGGCGGCGCACGCCGCGTCGCCCTGCGCGACCCCAATGTCGAGGGGCGGCCGGTGCTCGCGATCCAGGCCATCGAGGCCATCGAGACGCTCACGGAGGAACAACTCGCCTTCATCACCAGAAAGCTCTTTCGCACCGAGGACCCCAAACACCCGGGCGTCGCGACCTTCCGCTCGCTCGGGCGCCATTGCCTGTCGGGCCCCATCGAGGTGTTGAACTTCAGCTATTTTCAGCAGGACTTCCCCGACACCTTCCGGACCGCGGTCGAGATCCGCAACGAGATGCAGGAACGAGGGTGGCGGACGGTGGTCGCCTTCCAGACCCGCAACCCCATGCACCGCGCCCACGAGGAGCTGTGCAAGATGGCGCGCGAGGCCGTGCATGCCGACGGGGTCCTGATCCACATGCTCCTCGGGCAGCTCAAGGCAGGCGATATCCCGGCGGCGGTCCGCGACGCGGCGATCCGCAAGATGGTCGAGGTCTATTTTCCGCCGAATACCGTGATGATCACCGGCTATGGATTCGACATGCTCTATGCAGGGCCGCGGGAGGCCGTGCTGCACGCCGTGTTCCGGCAGAATTGCGGTTGCAGCCATCTGATCGTCGGCCGCGACCACGCCGGTGTCGGGAGCTTCTACGGGCCCTTCGATGCCCAGCAGATCTTCGCGGAGGAGGTCCCCAAGGACGCGCTCCGCATCCAGATCTTTGGAGCCGACAATACCGCCTATTCCAAGAAGCTGAACCGCGTGGTCATGATGCGCGACGCCCCGGACCATGGCGCCGAGGACTTTGTGCAGCTTTCAGGGACCACGGTGCGCGAGCTATTGGCGGCCGGGCAGCAACTGCCCATCGAGTTCGCGCGCCCGGAGGTGGCCGAGATCCTGATGCGCTACTACCAATTGGACCAGGGGCAATCGGAAGAAGGCCGATGAGGGTCGGCCTTTCGATCAGGCGCGTTTCATGGAATCGAAGAACTCCGAGTTGACCTTGGTGACCTTGAGGCGATCGAGCAGGAACTCCATGGCGGCGACCTCGTCCATGGGGTTTAGGAGCTTGCGCAGGATCCACATCTTCTGAAGCTCGTCGGGATCGGTCAACAGCTCTTCGCGCCGCGTCCCGGAACGGTTGATGTTGATGGCCGGGAAGATGCGTTTCTCGTAGATGCGCCGATCGAGGTGGATCTCCATGTTCCCGGTCCCCTTGAACTCCTCGAAGATCACGTCATCCATGCGCGAACCGGTATCGATCAAGGCGGTGGCGATGATGGTCAGGCTCCCGCCCTCCTCGATGTTGCGCGCCGCGCCGAAGAAACGCTTGGGCTTGTGCAGGGCATTGGCGTCCACGCCGCCGGTCAGGACCTTGCCGGAGGCCGGCACCACGGTGTTGTAGGCGCGCGCGAGGCGGGTGATGGAATCGAGTAGGATCACCACGTCCATCTTGTGCTCGACGAGTCGCTTGGCCTTCTCGATCACCATCTCGGCGACCTGGACATGGCGCGTCGCGGGCTCGTCGAAGGTGCTGGAGATGACCTCGCCGCGCACCGAGCGCTCCATCTCCGTCACCTCCTCGGGGCGCTCGTCGATGAGCAGCACGATGACGTAGCATTCCGGGTGGTTGCCCGTGATCGAATGGGCGATGCCCTGGAGCATCATGGTCTTTCCGGCCTTCGGGGGCGACACGATGAGGCCACGCTGGCCCTTGCCGATGGGCGCCACGAGATCGATGACCCTGGGTGTCAGGTCCTCGGTGGTGCCGTTGCCGACCTCGAGCTGCATGCGGTTATGGGCGAACAGCGGGGTCAGGTTCTCGAACAAAACCTTGTTCTTGGCCGCCTCGGGGGGCTCGAAGTTGATCTCGTTGACCTTGAGGAGCGCGAAGTAGCGCTCGCCGTCCTTGGGCGGCCGGATCTTCCCGGAGATCACGTCGCCGGTGCGGAGGTTGAAGCGCCGGATCTGGCTGGGAGACACGTAGATATCGTCGGGACCGGCGAGATAAGAGCTATCCGCCGAACGCAGGAACCCGAAGCCATCCTGCAGGATCTCCAGGACGCCGTCGCCCGAGATGTCCTCGCCCTTCTTGGCATGGGCCTTGAGTATACCGAAGATGACGTCCTGCTTGCGGGAGCGCGCGACGCCTTCGAGGCCCAGGCCCTCGGCGAGTTGGATCAGATCGGAGGCGGGTTTCTGCTTGAGTTCAGTCAGGTTCATGGTCGATCAGCTAGACGGGGCTAGATACGGGAAAGACCCCAATCCGTGGGATGAGGAGAGCCGCGATTTTGGCGGAACGACCGGGAAAGGCGGGGTGCGTTCCGGATGCTACGCTAGCACGCGGTCTTGGGCGCGTCCAGCCCCGGCGCACACGGCGCGGCGGGTGTGCTACTGGGTTCTGTGAGAGTCGGTGTCTTGGACCAGGTAGATGGAATTGGACAGGGGGACCAGGGATTCGGGGTGGAGCTCCGTGACTACATATGGCGCGACTAGATATGGCTGTCGATAAACGCCATGAGCTGGGACTTCGACAGAGACCCTACCTTGGTCCCTTCGACGCTGCCCTCCTTGAAGATCAGCAAGGTCGGGATCCCCCGGATGCCGTACTTGGGTGGCGTCTTGGGGTTCTCATCGACATTGAGCTTGGCCACCTTGAGCCGCGCTTCGTACTCGTGGGAGATGTCATCCAGGAGCGGGGCGATCGCCCGGCACGGTGCGCACCATTCGGCCCAGTAGTCTACGAGGACCGGCAGCTTGGATTTCAACACCTCCTCCTCGAAGCTGTCGTCGGTCACGTGAAGCATGTGCTCGCTCATCCCGCCTCATCCCACCCCCGCGTCTTGTCGTTCAATCATTGTGGGCCGAGTACCCCACAGAATGCAAGTCTACCCTGGGCAAGTCTCGGGCAAGTCTACCCGGGGGTCGAGTCGGGGCAAGCCCACACCGACCCGCGATTGGGTTATGCTAGAGGGATCATGTATCAGACACACCTTACCGGAACCTCCTTCGCGACGCTCGGCCTCGACCCGTGCCTTTTGCAGGGCGTACACGCCGCCGGGTTCGAATACTGTACTCCGATTCAGGCTGAGACCCTGCCGTTGCTCCTCGCCGGCCAGGACGTCGCAGGCCAGGCCCAGACCGGCACCGGCAAGACCGCGGCATTCGTGCTGGCCGCTTGTGAGCGGCTCCTGCGCCGTGCCGGCGGAGCCGAGCGCCGGCCCCACCCGCCCCGTGCCATCGTCATCGCCCCGACCCGCGAGCTGGCCATCCAGATCCATCAGGACGCCGTCACCCTCGGTCAGCTCACCGGTATCCGTATGGGTTTGGTGTACGGGGGCATCGATTACGAGAAACAGCGCGACATGCTCCTGTCCGGCGTCGATCTCCTGGTCGGAACGCCCGGAAGGCTCATCGACTACTTCAAACAGCGGGCCTTGGACCTGCACGCCATCGAGGTCGCGGTGATCGATGAGGCGGACCGCATGTTCGACTTGGGGTTCATCCGCGATCTGCGCTATCTCTTGCGCCGCATGCCGAAACCGGAAGAGCGCCTATCCATGCTGTTTTCCGCGACCCTGTCCTGCCGCGTGCACGAGCTCGCCTACGAGCACATGAACAACCCGCAGATGGTCACCATCGAACCGGACAAGGTGACGGTCGACGAGGTCAGCCAGCGGCTCTATCACGTCGAGAGCCGCGAGAAGCTGTCCGTGCTCTGGAACCTCTTGCGCGTGCTCCCCGAGCCGCGCACCCTGATCTTCGTCAACACCAAGCGCGCCGCGGAATACATCACCGAGCGGCTGTCCCGGACCGGGCTCGAGGCGCGCCTCGTGTCCGGCGACGTGCCTCAGCGAGAACGCGAGCGGCTCATCTCCCGTTTCGGAAAGGGCGATCTCCCGTTCCTGGTGGCGACCGACGTCGCCGCACGCGGCCTGCACATCCCCGACGTGACCCACGTCTTCAACTATGACCTGCCCCAGAACGCCGAGGACTATGTCCATCGGATCGGCCGCACCGCGCGGGCCGGGGCGAGCGGCCAGGCGATCAGTCTGGCCTGCGAGGAATTCGTCTATTCCCTGGCGGAGATCGAGGCCTACATCGGCGACAAGATCCGGGTCCTGCCGGTGACCCCGGACCTCCTAGTGCCCCCGCCGACGCCCGCGGGCGCCCGCCCATCCCACCGCCGCCGGCCACGGCACCGGCACGCCGCCTAGGCCCAATCGTCATAATAATAAAGGGCCAGCCCCCCAGTATTCCCCGACGAGGGGCGGCAAGGGCAGGGTTGTTACGCCCAGATTCAGCGCGAGACTACCGAGAACTGCGAGCGGGCGCTGTCCCGACCGTTCTCGGTCTCGATGCGGTGCTCGACCGTATAGCGCCCCGGAACGGTACCCCCCGGGAGGGTCAGCGCCGTAGAGAGCAGCCCGATCCCGGACTTCGCGAAGGCCGACGTGGCACCCGGTTGGCCCAAGCTTCGGCCGTCGCGTTTCAGAATCCAGGTGGCCTCGACATAGGCGTCCGGCCGGCCTGGCGGGGGGACGACGTTGAAGCGGGTGTAGAACTCGATCGTGTCCCCGGGCCGCACCAGCGCTCGTGTCGGGGCCGCTTCCAGGATCGCCACGGTCGCGGCCGGCCGTGGCACGTCGCCGTGGTCCGCCTGACCGTCCGATGGCCATGCCGGCATCTCAGGCGCCCTGCGGGAAGCCAGCCCTTTGCGCAACCTTGCAAGCCGCGCCGATCGCGGGCTCCGGGAGGCGAGCTCGTCGAGATCAGCCTCCGCGCGGTTCCCTTCCCCTTCGTCCATGGCTCGCGCCGCGCGCTCCGCCAGCTCGCGGGTGCGCCGGCGCGCCTCCGCCGCCCGTTGCGCCTCCCGTCCGCGCTGCGCCTCCTCGGCCTTGCGTGCCGCAAGAACGTCCCGCACGCGGTTCAGCTCCGCCTCCGAAGCCCCCGGCATTGAGCCGGCCGGCGTGAGATAAGCCTCCGCCCTCGACCAGTTCCCGCCATCGATCGCCTCCCGGGAGAGGGCGACGAGCTTGTCGAACAGGTGGCGCCCTTCGGCGAGTCGCACCTCCGTAGCGATCCGCTGGCGCTCCGCCTCCAGCCGGCGAGCGCGTAGCGTTTCGCGTTCGCGCACGACGGCTTCCGAGCCCGCCGCTGCGAGGACCGCCTGATCGAGATAGGTCTCCGCTTGCTCCCAGGACCCGGCCTCGGAAGAGGACCGCGCGAGATCGAGCAAGCGAGCCAGGATGCGTTCCTTGCCCGCGCGGGCCTGTGGATGCTCGGGCTCCTGCCGGAGCACGGCTTCGTACTTGGCCAGGGCGTTTTCGCCTTGGGGTAACACGAGTCGGTCGGCTTTCAGGTCGAGCTCTGCACCGGCGAGCAGGGCAGCAGCCTCGGCCTCGCGTGCTAACGCGCCCACCCCGGTAACCCGATTACCGGGGTGGGCCGGGACCGCATCCGAGCTGCGCCATCCCGCTCCGCCCTCGCTGGGCGCAGACGAAGGCTGCGGGGTCGAGGCAATCGGGTCGCCCTCCGGGGCCGACGCTTCATCCAAGAGGACCGTGGGCCAATAGCCGGCGACGACAACGAAGAGAGCGGTCACCACCGCCGTTAACGGGTGAGGGCGCCGCCGTTTTCGGTTGCGCCCCGGCGGACCGCGGGATCCGCGGTCTCGGTAGATAGGGGCGAGGGGGAGCTCCGCCTGGTTCTCACCGCCGATGGCTCGCACCAGCTCCTGCCGATACGCCGCGACCGACAAGGGCCGTTGGGTCGGGGTAAATCCGAGCCCATGGTCAATGGCCTGCAGGAGCCCCGCGGGATAGGCACCGGCAGCCACCCTGAGCGCGGGTTCCAGCGGATCGGGGGCTCCCTGGAGGACCGCGTGACTCCGGTCCAATGCTGGCGGTGGGGTCCTGCCCGTCACGACGGTATAGAACGCCCCCGCCAGTCCATAGACGTCGGTCCAGGGGCCCCGGAGCTCAGGGTCCTCGTAGGAGAGCTCCATCGGGGCATAAGGGTTCGAACCGATATTGAGCGCCGCGCCCGGGTGCCCGCCACAAGGCAGGGCAGCGACCCCGAAGTCGACCAGCACCGCCCTCTGCCCAGGCCCGATGCGCAGGTTCGCGGGCTTTACGTCGCCGTGGATCACGCCCGCCCGATGTAGCCGCTCCAGCGCCCCCAGGATCCCCTCCGCGATCGCGAGCAGCTGTCCCGCGGAAAGCGGGCCCAAGAGCGCCCGCTGCGCGAGGTCCGTTCCCGCTTCGCGCTCCATCACCGCATAGGCAGTACCGTTGGCCTCGAAGGCATTCAGCATCCCCACGAGGTGCGCGCCCTTGGCGATCGCAACCCCCTGCGCCGCGGCGATAAAGGACCGCCGCGCCTCGGCACAGCGCACCTCCCCCCCGGCGGCCAGGGGACCGACGGCGCTGCCTTCCGACCGGGCTGCAATCCCCTCGGGCAGGCATTCCTTGATCACGACCTCGCGGTCCAGGGTGAGGTCGCGGGCGAGATACGTGAACCCCGAGCGCCCTCGGCCCAGAACTGCGGAGATCCGGTACCAGAGGAGCGGCTCGCCGGGCGGGAGGGGGTTACGCACGGGGTCGAGGGAGGTCGCGAGCGCAGTAGGTTTTTTCACAAGCGCTCAGCCGTACGACCGGTTTGTGAATGAATAGCCGGCGCGAACACCATGTCACGCACGACGTACCCCCGCTGGCGAGCCCGCTGCTCATAGCGGGTGAGCGGGCGCCAGCATGGTCTCGGGGCGAAGGCAGCGGTCCCGGCCAGGTTCACGAAACCCGCCTCGCCCGACATCACCGACAGGATATGCAGGGCATAATCCTCCCAGTCCGTGGCCACGAAGACGCGCCCATGGGGCCGGAGCTTCTCCCGCAGAAGCGTGGCAAACGGGGGCTGAATCAACCGGCGTTTGTGATGGCGCGACTTGGGCCAGGGGTCGGGGAAGAATAGGTACACACCGGACAGGCAATGGTCCGGGACGCGCTCGGCAAGGACCTCCACGGCGTCGTCCACGAGCACGCGGACGTTGACCAGCGCGGCGGCGGCGATGTCGCGCAAGAGACGCCCGAGACCTGGCCGGTACACCTCGACCCCGAGGTAGTCGTTCTCGGGGTGGCACGCGGCCAGGGCCACCAGGGTCTCTCCGGCCCCGCAGCCGATCTCCAGGTAGCGCTCGGCCTCGCGCCCAAACAGGGCGGCAAGGTCGAGGGCGTCCTCACCACCCGGCACCTGGTAGCAAGAGGATAGGGTTTCGAGCGCCCGGCGCTGGGCCTCGGTGATGCGGCCCTCGCGGCGCACGAAGCTCCGCACCGGGCGCGGGGGGGATAAAGGGGTTAAAAAAGGGGTCGGAGTCAATTTTGTGGCCTCGATCGAAAACGATGATCAGCAGTCTCCGACAAAATTGACTCCGACCCCTTTTTTAACCCCTTTATCCATCAAAAAAACAACCCGTCGATCGGCGAGGAGGCACTGGCGTAGGCGCGCCGGGGGATGCGTCCGGCCCGATAGGCCTCGCGGCCGGCCGCCACCGCCTTGCACATGGCGCTCGCCATCAGGACCGGGTCCTTCGCCCCCGCGATGGCGGTGTTCATCAACACCCCGTCGCACCCGAGCTCCATGGCGATGGCGGCATCGGAGGCGGTGCCGACCCCGGCGTCGACCAGGATCGGGACCGTGGCGTTCTCGACGATGGTGCGGATGTTATACGGATTGCGGATCCCGAGCCCCGAGCCGATGGGGGCGGCGAGCGGCATCACGGCGACGCAGCCGATGCGCTCGAAACACTTGGCCATGATCGGGTCGTCGTTGGTGTAGACCATGACCTCGAAGCCCTCGCCCACCAACACTTCGGCGGCCGCAAGGGTCGCGGGGATATCCGGAAACAGGGTCTTCTCATCGCCCAGCACCTCCAGCTTCACGAGCGCATGGCCTTCCAGCAACTCGCGGGCGAGGCGACAGGTGCGGATCGCCGATGGGGCGTCATAACAGCCGGCCGTGTTGGGCAGGATGGTATAGCGGGTCGGCGGGAGCACGTCGAGGAGATTGGGCTCGCCCGGATCTTGTCCGATGTTGGTGCGGCGTAGCGCGACGGTCACGATCTCCGCACCGCTCGCGTCGACGGCGCGGCGCGTCTCGTCGAGGTCGCGATACTTGCCGGTGCCGATGAGGAGCCGGGACCGATAGGGGACGCCGGCGATGACCAGCCGGTCTTCGCTCACGGTGATAAAGGGGTCGGAGTCAATTTTGTGACCTCAATGGACAACGGTGATCAGTAGTCTCCGGCAAAATTGACTCCGACCCCTTTATCACCGACTCATCCGCCGCCGATGGCGCGGACCACCTCCACCCGATCGCTCTCTTTCAGGTGGTCGGCCGCATACCGACCGCGCGGGACGATCTCGCCGTTGACCTCCACCGCGAACCGACCTCGAACGCCCAGCGCCTCGAGGAGGCCGGCCAAGGTCAGACCTTCGGGCAGCTCCCGTTCCCTGCCGTTCACGATGATGTGCACGGATAAAGGGGTCGGAGTCAATTTTGCCGGAGACTGCTGATCATCGTTGTCCATCGAGGTCACAAAATTGACTCCGACCCCTTTATCCAGCGAGATCCACCGTCAATCCCTCCCGGGCCAGGTGGCAGACGAGGGGCGAGCGCCGATCCGCGATGACGGCGAGCGCCTCGTCCTGGATCCCCTGCAGGGCGCCATCGGTCGCCGAGGGGTCGTGGTGATAGAGATATAAGGCCTTGACCCCGCCATCGATCGCCAGGTTGACGGTATCCACGAAGCACGAGTGACCCCAGCCGCGTTTCTGGCGGTATTGATCCGGGGTGTACTGCGCATCGTGGATCAAGACGTCGGCGCCCTGCAGCAAGGCCAGCTCGCGGGCGCGCTCCTCGCTCTCGATGCGGCGTAAATGATCGTGCTCGGCATCCGGGAATTCATGGACGCGGTCCTCGATCGATCTCGACAGGAACCCGCATTCGTTGTCGGAGACATAGACGATGGTCTTCCCCGCTGCCTCGATACGATACCCGTAAGTCGCGCCCGGATGGTGGACATGATCATAGTGGATCCGGAACGGGCCGTGGCGCAGGCCGCCGTCGTTCGGATCGAGATAACGGGTCGCGGCCGTCCAGTGCTCGGTCTGTACTGGAAAATAGGGGGCGCGCATCTGATCGGAGAGGCGCCGCCGGATCTCGTCCGCGTCCCTGCCGGGACCAAAGAAGCACAGGCGCCAGGCCGGGTCGAAGGCCGGCTGGAAAAAGGGCAGGCCACAGATATGGTCCCAATGGTAATGGGTGACGACAACCAGCGCCTCGCGCGGCGTGCCGTCCCCCATCAAGTCCTCGCCGAGCGGGATGATCCCGGTCCCGGCATCGCAGATGAGGAGGTGGTCATCGGCGCGGAGCTCGACACAGGAGGTGTTTCCGCCCACCCCCATGTGGCTCGCGGCGGGGACCGCGTGCGAGCCGCGCACACCCCGGAATCGGAGGTAGGCCCCGCTCATGCGCCCTGCGCGGCGCCCCTCGGTTCCGCCCTCGCGAGCTGGATCACCAGGTCCTGAATGGTGCGCGAGGCGACCGGCTTGGTGACATACTCGGCCCCGAGCTGCCTCGCGATGCCCTTGTCCTGGCGGTAGTCCTTGGAGCTCATCACCACCACCGGGGTGTCGCGGTGCAAGGGATGGCTGCGCAACTCCTCCAGGAAGGTCAGCCCGTCCTTGCCGGGCATGATGATATCCAGAAAGATCAGGGCCGCACCACCGCTGGAGAGGTATTCCAGGGAAGCCGACGCGGACGGGTAGGACTTGACGTCCACTGCGAGCGGCCCCATGCAGAGCTCAAAGTAGCCTCTCACGGCCGCGCTATCGTCGATCACCACGACCGTGGGTAATCCGGATTCCACCCCAATCCCATAACCTGTCATCGGAGTGCCTGCCGTTGAAGCAAGGCTATACCCTGGCCGCCCCGAACCGGTGCCGCGGCCCGCTCATCCTCGCCTCCGTCCTGATCGCCCCGCCAGCCCACCGCCGGACCGGTTTGGCACTGCCGCCTGAACCGGCTTACGTTTACAATCTCCCGGCGCGGGTCTTGTCATTTGCTAGAACTATACACCATCGATCGACCACACGCGCGCCACCGGACCGCGACGCCGGTCACGCAAGCTCCCGGGCGGTGAACGGAAACCGGGGCTGGAGGCCGGTGCCTCAATCCATCGCCCGCGCCACCAGGACGGCGTTGGTGCCGCCGAAGGCAAAGGAGTTGGAGAGCGCCAATCCGATATCCACACCCTCACGGCCGCGGTCCTTCACATAATCGAGATCGCAGTCCGGATCCGGGATGTGCAAGTTGATGGTGGGCGGGATCGCGCCGCGACGCATGGCCAAGAAGGTCGCCACCAGCTCCATGACCCCGGCCGCGCCCAGCAGATGGCCGTGCATCGATTTGGTCGCGCTCACCGGGATACGGCGGGCGCGATCGCCGAAGACCTCTTTGATCGCCTGCGTCTCGACGACATCGTTCTGCAGGGTGCCGGTGCCGTGGGCGTTGATATAGTCGACGTCCGCCGGGGTGGCCGCCGCATCCGCGAGCGCCAGACGCATGGCGCGCGCCTGGCCCGCGACCGAGGGCCGCGTGAGGTGGCCGCAATCGGTGCACAGACCGTAACCCCCGATCTCGCCTCGGATCGGGGCGCCGCGCTTCCGGGCATGGTCCAGGGATTCGAGCAGGAGGACCGCCGCCCCTTCGCCGAGCACGAGCCCGGTGCGGTCCTTGGCGAAGGGTTTACACGAGCGCGCCGGATCCTCGGGGTCTTCGATCGCCAGCGTGCGCAAGGCATCCCAGGCCTTGAGCGTCCCTTGTGTCAAGGGCGCTTCGCTGCCCCCCGCGAACATCACCTCCGCCTCCCCGCGCTGCATCGCCCGGTAGGCCTCTCCCACCGCCACGGCCGACGAAGAGCAGGCGGTCGAATAGGTGATGTTCGGGCCCCCGAGCCCGTGCTCCAGCGCGATCCACGAGGCGGGGGCGTTGTTCATGGACATGAGCACCGTGTAGGGCCGGACCCGATCCGAGCCCCTACCATAAAACGTCGCGTAGCCTTCATCGGTGGTCTCGGCCCCGCCCATGCCGGTGCCGAGATACACCCCGATGCGGTCGCGGTCCTCTGCCGCGAGCTCGAGCCCCGAATCGGATAGCGCCTGGCCGGCGGCGACGATCGCGAACTGGCTGACGCGGTCCAGGATCCGCAGCCTCGGCTCGCTGAAATGCCGGGCCGCGTCGAACGCCGCCGGCGCCGCCACCGTCACCGAGAGCCGCTTCCGGAATTCGTCCGGGAGACGTCGAACCCCGGAGACGCCGGCCAGGAGGTTCTCAAAGAACGCCGCGGGGTTCTGACCGAGCGGGGAGATCACACCCATCCCGGTCACCACGACCCGCCTCAAGGCACAGGCCCCCGATCGGAATCGACCGGTGCCGCGTCCGCCAGCAAGCGCTCGATGCAGTCCACGACATCCTGCACGGTCTTGAGCGCGTCCGCGTCGCGCGGAAAGGTCACCCCGAACTCGTCTTCGACCTGAAACATCAGATCGATAGTGCCCATGGAATCGAGCCCGAGCTGCTCCAGCGATGCAGCGGGATCGAGGTCTTTGCGCTCCAGATCGAAGCGTTTGACCAAGAGGTCTTGTAGTCGTTGTAAGGTCGTCATCACGCTCTTCCCCTCGCCAATATCATCCCCCAGCACCATCCTCGATGCGGTCATCGCTCCGAGACCAGATACCGCCGTCGCGAACCGTATCGGAACGATATCGCGAGAGCGAGGAAGGCGGCAACCGTCGAACGGAGAACGACCGAGACGCGCGCAAACCTAGCCCCTCCCCCCCGATCGCGGCGCCCTCCTAAGCCCGCATTTCTCACTACCACCCTGGGGCTTGCGCGCTTAGCCCCTTGACCCAGGCACATGACGTGCTTTAATAATAAAAGGGTTACGGTGTCAACGGACGAAAACAGGTGAACAACCGGCCGTAACTCGCATCGATCGGGCCTTGGTATCTAATAGGGCTTTGGTCACGGATCGATGCATGGGCACGGATTGCCATGGAGTTCCTTCAACCATTGGAGAGAATCATGGCAAAGACAGCAGCCAGCGCGAAAAAGCCGGCCAAGCCGGCGGCCAAGACCGCGAAACCCGCGGGCCGGGCCGCCCCCAAGACGGCCGCGAAGCGCAAAACCAAGTAAGCGGCCGCGGTCTCTCGCGGCAACACTCACAAGGCCGGGGATCGTCAGAGAACCGGCCTTGTTCTTGTTCGAGCGCCATCCCGCGATGCCTCCCGGCGCTTTCGCCGCACGGCGCGATTCGTCCCGCCGCGTTGCAGACCGGCAAGAACGACCGGCCCCCTTCAATAAGCCCGTCGCCGCTCATACCGATATCCCCCCCAAGTGTTTTCCTTTGGCACCGCCGCGCTTTTCGCCGAACTGGAGGGCCGCCAGCCGCGCGTACAAGCCGCCCTGACGCACGAGCGTTGTGTGGGTGCCGACCGCCACGATCTCCCCGCGATCCAGGACCACGATGCGATCGGCCCGGCGCACCGTCGCCAGGCGGTGCGCGATAACGATCGTCGTGCGGCCCTCCATGAGCCCGGCCAGGGCCGATTGTACGAGCCGTTCGCTCTCGGCATCGAGCGCGCTGGTGGCCTCATCCAAGAGCAGGATGGGCGGGTTTCTCAGGATGGCGCGCGCGATCGCGATGCGCTGCCGCTGACCCACCGAGAGCCTCAAGCCGCGCTCACCGAGGAAGGTGCGGTAGCCTTCGGGTTGACGCGCGAGAAACTCGTCGGCCACGGCGGCACGCCCCGCCGCCATCACCTCCGGATCACCGGCCTCGGGCCGCCCGAGACGGATGTTTTCCATTGCATCCATCGCGAAGATCACGGGTTCCTGCGGCACCAGGGCGATGCGCTCGCGCAGCGCCTGCGGGTGCGCGTGCGCGATGTCGATGCCATCGAGGCGGATGCTGCCCGCCCCGAGGTTGTAGAACCGCAGGAGCAGGCGAAACACCGTGGTCTTTCCCGCACCCGAGGGCCCGACCAGCGCCACCGTCTCCCCCGGCTCCACGGTCAAATCGAAACCCCTGAGCGCGGGTATTTCCGGCCGCGTGGCATAGTCGAAGCTCACATCGCTGAATTCGATCCTGCCGCGCGTGGGGTGCAAGAGCGAGCGCGCCGGGACGGGTGCGCACACCTCGGATCCGGCCCGCAACAACTCCATCAGCCGTTCCATGGCGCCGGCGGCGTGCTGCACATCGCCGAAGACCTCGCTCAATGCCGCCGTAGAGAGCGCCACGATACCCGCATATAGGACGAACTGCCCGAGTTCCCCACCGCTCATCTGCCCGGCAAGGACCGCCTTTGCACCCACCAGGAGCACGAACAGCATGGCCCCCGACACGGCGATGATAGCGAGCGCCGCAAGCCCGGCGCGATTGCGAAAGCGCTTCCGGGCCGCATCGAAGGCCTGCTCCACCCGCTCGGCCATGCGACGGGCGAACCATCCCTCGAGCACCGCGGCCTGCACGGTCGCGATCCCGTTCAAGGTCTCCCCCGCGAGTGCGCCCGCCTCAGCGAGCCGGTCCTGGCTCTCGCGCGACAACCGCCGGGCACGGCGTCCCAGCACCATCAAGGGCGCGAGGGCGGCGGGCACGAGCAAGAGGACGAGACCCGCGAGCCGCGGGCTCGTCAGTCCCATCAAGACCAGGGCGCCGCAAAGCGTTACCGCGCTGCGCAAGGCGATGGATACGCTCGATCCGACCAGGGACTGGACCAAGGTCGCATCGGCCGTGAGCCTGGAGAGCACCTCGCCGGTAGGCGTGACCTCGAAAAATCCCGGGCTCAAGGTGATGACGCGCGCGTAGACCGCGTTGCGGAGATCGGCGACCACGCGCTCGCCGAGCCACGACACGAGGTAGTGTCTCAAGGCGACGCACACGGCAATGAGCGCTGCGATCGCGAACAAGGTGAGAAAATGGCCATCGAGGGCAGCAGGCTCGGGGCCCAGGAGCCCGGCGTCGATGATCCGCCTGAAGGCCATGGGCAGGATCAGCAAGGCGCCGGAAGCCACCACCAGCACGACGGCGGCCAGCGCCATGATCGCTGCGTAGGGTCGCAGATACGGCAGCAGATCACGCAGCGGTCTCAAGCGGCCCGGCGCGAGGACCCCCCCTCCCCCCCCTTCGCAAGGGGGGGGTTGGGGGGGTCCCTTCGCAAGGCGGGATTGGGCGGGTCTACGCGTCCCGCCGTGCCGTCTCGTGTCACGGCCACGGGTTTTTCATGGTAGGCACTTCAAAGGACCCGCGTCGTCGCGGTTCGATCGATCCGCTAATCGGTACGGCGGACCCGATACCAAATCGATAATAGATACAGGAACAGGAACAGGGCGAAGTAATACTCCTGCGGTTCGCTCCAGCGGATGGCAAACGGCAGGGGGCCGATCCCGAACAAATCCTCCAGGCGATCGGGCACCCGCACCAGGATGGCGAGGAGCGCGCTCGGCAGGCAGATAGGAGCCGGCCAGAACCAGGCCCGCCAGTCGCCCTTTTTCACGCCGCCACGCCGCATGAGCACACGGATGATCCCGCCGTAGAGGACGAACAGCTCGAGCAGCATACGCGGTTTTTCATTGAACCAACTGCTGATGTTGTGGAGGTTCGTCTCGCCCTGCTTGTTGACGGCCACGAGCGACTCGGGTGTGGACCAGCCGAGGAGCTGCTGGCCCCAGCTCAGCTCCTCGCCGGTCAAATACACGCAGGCCAGGGTAACGAGCACCACCCAGCCCTGGAGCCAGCCCGTCGGGAGACGGGTCCGATGGCGCAAGGCCGCGATCCCGGCAACGACTCCGAGCGCCGAGGCCACGGGCGTGGCCAACTCGACCACCCCCAACTCGGTATCGAACCAGCGGTTGTAGGCCGCGCCACTATAGACCCGAACGCCAAGCTCCAGGATCAAGAGCAGCGGCGGGAACCACAGCCACAGCCAGCGTGGCGGCTCCATCGAGGACATCGGCGCCCGATAGGTGGCCGCGGGGGTGCTCATCCGGGGTGGTAGAGATACCAATAATGATCCGCGACCAGCAACAGGAACAGGATCGCCAGATAAACGATCGAATAACCGAAGGTCTTCATCGCCAGGCGGTCGTCGTGGTCGCGCTGCATGCGGATCGCGTGATACAGGAAACCGGCGTCGAGGACCAGCACGCCGGCGAGGTACCAGAGGCCGCTCATATAGGTCGCGAACGGCAAGAGGCTCACCACCGTCAGCACCACCGTATAGAGCAGGATCTGCAAGCGCGTATAGTCGAGGCCGTGGGTGATGGGCAGCATCGGGATCTCGGCCTCTGCGTAGTCCCCGCGGCGGCAGATGGCGAGCGACCAGAAATGCGGCGGGGTCCAGGCGAAGATGATGAGGAACAGCAACAGCGCGTGCGGGTCCACGCTCCCCGTCACGGCGGTCCAACCGAGCACCGGCGGGGCCGCCCCGGCGGCACCGCCGATCACGATGTTCTGGGGGGTCGCTCGCTTCAGGAACATCGTATACACGACCGCATAGCCGATGAGCGAGAGGAGGGTCAATACCGCGGTCAGGACGTTGACGTAGAACCCGAGGAGTCCCATCGCCGCCACCCCCAGCACCGCGGCAAACCACAGCGCCCTCTGCTTATCGAGGGTCCCCTGTGGCAGGGGTCGCCAACGGGTGCGGGACATGAGCGCATCGATGCGGTGATCGGCGACCTGGTTGATCACGGCCGCCGAGGCCGCCGCGAGCGCGATGCCGAGGGTCCCGCACACGAGCGCCTGGAGCGGCACCTCGCCCGGGCTCGCGACCAGCATCCCGGCCACCGCGGTCAGCACGATGAGCGCCACCACCCGCGGCTTGCAGAGCGCGTAATAATCGCGCCACGCGACCGATGAACGAGGCTCGACGGCTTGATGCTGCGACATGGTGGAGGGCGTGCTCCTCGGGATGACGTTACTTAGGGATGACGTTGCCTGAGATTGGCATCGAAGGATAGCACGGATGGGCGGTGCGGCCGGTCAGGGCAGGAGGACATGGCGGCGCAGGAGCCCGGCCGTGAACGTCGCGCGCAGATAGAACCCGCGCGGCAGGGTCTCGATGCCGCGGGCCCGGAATGTTCGACGCCTATCTCGCGCCGTGGCGCCAGCGCGCGGAGGCGACGGACGACGGCTGGTTCGCTACCGGCGTTAATCGAGGCGATCCGTCACCCAAGCGGTCGCCGGCACCAGCACCTCCGTTAGGCACGCGCGCCCTGCAGCCAAAAGCAAGAGGGGCGGGCCGCTCTGGTACCTCCACGATAGTCAGGCCCTGCGCGATCGCCCGCCGCTTGTAGTACCCCGACCACCGCACCGGGAACCCCGCCGTGAACGCATAGGGGCCGCGCGGGAGGTACGTCCGCCGCAGCCCCAGAACCCGCTCGGCCGTAACGCGTTGCGGGCCGCGGAACTCGACGAAGCGCCCGACCTGGCAAAAGACAAGAGAGTTTTCGCCAGCGCGGCGCACGAGCGCCCAGTACTGGCCCTGGAACCGGCGTGCCGCTGCGATCCGCCGCCGCGGCCAGCGTTCCGCCACCTGCCATCCCCGGCGCGCGAACAACGCCGCGAGCCAGGGGTGCCGATCCCAGGCGGCCTCCCAGGCCCGCATGGCCTGGCCGTGCCCGAGGTGCCCGGAGTACGAGGCGACGACCGAGCGGAGCCGCGCGGCGTCCGCGTGCCGCAGATCGATCCGCTGCGCCCGCCCGCCGCAAGCGGGCCGCATTGCCTGGCGCTCGAAAGCCTTAAGCCGCGCGTCGAGGTTCCCGAGCGTGCGCCGCCGCGGCAGCCGCCGGTTCCACCAGGTCTGCCAGCCGACGAATTCGACCCCGCGCCCGACCGGGAACGGCTCCTTCTGGTCGGCGCGCAGCTCAAGCTGCAGCCGCTCCCGCAGGAACGTCTCGATCTCCCCGCGCCACCGAACCAGCTCGTCCCGTTGCTCGGAGAGCAGCACCAGATCGTCCACGCAGCGCAGGGAGTAGCGGCACCGCAGGCGCCGCTTCACGAACTGGTCCAGCTCGTTCAGGTACACGTTGCCCCAGAACTGGCTGGTGAGATTGCCGATCGGCAGACCCCATTCGTTGTGCTTCCCGAATAGACTCTTGGCCGGCGGAACAGGGTAATGGAGGCTCTCGGGACCAGGCTTGCGCCGGTTTCGGGACTGAAAGCGGTAAAGGGTCGTGGCTGGGTCAGCCACCGTATTTCCGGATCGTTGATCTGTCGTGCGAGGATCTCATAGAGCGTCGCTTTGTGGATGGACGGGAAGAAGCTCGCCACATCGAGCTTCAGCGCCCACGCCCCGCGCCGCCCGTTCGCCGTTACCCGGCGCAGGAACGCCATCAGCCGGTCGCTTGCCGCGAACGTGCCCTTGCCCCTGCGACAGGCGTAGGAGTCGTGGATGAACAGCGGCTCGAAGATCCGCTCCTGATAGGCCACCAGGAGATGGTGCACCACGCGGTCACGAAAATCGGCCGCAAACACTTCGCGCGGTTTTGGCCCCGCCGTGATAAAGCAGATCGAGCGTCCCGGCCGGTAGCTGTGGGGACGAAGTTCCTGCTGAAGCACGAGCAGCTTGGCCTCGGCATCCACCTCGAAGGCCAGCGCGTTAAACGTGTTCCGCTTGTTGCGGCGGCAGTTGCGATACTGCCGCCACAACGCGCGGAACGAGTAGAGATCAGGGCCGATCACGAGCCGCCACGCACAGCCCGGACGTGAAGCGTGTTGTTCTTATCGTCGTTGTTCACGTTGCCGTCGTTGAAGTTGACGTTCCACGCGTTCGCCGGATTGTTGGCGTTGGTAGTAGACGACCAGGTTGGACGCCGCTCTTGCCCTCTCCGCTTGTTCCCGGCCTACCGGCCGGACCCGGGTGCCCGGCCCGCCGGAGCGGGGGGAGGACGCCCTTGTGCCTCGGCCCCCTGCGAGGCTTTGGCCGCTCGCCTCTCATGGAGGCGGGAGAGGGACCTTGTGATCAGAGCGCGCCCGGCGTGGCTAGCCCGGAGGGCATCGCCTGCCGGCTCTGGCCATGACCCTGGCTCTTGAGCCACCCTTCATTCTGCCTGGCGATCGCCACCACCCGCGTGATGGCGTGCTCGAAGGCGTTGAGGTTAGCAAACGCCTTCACGTCCTGGCACAGCCGCAGCACTACCTTCAACTGCTCGACCTCGGCGAGGCGAAGGCCGAGATCGAGGCCCGCGCCGCAGAGCGCTTTGCCCGTGAGCAGGCCGAGTACGAAGCCAAGGTGAAGGCCCGATGGCTTGCAAGCGCGCCTCACGCCGCGCCAACTCCTCGGGGAGGTTCGTCCTGTACCTCCAAAAAGCATTACGTCCATGTAATCCCGGTTCAACCCTTCGGGCAACGGCTCCGCATCGGCCGCCTCGGCGCGGGCCAGCAACTCGGCCACCTCCACTTGCAACTGGGC
>JACCXJ010000245.1 GCA_013697045.1 Gammaproteobacteria bacterium | reverse complement strand
CGGCCCTGGGATCTCCAACGGGGTCACGCACCCGTCCGCTGCCCACCGCGGTATCGTCCCACAGCCGTTCGAGCTGGTAGAAGTCGCGGGTCGCGGGCTGCATCACGTGCACCACCACATCCCCGAGATCGACCAGTACCCATTCGGCCTGCTCCTGGCCCTCGACCCCGAGCGGCCGCACGCCCCGCAGGGTGGCCTCTGCCACGACCTCGTCGGCGAGTGCGCGCACCTGGCGGTTGGAGCGCCCGCTCGCGATGATCATGAAATCGGTGATGTCGGTGAGGGGGCGCACGTCGAGCACCCGGACATCGATGGCCTTGATCTCGTCCAGGGCGGCGAGCGCCACGTCACGGAGGTTCTCTGATTTGATCACTTTGCAGTTTCCCGGTAGAGGCTGTTCCTTTCGATGAGCTCGAGGACCGCATCCGGCAGGAGATGGCGCGGGCTGCGGCCGGCGGCGATGCGCGCACGTATGGCGGAGGCCGAGATGTCGAGCGCCGGGACGTCGCGGATGAGGAGACACCCGGTCTCCCGGCGGTGCAGGTCCGAGGGATCGGTCACGCCGTGGCGGTCGAGTAGGTCTTGGATAGCGCCGGAGGGCGACAGCGTGCTCCCCGGCCGCTTGGCCACCGCCAAGTGGGCGAGGCCGATGATCTCCCGCCAGCCCTGCCAGCCCTCGATCCCCGCGAAGGCGTCCATCCCGAGGATCAGGCACAGCGGCAGCCCCGGGAGATCGCCCCTCAACCCCGCCAGGGTCTCGACCGTGTAGGACACCCGCGCGCGCCGCAACTCCCGATCATCCACCGTGAGAGGCGGCGTGTCGGCGACGGCCGCATCCAGCATGCACAGGCGCAAGGCCGCCGGGGCGGTGGGGGGCTCGCGATGGGGCGGGAGATAGAGCGGGACGAGCCGCACCTCGGCCAAGTCCAGGGCCTCGGCCATCTCGATGGCGAGGCGCAGATGGCCGTGGTGTACCGGATCGAAAGTACCTCCCAGGATCCCCACGGGTTTCATTCGAAACGAGCATTCACGACTTCCCGGGGATTGTCCACCGCCTCGGGACAAGGGCTCAGCTCGGGCGGTCCCGTTCTCGATGCGGCAGCGCGCGGGACGTGCGTCTTCCAGCCAGGCCGTGCTCGGGGTGCGTCACGGATGTCGCGGATACCGACAGGACGGCTAGGAAACCAGCGGCGGATCGGTGCCGAACACCTGGCACGATCCAGCCGTACTCAGGTACGGATCTGACCATCCCCAAGGACGATGAACTTCTGCGAGGTGAGGCCCTCGATCCCGACGGGCCCGCGCGCATGGAGCTTGTCGGTGCTGATCCCGACCTCGGCGCCGAGACCGTATTGGAAGCCGTCGGCGAAGCGGGTTGAGGCATTGATCATGACCGAGCTGGAATCGACCTCGCGCAGGAAGCGCTGTGCACGACCCAGGTCCTCCGTGACGATGGCGTCGGTGTGCTGCGATCCATAGTGCCGGATGTGGTCCATGGCCTCGTCGATCCCGGTGACGACGCGCACCGCCAGGATCGGGGCTAGGTATTCCATGCCCCAGTCCTCGGCCGTGGCCGGAACCGCGTAGGGGAGTAGGCCACAGGTCGCCGCGCAGCCGCGCAGCTCGACCCCCTCCTCCCGGTACAGCGGCCCCACGCGTCCCAGGAACTGGGCCGCGATGCCCTCGGCGACCAGGAGGCACTCCATGGCGTTGCAGACCGCGTAGCGGTGGGTTCTGGCGTTGTAGGCAATGGTGACGGCCTTGTCGAGATCGGCGCGATCATCGACATAGACATGGCACACGCCGTCCAGGTGCTTGATGACCGGGACCCGTGCCTCGCGGCTCACGCGCTCGATCAAGCCCTTGCCGCCGCGCGGCACGATGACGTCTACATACTCGGACAGGCTCACGAGCTCACCCACCGCCGCGCGCTCGGTCGTGCCGATGAGCTGGACCGCATCGAGGGGCAGCTCGGCGGCGCCGAGGCCGGCGTGGACGCACGCGGCGATGGCGCGGTTCGAGCGGATGGCCTCGGAGCCGCCGCGCAGGATCACGGCATTCCCCGATTTCAGACCGAGCCCCGCCACCTCCGCGGTCACGTCCGGGCGTGACTCGTAGATGATCCCGATGACCCCGAGCGGCACCCGCATGCGCCCGACCTGGATCCCGGAGGGTTGGTAGCAGAGGCCCGTGACCTCGCCGATGGGGTCGCGTAGCGCGGCGATCTGGCGGAGCCCCTCGGCCATGGCTCGGACGCGCACCTCATCGAGCGCCAGACGGTCCCGCAGCGCGGGGTTGAGCCCCGTGCCTTCGGCGAGGTCGATGGCATTGGCCTTCAGGATCGCGCCGCCCTGTGCCTCCAGGGTCTCGGCGATGCACGTGAGCGCCCGGTTCTTGCGGGCCGTCGGCGCCAGCGCCATGGCACGGGAGGCGTCGCGGGCGCGCCGCCCGATCGCGTGGATGTAGTCGCGGACCTCGATCACGCTACCAGCTGAACAGCACCCATTGCGGGACCACGAAGTTCTCGCGGAGCTCGCTCATATTGGTCTCCATGCGCCCGTCGCCGTCCTGATCCATCAGGTAATAGGGCGGGCCGATCACGGGGATCACCTTGATCATGTAGAGGTTGCCGTTGATGCGATGCTCTTCGATGGTCGCATCCTTCTTGCGGATGATGCGGACATCGGGTTCCAGCGGCTCGCCGCTCTCTACCCGTGCGGGCGGGGGCGGGACATCCGGCACGGGCTCGAGGTTCTGCGGCGTCTCGGTTTGCGCCAGGGCCGCGCACGGCGCCCACGCGAGCAACGCCGTGGCCCGGCGTATCGAGGCCGCCTTCCGATCCACGGAGGAAGGGCTCATAGATGCAGTAGGATCTCTTGTTTCTCGGCCGAGAGGCCGAAGCCGCGGTGCTCCTAGTACTTGAAAATAGCATCCACTACTTCGTGGGGATTGTCCACCACCTCGAAGAGCTCCAGCGGACGCGTCGATGGCACCCTTGCGCACCAGGGTCGTCCGGAACCAATGGATGAGACCGTCCCAGAAGTAGCGCTGCATCGGAAGGATCGGGATACGGCGGGTCTTGCCGATCCGCACCAGGCGCCAACTCGTCGCGTTTCCGGACGGTCTCGTCGATGGGCAGCGGATGGCTGGACTTGGCGTGCTCGTTCATGATGGCGCGGCGGTGGGACCGGTCGGATACATAACACACTTCGGGCGGGATGCACACCATCCCTGGTGCGCTCAGGGGCTTGCCACGTCCGGCGGCCGACGGGGTCGAAGCCGACGATGTCGGACACGCCTCCACGCATCGGCTTGTACGGGTCGAGTCACAGGGAGAGAATGCGGGTCGGACAATCACGCGTCGCCAAAGCCGCCATGCAAAGCACCCCAGCCTTCAATCCTTCTCCATTGTATGAGCGCCTGCTGGCGTTGCCGGATCATGTGACCGGCGAGATCCTGAATGGGCAGTTGCACACCCAGCCCCGCCCGTCGGGGCGGCATCGGTTGGCCGGGAGCCGCTTGAACATCGACATCGGCGGGCCGTTCGACTTCGGGCGGGCAGGGCCGGGGGGGTGGTGGGTCATACCCGAACCGGAAGTACATTTCGTTCGCGATGTGGAGGTGGCCGTGCCGGACTTGGCGGGCTGGCGGCGGGAACGGATGCCGTCCGTCCCGGAGGACCAGCGCTTCGAGGTTGTGCCCGCTTGGGTGTGCGAGATCCTTTCTCACTCCACCGCGAAAAAGGACCGGGTGAGCAAGCTGCCGCTGTATGCCCGTTACGGGGTGGCTCGCGCCTGGCTGGTGGACCCGCTGGGGCGTATGCTGGAGGCCTTCGAGCTGCGAGACAAGCTGTGGGCCCTGATTGCAACGCATCAGGACGACGCCCTGGTACGTGTTCCGCCCTTCGATGCCATCGAGCTCCCGCTGAATGATTTATGGGCGTGATGCTAGAGTACTTGCATCATGAAATGTGATGCAATGAGTCAAGTTTATCTAGCGGCGAGTTGTGCCTCCTGACAGGCTTGGTCGATGAGGGTTTGAAGCCTCTCGAACGCAGCGCGGATAGGGGAGCG
>JACCXJ010000217.1 GCA_013697045.1 Gammaproteobacteria bacterium | reverse complement strand
TTATTTCTGCCACTGGCGTGGGCTCAGTTGCAGACTTTCTGAAGGCGCCTTTTGTCCAAGCCGAGGGATCATCAATGCACACACCGAGACGGTATTTCAGCCAGCATGCCGTCACCTCGCCAAGGGCCGGCCAACCCAATGGTTCGCCGCGGCAGGCCGCTTCGCGAGCCCGCACGAGTTCGCCAATCGTATTGTCGAGCATCTCGACTGCGCGTGCGATAGTCGTTCTCAAGATTCGGACCGCATCGGCACGCGTCGGACAATTGACCTTCCCGCTCGTTACATCTTTGCTGTCGCGCAGCTTGTACTTCTCGGGAATCGCTTCACACTGAGGCGGCTGCTTCGGCCCCCTGAGGTTGCCAGGCTGCAACGTTTCCGGGATCTGACCCAAACCTTCTCTCGCGTACAGGTACATATTGTTCCTCCTTCTGCTTCGTAACCCACCAATTGAATTCCACTCGCCAGTGCGCCTGGAGCGCGGCGAGAAGATCATCGGCCTCGCAAACTTCTTGAAGGGGCGCTCGCCCGTAGCGATGCCGAGTCCTGCAATATTATTGAGCGGCTGGTTTTGCAGTTCCCGGCCGCTACCGCCGTCGAAGATGGTGTACCGAAAGGAGACATCCTCAGGCCGATTGAGGCTTTCGAAGATCTGGTTTGCCAGGTCCGGCGAGATGTCCAGCAAGATTTCGTTGAGCTCGCCGTTATTTTGGAATGCAATGCGCACGAAATTGGGACGGATACGGATCCCATCCCTCAAAGCATTAGGGGGGAAAGCCCTTAGTGGAGTTTGCGCGAGAGAAAACACCTGGCTGGTATCCCGGAAGAACTCCTGCAACTGGATATCGCGCTCATCCACCGCCAGCCCATAGCCTAGCGCCGTGGACACAAATCCACCTTCCACGTTAATAGGTATCTCGGTGTCAAGAAGGTTGCCTGGGCGTCCGGTCAGTTGAACCGAGGCTACGTAATCGAACGGGATGACCCGGTCGGAAGGGTTGCCAATGGATTCAGTGGGACATACGAACGGGCCACGTAATGTCCGAACCAGTGGCTCCGGGCAACCCGCCGCGGCAAAGAGCTTGTACCCGTATAGCACGATGAAGAGCGTTCCGCGGGTGTCTTGAGAACGCTCAATCACCTGCAGTCGCAGGGTGGAGCGCGGTAGAAACGACAGGGGTTGCGCCAATAGACGGAAGGGGCGCCCTCCGTTGCAGATACCGAGCGAGGCCAAGTTGTGGGTCGGCTCATCCTGGAGCTCTCGCCCGCTGGCGGCGTCGACCAGACTGAACAGAAACGAGATTTCCTCGCGTGGTTTCACTTTCTCAAACAATGTGCCTTTGAAGTTGGGATTTGGTGACAGTGGCCGTTGAAAAAGTGTGCCCTTATCGTCGGGTTTGGTGGAGAGCGGCTGTTCGGAGAGCTCATTGGTGCTGACGCCGCGTCCGCTGATCCGTTCCGTCCGGAAGACCAATGATTCGAATCGCGGATTCACGCGGAACCCTTCGATCAACGCGTCGGCCGCGATCTGACCCAGAGTAATGTCGCCAGGGAGCAAGAAACCGTCATCCGTTTGCTCATACGTTAACGCAATGTCGATGGGCCGGCCACGGTCCTCCTCAAACCCGTAGCCGATCGCCACGGCAACGAAAACACCTTCCTGACTGATATTGATCACATCCTGAACCAGATTTCCGGGTTGCCCCGTCAGTTCAAAGGTCGCCGCATAGTCGTAGGGGATGACGGTGCCGGTGCCGGAGGAAGGGGCTGTGGAGGGCGGGCGCCGGAACGGGGCCGGCGCCGCCCGTCTGCGGGCTCTCTGTGGGCTTGGTATCATGATAGTCTCACACTCCAAAGGCGATGAGATATGCTGCGAAGTCCCGTTATTGCACGTCGCGCGTCATATAGCCGTCCAAAACCACCCAGATGTTGAGCGGCCCGTAGATCTTCTGGAGCTCCTTGAGCGTATCCGAGTCAGGGACCTCGATCTCCACCCGGAAGTTCTGTTGTTTGTCAATGTAGATCGGCTCCGGGAAACGGAAGGTGGCCATCGGATCAGGCTCGCCGTGGGTGGTAAACCTGGCTGATTCCGAGAAGGGACCGGCACCGGCGGGGAAGAACCAGGTCGGCATCTGGATCATGATCTTCTCGCCGACGAACAGGGTCGTCACGGTGTTGTAAATGAACTTGCCGATGATCGTCCCCGCGCCGTCGTTGGGCCGGAGTTGCTCTTTGGGAGGCGCCTTTTTATCCAGCCCAATGATAAGCCCTTCCAGTTCAGCCACTGATAGGAATATGACTCCACCGAAGTCTGCCACAGTGTCGGACTTGGTTTCTGCTGTAGGTGGCTTGAGCGTTACCCCGTCTTCATTCGCTATAAGTGCAGCAAATCCGTCTTCGCTGTCTCGATCTTCCCTTACCAACTCCATTAGACGATCAAGCCCTACCGCGATGTCAGCGAAGACTTGCACCCTCTTGCCTAATTCGAAATCCGCCTCCGAAGCCACGATCGTTGCGACGCCGGCATCCACTTTGACAATACCTATTAGTCCGTCGTCGTCAACGAAAACGCCATTGTCCTCTTGATCCGTCACTGCCAGGTCTTCATCACTCTTCGCCTTAGGCTCTTCGGGGAACTCCGGCGGCAGATCACTGATAACCACCCGCATGGCCCGCGCCTCGAACGTATTGTAGTGCGGCAGCAGCGAGGCCGACTGCAGGTTGGTCTCCAGTTTGGTCTTGCCCTGAACGTTGACGAAGAATTTCAGAGTGCTGGAATTCTCGACATCCCTGAGTTGCTTCTCGGGTTCCACGTTAAGAGAATCGTACAGGGGTGAGTGGACTTTCTCTTTAATGCCTTGGATGACAGCCATGGTTTATCCTCCTATAGAGATGAATGGTTCAGTCTTCTCTGAAAGTGATGCCGCATTTGTCACCACAGTGGCCTAAAGCTTTCCGGTGCCGAAGGGGTAGGGCCTGGCTGGGGGGTAAACTCGGGACAGGTTGGATTCACGGTCGTCGGTTTTATATAACCCTCCAGGTTTTGCTGCTCTCCAAAGCCCGCTACATTGGTGGGGAGCGGGCAACCGGGATTAGGTCGGTTGCGTATCGCGCACATAGCCCGTCAGGTCGGGCTCGTCGTAGCCGTAATAGCCAACCCCGGGATGGCCCTGGTCGGGAGACGCGCATTCTCCGTAGCCGACCATCTCCGGCACTTGCCCGTAATAACCCGGCTCCTGTGGTTCACCCATGTGTCCATGCGGATTTTCTTCGGCGTAGTGCCCCATCGGGTACTCTTCACCATAGCCCTGCCACCGTAGTAACCGACCGGATACTCCTCGCCGACGTAGCCAACCGGCTCCTGCGGTTCTCCCATGTGTCCATAGGGATTTTCTTCGGCATAGTGCCCCATCGGGTACTCCTCGCCATAGCCCTGCATCGGATATTCTTCACCGTAGTGACCGACCGGGTACTCCTCGGCGTAGTAGCCCACGGGCGCCGGTTCGGCTTGGCCGTAGCCGGGCCGATAGGGAGCCTGCCCATAAAACGCCGGCCCGGCATAGGGCGCCATCTGGGGCGCCATCTGCGGTGGTTGGGCATAATATCCGTAGGGATCGCCATATCCATAGGGATCGCCGACTCCATGGGGATACTCTTCGGCAAGATAGGGGTCCTGCCCGTAGTACCCATAGCCGTAAGGATCGGGTGCGGCGTAATAGCCCATCTCCGGCGGTTGTGCATAATGGAATCTCATAAGTCTTACTCCTCGTCTCCTATCAAACCTTGGGTCATGCGGATTGACGATCATGACCTCGTCGAACCGCCGTTTGTCTCTCATATTCGCACTTCTCCCAGCCTTCAACGTTTCACCCTTCTATGCCCCGAGGCGTAATCCGGTAACGCCCGCCTACGATGTAGAGCTGGCGACCTGCCGGATCGCAGGTGAGGTGCGGTGGCATGTCCATGAAATGAATGTACGTTCTGGAGAGACCCTGGCTTCCTCGGTCGGAGCTGTAGATCAAGCCTCGTAACCTCCGAGACGAACCAAGACCCTGGGGATCAGGCGGCGGCATGACATCCGGATCACCCTGGGTGGCGGGAACCGATGGAAGACCTGGAACCGATTTCGGCCTTCCGTTAATCCCGGTGATCTTCCCGGTTCGCATGCCGGTACGTAACAATCCTTCATGTCGATATAGCCCATTGGGTAAGTGCTCGTTCATAGTAGCCCGGTTTCACCGCGTAGCCTTGCGCGCACAGTGCTAGCGACGCCCTCGACCCCGACCGCGAGGTCGTCGAGCATAAGCTCGGGCCGGCCCAGGGGGGGGTGGAGGAGGCGCCATCGGTGGCTGAACCGGAGCGGGTGTCCCGGGTTGAGTGGCCATCGCCGGCACGAGACCCTTCGGACCCGGCCATACGGAGCAGCGCAGATAAAGACGTCGCGGGCGCGCTCCGATGTACGGATGCGTCGGGGTGACCCAGCCGACCGGTTGGCGTGCCCGAGAGGGCGCCGGTGGATACCCGGGAAATGGATAGGGGCGCGGCGGATAGGGGCTCTGCATATAGCTGGTCGGGGGTGTCATCGGCTGCGGGTATTCGCCATAGCCCGACACTTGCGCGGGTAACGGCGCGTTCGGCATTTGCATCGCTGCCGATGGGGTCAGTTCTGGTGGCGGGACACCCGGGGATGTTATCGGCTGTTGCACAGGGGGCATGTCCGGCATTGGCTGAGGCATCGGTGCCGGCGGCGTCGGTGCTACTTGCGGTCTACGCCGCAATCTACGCCGCGATAAGCTACTTACCGCTGGTCCTAATGCCGAAGTAATGTGCTTTGCCGCTAACTTTACGGCTAACCCGACTTAGCCGATTCGCTCTCGTTTTCCAACTTTGGGGCGACGTCCCGATTTGTAACAATTTGTTTTGTAAATCCGGCTGCCCAACAAATCGACGAAAATCGGCTGTAGTGAAGACCTTGGTTGTTTTCAAGAGAGGAATTCTGTGCATAATAAGTGGCCGTCATGTTTCTACGCGCCACGACTCGCAAGAAGGACGGCAAGGAGCACCGCTATTGGAGCATTGTCGAGAACCGGCGCCTCTCGGACGGGCGGGTACTGCAACGTCATGTGCTGTATTTAGGGGAGATCAACGCCTCGCAGGAGTGGGCGTGGCGTAAATCGATTGAGGTATTCGAAGACGGCGCAAAGATGCCGCGCACGCTCGCGCTGTTTCCCGAAGATCGGTGTGAAGGGGTCATGCCGGATGCGGCGGTGGTGCGGCTGCGGCTCAGTGAGTTGCGGTTGTGCCGGCCCCGGCAATGGGGTGCGTGTTGGTTGGCGCTTGGGTTGTGGCAAGAGTTGCGGTTGGATGAGTTCTGGGCCAAGCGGCTTTTGCCGAGCCGCAAGGGCACGCGCTGGGATCAGGTGCTGTTCGTGCTCGTGGCCTATCGACTGCTCGCGCCGGGCAGCGAGTGGCGGCTCCATCGGGAGTGGTATGAGCGCAGCGCCTTGGCAGATCTGCTCGGTGCGGACGCGGCGCTCTGCGATATTCACACGCTCTATCGGTGTCACGACCGGTTGCTCGAGCACAAGCGGGCGGTGTTCGATCACCTGGTGGATCGGTGGCGGGATCTCTTCAACGTCTCCTTCGACGTGCTGCTCTATGATCTGACGAGCACCTATTTCGAGTGCGATCCGCCACAGGCGGACGACGCCAAACGCCGGTTCGGCCACTCGCGCGATCGGCGGTCCGACTGTGTGCAGGTGGTCATTGCCTTGGTGGTGACACCGGAGGGTTTGCCGTTGGCCTATGAGGTCTTGGCGGGCAATACCGCGGACAATACCACCTTGCGCGCCTTCCTCGCACGCATCGAGCGGCAGTATGGTCGCGCGCGGCGCATCTGGGCGATGGACAGAGGGATCCCGACCGAGGCGGTGCTGACGGAGATGCGCGAGGGCGATCCCCCGGTGCATTACCTCGTGGGCACGCCGAAGGGGCGGCTGAGTCGGTTCGAGAAAGCGTTGCTGGCGCAGTCGTGGCAGGAAGCACGCCCCGGGGTGGACGTGAAGCTCCTGCCCCGGGACGGGGAACTCTATGTCTACGCGCAGAGTCGAGATCGGGTCGCCAAGGAAAGAGCGATGCGCCGGCGGAAGCTCAAGCGCTTGTGGGCGCGTCTCAGGCAACTCTCGCTGATGACCCTCACACGTGAGGCGCTCTTGATGAAGCTCGGCGCCGCGCGCCAGAAAGCCCCGTCCGCCTGGCGTCTGGTCGAAGTCGAACTCGCCGAAAAAGAGGCCACGTTCCACTATCGGCTCCGCCGTGACAAGCTCCGACAGGCTCGTCGGCGCGAGGGTCGCTACCTCCTCCGCACCAATCTCACCGAGACCGATCCCGCGAAGCTGTGGCATTTCTATTTGCAGCTCGTCGCGGTGGAAGAGGCCTTCAAGAACCTCAAGGGGGATTTGGCCATCCGTCCCATCTTCCATCAGCTCGATCGGCGCATCGAGGCACACATCTTCATCCTGTACCTCCCAAAAGCATTACATCCGTGTAATCCCGGTTCATCGCCTTCCTCGCTTATTGCCTGCACGTCACGCTGAATCGACGATTACACCCCCTGGCGCCGGGGTTGACCCCGCGCAGGGTGATCGAGAAGTTCGCCGCCGTGCAGATGCTCGATGTGCACATTCCAACCATCGACGGTCGCGAGCTCGTTCTCACCCGGTACACCCAGCCTGAGCCCGAGCTGATGCTGCTGTTGGGCAAACTCGCGCTCGAGCTCCCCGCCCAACCGCCACCCAAGATCACCGCCAGCCAGTACTCAGCCACCGCCTTGTAGTGCAGACCTAGCTAGGGGGGTCCCTATGAGTGATATCAATCACTTAGCACTTCTGTACCCCCCGAATCGGCTAAGTCGGGCTAACGGGGCTAACTTTGCGGCTAACGGGGCCAGAAACGCCCAACCAACCGGATTGCCAAGCCCGTCATACGTCATCGTTGGGGCTTCCGCGTATCCTGTTCCATAGGGCTGGTTGTCAGGCACTTCATACAATTGTCCCGTTACGGGGTCTTGGGCGAGCATAGGATCTCCTCCTGTTGAATTTCACAAACGCGTTTCCAAATCGCTAGCGGCGCCCAACCGATCGGCCTTTGTACGGTGGCATCGATGGCTATCCATCGCCCCAGCACGTTTACTTCCGGGTAGATGTGGGTGTAGACGTGTGGCTTCTTGGGCCGGAACCCTGCTAGCACCATTCTGACCGGATGTCCGGTTGCCATGGGCAATGCCCCGAGCAGGATGGTCATATCGTCACAGTCGCCGGCGCGGAGCTCGAGCATGCGTCGCGCACCGTGTAGGAGCTCTACCCGGAAAATATCTCGTGTATACCGGACATTGCGGCGTACCCAATGGAAGAGGGCGCACACTTCTCCAAAACGATCTTTCGGGCGCACTCCCATTGCACGGAATATCTCGATGGCTTTCTGCCTGACATAGAAGTCCCTGGCGCCCTGGCGAATCAGTCGTGCGATCAGACGCGCCGTCACTAACGTTCCCGCAGTCCCCTTGGGAACCCGCAACACGGAAATTCGTGGTACGACGAATCGACTGCATATGTGGATCATTTACGCGACGCTGAAGGCACGCTCTATCATGACAAGAAGGAAGTATTGCAGCGCTTCTACCGTAGCCACGGTACAGGTCTATTGCGCCCTCTCTCATCAGGTCGATGATATGCTGTCCGGTCTTCAGCGTGTCCGCATACCGCTGCGAGTTGTTGTAACATGAATTCGTGGTAGTAAGTTCATGCATATGGGACCACTGCGTGCTCTAGGTCCGATCATCATCGCGATTGAGGTTACTGCTATGTATGAATGACAAGCTCCATGCCAAGGGGTAACATCCATAGAAGAACGTTTCGTCGGACCCTGTTCTATAAGGGTTCAGCGAGAATATTCACGCTCGGCTCCCTTAACGGATGGCGGGAGGATCTCATAAATATTATGGCTAGCAGGATGATCGGCGGGTTCGATTCCAAGGTTTGCAGGCGCCGGCGAACAGGTCATAAGAATTATGAACGGGCTCGGAGATTTTACGATCCTTGCGAGAGGACACCCGGGAAGCTACCGACTCATGCCGTCCTCCTGAGGAGGCTATGTTCTTATCGTCAGACCCGAATCGAGCGGGCTCCGTGCAGCCGCAGCACCCTTATTTGATCACGTAGGTATAGGTGATAGTCGTGCAACTCCTAATCATATGGACTGATTGGGCTGTCCCAAATGAACTGAGCCCGTCCCTGATGGCTCTTATCCCATGCGCCTGTCGCCGCACCCGATCGAGCGAGCGGGTTGACCGAGGCGTAGCGACGCGTAGGGAGGGCGGCCCTCCCTACTGAGCGCGTCATGTCTCGGTACGGACCGCCCCCTCGAAGGTCAGGACCACGCTGAGGCCCGGGGCGTTGTCGCCGAGGGTGAGGCTGGCGCCGTGGAGCTTGGCTACCGCCGCGACCAGGCTCAGGCCGAGACCGCTGCCGGGAGTGGTGCGGCTAGAATCCAGGCGTACGAAGCGCTCCAGCACCCGGGCCCGATCCGCCTCGGGTATACCGGGTCCGGTATCCCACACTTCCAGGCCAGTCGC
>JACCXJ010000208.1 GCA_013697045.1 Gammaproteobacteria bacterium | reverse complement strand
GCAAGCCCTGGACCAAGCCGGGGACCGCCCGCCCGTTATGATTATCTATTTGATTTCACGTGACTAACAGATCAGCCTCGGAAAGGCTGCGGTGCAGCGACTGCGCCATGGCAGGGCGAGGGTCCCTATAATGGTGCGGCGCAGCAAGGGGCGCTTCACGCGCGGCGCTATGGGGCCGGCCCCCGGCCCACGCGCTCCAGGACCACGAAGCTATGTGGATAACGGTTGGCCGGGTCGGGCGGGTGATCGATCCTGTCGCGCGCGCCATTCGCCCGCGTCATAATCGGGAAACCAGGTGTTGCCGCTGAGATTGGCGTGTATCTCGGTGAGGTAAATGTGCTCGCAGAGCGGTAAGGCCATGACATACAGCTCGACACCCCCAATCACCATGACCTCACCGAGCGTCCGGTGCTTCCATGCCGAGCGCATGACGGGGCAGCGGCGCGAGGCCGCGGGGCGCTAAAGGCCAGAGCCCCTAGTGACAAGCGCTAGGAAATCGCGACGCGCTCAGTTAGCGCTCGAAATAGGGTCCCAATACGTAGTACACCGTTTCGAGCGCGGGGAGTATTACCAGTCGTCGCGCCAGGAGCGCGTAATCGCCGCAGACGCCCTTGCGGTCGTTGAAAACCTGCCACGTGATGTCCGATGCCCGCGTGTAGTGAATGTTCAGCGTCAGGATCATGGGTGTGGGCTGCGGGCACTGATAAATCAGTTCGTAGCCGACTTTGATCTGCATGTTGGATCCTCATGTGCTGGTGTTGCGGGGGAGCACATGCCGAAGTGATGGGCTGCACTGCATCTACTTCCAGCGCTATCTCACCGTCGCACGATGCGGGCCGACCGCCGCGCAGCTTAGCTAGTGCGGAAACAGTCTCGACGTTGCCAGCGTCAGCAGCCGCGCAAGGCGTGCGGCCCAGGCTGCCTGGCCCGCGTCATCGGCAATCCGGTCCTGGCGGATTTCCAGTTCCACATGCGGGATGCCTCGACGCTCGCCATGAACCGGGATCGCGTAGTCGGTTTCATCGCTGACGTCGTAGGGTTGATTGTCGCCGATGCTCAGGCTGTCCTCGGCGCGCAGCAGTTCCAGCAACACGCGGCCCAGCCGTGCATCGCGCCCATAGAGCACACCGGCGTGCCAGGGCCGGGCGGTGCCATCGAAAACCGGCGTGAAACTGTGCAGCGCGACGAGTAGCGTCGGTTGTTGGCGATGCAGCCGCGCATCGAGTGCCACACGGATGGCGGTCGTGATACGGATGGAAGATCTCGTGTGCGCGGGCTTCCGCCTCCGCGGCTGAAACCATTTGGTTGCCGGGCACTGCGGTGCGCTCGCTGAGCGTCACGATTGAGCCGGGCGACCGCGGTGGGCGATTGCAATCAATCACCAGCCGCGAGTAAGTCTGCAGGATCAGGAAGGCATCGAGCGCCTTCGCCAGCCGCCGCGCCAGTCCCGCGGCACCGATATCCCAGGCGACATGGCTGCTCAGCTCAACCGCACTCAGTCCCAGGCTGCCGAGCTTCCGCGGCAGCCTGCGACCGGCGTGATCGCAGGTCAGGAAGTAAGGCGAAGCGCCGTCCGCGTGCTCGACCGCGAAGGGCGGCGGGTCGCGCCCGGTGAGGCAGCGCTCAGAGCACATACTGCCGCCGGCGAGCGCACCAGCCGATGCAAATCAATTCTTGAAGGATAAGGGATAGGAATTTCAATGCGAGTTGTCAACGGGGCAATGTATCGGGAGGCGGCTGGGCGTTGGTCGCCGCGCCCGCTGGGGTGGCTGGGGCCTGCGCACGTCCGCGCGCCCCGACGACGACAATCCCGCCAAGGGGAGGCCGGCCCGTGCCGGTCACCGCAAGCACGGAGCTGGGCATTGGGCGTCAAGACGCCACGTTACCGATGGCGGTGGCGCTGCGGGGGCGGGATGAGCATGGTCCCCCTATCCAGTAATCCCGGACGCTGACGTTGTTACAGATCACTGATCGACGTCGAGCGGGCAATAAATAGCCACCTGATCTAATTGGCCTGGTGCCACGGCAGCCGCTTTTGCGCTCGATGCTCGTGTCGGCCGAGCAGTCAGATTCATCCCTCGCTCAATTCGTCTGTCCATACCCTAAAGCTCTTTAGCGTGTTGGGGCCGAAGGTGTTGCTGATCGGGACATCGGCCGCGTCGCGACCGCGGGCGATCAGCACCCGGCCGATGCGCGGCGTGTTGTTCCGAGCGTCAAAGGTGTACCAATGACCGTCGAGGTATGCCTCGAACCAGGCGGCGAAATCCATCGGACCATGTGGTGGCGGTACGCCCATGTCGCCCAGGTAGCCGGTACAATAGCGCGCGGGGATATTCATGCATCGGCAGAATGCGACGGCGAGGTGCGTGAAATCACGGCAGACGCCGGTCCCCTCATTGAAAGCCTCCCAGGCCGTCTTCGTGGAGCGCGCATGCTCGTAACCAAAAGCGATATGCTTATGGACAAAGTCGCAGATCGCTTGGACGCGTCCCCATCCGTTGGGTGGGTCGCCAAAGAGCCCCCAAGCCACCTCGGATAGCCGATCGGTTTCGCAGTATCGGCTTCCCAAGAGAAACACTACGGTTTCCCCGGGCAGGTTTTGCACTGGCGTCTGTCCCGCCCAGGCGGCGACCACATCCGGCTTCCCCGTGTCCTTCACGACCGCATTGGCAGAGAGCCGAATTTGGCCCCTCGGCGCTACGATCCGGCTGCACCAATTGCCAAAGCCATCACGATAGGCTGTGAACGGGACCGGCGGGTCGGCGATGAGGTAGTCGGGAACGATGATATCGGAGACGCGCGTGAAATGGACGTTCAAGGTCAATATCATAGGCGTCGGCTGCGGGCAGTCGTAAATCAATTCGTAGCCAATGCTAATCTGCATAATGGGTCTCCCGACGTCCGCCAATGCAGCTCGATGCGTGCCCTGGCGGCTTTGGCCTATTTTTTGGTGCACGCACCCTGCTCAGGTTGTGGAACCAGCTCATCACGAAGCGTTCTTAGCTGCCACCACTTCGCTGCATCAGAGGGTCTGAGTAGAGGGCACTGTTTCGTAAATAGTTTACGGCCAAGCTAGGCTAGACACAAACGAGCGTCTGTGCGGCATCGATCCCACGCAAGTGCATGTCGCGATCCGCTTGATCTCTCCAAGCGTCTTGACTTGTAGAGCTTCGCCTACCCGATATCTCGATGTACCGGGTCAGGTTACCAAGGCAACTCGGGCAGCTCGCTGAATACCTGTCGCACACCTTTGACTGCTAAGCGCGGTGAAATACGCATCCGCGCAAGGCGCCGAAGCGGGCAGTGGAGTGCGCGGCCATCCTGTTGCGCTACGCGGACGGCGATGGCCCCACGGCGATACAAAAGGCGTTGGGGTTGAGCCGGCCCACCATTTACAAATGCATCGACAAGGCGCTGGCGGCGGGGGTGAAAGCGGGACTGGAGGATCGCTACCATCGACCCAAGGAGCCGGTCATCACGCAAGAGTCGAAGGCGTGGTCTTGAATCTCGCGTGCACCAAGCCTAAGGAACACGGACTGGCCGCGGAGTGGTGGTCGTTGAGCGCGTTGGCGCGATTCACCCGCGAACACGCCGCCACCCAGGGACACCCGAGCCTTATGCGCGCGGGCAAGGCGACCATCTGGAGGATCTTGCATGCCGGTGAGATCAAGCCCCACAAGGTGCACTACTACCTGGAGCGCCGCGACGCGCAGTTTGAAGAGAAGATGCGCGAGGTATTGATGGGTCTACCAAGAGGTGGCCCTGCAAAATGCCGCTTGCATCCAACGAGGACGCTAGCTCGGTGATCACGGTGAGCCTGGATGAGAAGCCCGGCGTTCGGCGATTGAAAACACGGCGGCGGATCTGCCGCCGGTGCCGGGGCAGGACAGTACGTGGAGCCGGGATCACGAATACAAGCGCCATGGGACGCTGTCCATCCTGGCCGCGCTCGGCCAGGTGGCCTTGGCCGCCGCCTCCGCGGTGGTCACGATTATTGCTGGGCTTCAAGCCGGTGCTGCACCGCTGGGTGGGCGCGCTGGAGGGAAAGGAGCTGCGCGCAGGGCTCAAGCGGCTCTTGATCTCGGTGGTGCTCCTGCCAATCCTTCCCGACGGAGGCTATGGTCCCTGGCAGGCCCTGAATCCCTACCAGATCTGGTGGATGGTGGTATTGATACGTTGATCGCGGTGGCCTGCTATCGGTATGGTGTTTGACTACTTCAGTATGAGCGGCGGTGCAGCGGCGGGGCCGAATGAGATCTACCGCGAGTCGCGACGACGGGAACAACCGTTGGGAACTCTTGTTGATCGGTATACTTCGCTTCGGTGACCACAGAAGGCTCCGGATGCATCTCCCGCAGGATCGACGTCAGCTTTGCACGTACCGGCTCAAATCTCAGGCACCATAGGAACGCGACGCCATAGTTTCTTAGCATCGATACCGCCCCGGCGATGACGAAGACGATGCCAGGCACGAACGCCAGAAGTAACACACCGATAAGTTCTTTGTTCATCATCATGCTCCTGTTCAGCCGTCCGATGCGATAGCGGCCTGCTGACGTGTCACAACCTGGGCTACAATCCCGGCCGCGAGGCTTACACCGGTTCTGTGGGGAAGACAGGGCTGAACGAATGGCCGCCAGACCAAGAGCCGAAGGTTGTGGAGTTGCACTCTGTTGCGCTTGAAGGAGAGAGCTGGGCGCGCCTTTCAAGCT
>JACCXJ010000158.1 GCA_013697045.1 Gammaproteobacteria bacterium | reverse complement strand
TGTACCAGGGACGGTCCCAATCGCGCTTTTTGATCCCCTCAGAGTTTGTGAAAAAACCTACTGCGCTCGGGATATCGCGTTGCATCCTCGGCGCGCCAAGCAGGGCCACTCCCTGGCCCTGGCTTCCCGGCGGAGGCGATTTATAGCCGTGGCCAGCATATCAGCTGTCAGGTGACGGCGGTCGGCTGGTCGCCCCGCTTTCGATCGGCTCGACATGCCGGAACAGCCGCCACAAGGTGAGGTCGTAGGCGATCTTCATAGATCCGGCGAGCACCAGCGGCCAGCCGAAGGTTGAGAGACCCAAGAGCCATCCCGAGATCCCCGGGCTCAAGGCCGCGGCCAGGCTGCGCGGCACGGCCGTCAGGCTCGCGGCCGCGGGGCGTTCCTCGGGCGTCACGATGGACATCACGTAGGCGGTGCGCGCGGGCACGTCCATCTGCGACAGGAGGCTGCGCAGGCCCAGGAGCAAGAGCGTGAGGCCGAGGTCCGGCGCGAAGGCCGCGGCGACCAGCAAGGCGTTCGCGGGCAGGTGTGTGAACACCATGGTGCGCACCAGACCGAGGCGCCCGGCGAGACGCGCCGACACGAAGTAGGAGCAGGCCGAGCACAGCCGGGTCAGGAAGAAAAACACCCCGACGAGCGCCGCCGTGGCCTCGAAGCGTTGGTACAGCCAGGCCGCGATGAGGGTGTCGATGACCAGGCCGCCGGCCAGTGAATCGAGCGAGAACAGGGCCGCGAGCCGGCGGATCGGCGCGCGCGAGGGCCCGAGCGGCGCCGCGATGGCCGTGCTAATGGGGAAAGGGCAGAGGCCGCGGTACAGGACGAAGGTCAGTGCGCCGGCCAACGCATAGAAAACGAACGCCGCCCCGGGACCGCCGTCGGGCGCCAGTCGTTCGACCGGGCCCGCGGCCAGGGCGCCGAGGGCCGCACCCACCGTCCCGACAAAGCCGTAACGAGCGAATAAGCCGGGGCGGTCCCGGACGTCTCCGCTACCGGCCAGGACCGCATGTTCGATCGGTGCGAACACACTGACATCGCCCCCCGAGGGGTTGAGGGTCCCGACGAAGGCGATCGCGCAGAGGACCCACAGCTGGTCGCTGAGGAGGAAAGCGGCCCCCGAGCAAAACATGAGCACCGCGGCCCCTTGTAACGCCGGGCGGTAGCCGATCCCGCCGGCATAGCGGCCGACCATGAGGGTCATGAGCGCGGAACCGGAGAGCGCGGCGCTCGCGAAGAGACCCAACCCGCCGGGGCCGAAACCGAGCGCAGCGAAGTGCAAGGGCAGGAGGACGGCGATGAGGCCGTCACAAAAACCACGCAAGCCGCGCGCACCGAGCACCAGCATCGGATCGCGCGCCCGACCGTCGCGGGACGGCCCCCGAAAGTTCGGCATGCGGGCGCCTCCTGGGCCGGCCACCCGCGCGGCGCCGAGGGCCGACTCGCCACGGTGGGCGAGTCGTGCCGGATCAGGCCAACACGTCCTTCAAGCCCTTGAGCAGCACCGCCCGAAGGGCCTTGCGCGCCGGCTTGGCCTTGATCGTGATTTCCTCGCCGGTCGCGGGATTGCGGCCCTTGCGTGCCTTCTGCGCCGGCTTCTCCACGCGCCGGATCTTGACCGCCAGCTCCGGCACCACGAACTGACCGGAGCCGCGCTTCATCAAGTGCCGCCGGGCACAGTTCGCAAGCGCCGTCAGTACCGCCTTTACATCTGTCCGGCTCATGCCGGTCTCTTCGGCGATCGTCGTGATGATCTGAGCCTTGGTCTGATTCTCGGAGATCGCCTTCAGCTTAACGTTGTTATCTGCCATCTAGCCCTCCCGAAATCGATACGCCCGACACCCCCACCAAATGTTTGCGTGGTGCGCTTAGTATCTAACGGCTTCTGTGATTTGTCACCTGTCCCCGGGATTTTGCTGCGGCCCGGCGTGCCGCGGCGAGGAGGTACAATGACGCCTGCTGTCACGCGGCCGCTGCACGCTTGGCACAGGCGGCGCCTTTCTAACCTGAGCGGGTATGGCCGAGGTCGAGTTCCGCAGTATCGAGAAGGGCTTCCCCGGCGGGGCCCGCGCCGTCTGTGACCTCACACTCCACGTCCCCGACGGGGAGCTCCTGGTCGTGGTCGGGCCGTCCGGCTGCGGCAAGTCCACCGTGCTGCGCATGGCGGCGGGCCTCGAGGCGCCCACCGCCGGCGAGGTCTTGATCGATCGCCGGGTCGTGAACTCTTGGTCGCCGCAGCGGCGCAATGTGGCGATGGTGTTCCAGGACTATGCCCTCTATCCGCACATGAGCGTGCGGGGCAATCTGGAGTTCCCCTTGCGCATGCGCAAGCTGCCCAAGGCCGAGGTGCGCGCCAAGGTCGCGGAGACGGCCGGCCTCCTGGCATTGGAGGACCTCCTGGAGCGCATGCCCGGCGCGCTGTCGGGGGGCCAGCGGCAAAGAGTCGCGATGGGCCGCGCGGTGGTGCGCGACCCCAGCGTGTTCCTCATGGACGAACCGCTCTCCAACCTCGATGCCAAGTTGCGGGTGCAGATCCGAGCCGAGATCGCGGCGCTGCACAGGCGCCTCGGGACCACGACGCTGTATGTCACCCATGACCAGGTCGAAGCCATGACGCTCGGATCGCGCGTGGCGGTGCTCTCTGCCGGCCGCCTGCAGCAGGTGGCCGCGCCCGCGGACCTGTACGCCCGCCCGGCCAACCTGTTCGTGGCGAGCTTCATCGGCAATCCCGGCATGAACATCCTCCCGGTGCGGGTCGTCGCGCTCGTACCTCACGGTGTGCGGCTCCGGATCGGTGAGCGGCCGATCGATGTGGGCGTACCGGAAGCGGCGCGGGCCGATCTGCGCGTCGATGCGCCGCTTTGGGCCGGTGTCCGGCCCGAGGCCCTGAGCTTGGGCCCGGCCGAGGGGTCGCTCCGCGTCCGTGTGGAGGCGATCGAGTCCTTGGGCCACGAACATCTCGTCTACGGGCGGGTGGTGGGTGTTCCGGTCTCGGCCGTCCCGATCGACGCCGGGGCCGGTGACATCGGGATCGAGCTGGGACGCGTGGTCGCGCGTCTGCCGAGCACAGAGCGACCGCCTACGGGCGCGGAGTTGTTCCTCAAGCTGCGCCCCGAGTCCGTTTATCTCTTTACACCGAGCGGTGAATGCCTGCGTCACGGCCATCCGGGATCGATAGGGCCCTGATGCGGCATCTTGCGACCCTGTGGCTCTTGGTCGCGCTCGCGGCCTGCGGGGCGGCGGCGCCCGGCCCGACCGTCATCGATTTCTGGGCCATGGGACGGGAAGGCGAGGCGGTCCAGTTGCTCCTCCCCGAGTTCGAGCGCCGGCATCCCGGCCTGCGTGTCCGAGTCCAGCAGGTCCCGTGGAGCGCCGCGCACGAGAAGCTCCTGACCGCCTTTGCCGGCGATTCCCTACCCGATGTCTTTCATCTCGGGAACACCTGGCTCCCGGAGCTCGTGGCCCTGCGTGCCCTGGCGCCGCTGGACGCATGGCTACCGGGATCGATCGAGCTCACGGGGCAGGCGTTCTTTGCCGGACTGTTCGCGACCCAGGTCTTCGACGGTCACGCCTACGGCCTCCCCTGGTACGTCGATACGCGCCTGCTCTTCTACCGGCAGGATCGCTTGGCAGAGGCCGGTTTCAGCGCCCCGCCACGCACCTGGGCGGAATGGGTCACGGCCATGGAGCGCATCCAGGCACGGGCAGGTCCCGGTAGAGATAGAAGGAATGCTCATGCGATCTACCTCCCGATGGACGAATGGGAACCGCCCGTGATCCTGGCCTTGGGGCTCGGGGCGTCGCTCTTGAAGGACCAGGACCGGTACGGGAACTTTCGCGACACAAGGTTTCGGCGGGCGTTCGAGTTCTACACCGGGATCTTCGATCGGGGTCTCGCGCCGGCGCTCGGCCAAAGCCAGATCGCGAACCTCTATCAGGACCTGGCGCGCGGTCGTTTCGCCATGTTCATCACCGGCCCGTGGAACATCGGCGAGTTGCGCCGCCGCCTGCCCGCCGAATCCTTCGCCCTATGGCGGACGGCACCCATGCCTCAACCGGAGGCGCCGGCACCCGGATCGGCCAAGCCCGGTGTCTCGATCGCCGGTGGTGCGAGCCTGGTCGTCTCGCGCCGCTCGCCCCATGCGGAGGCGGCCTTCCGGCTGGTCGAGTACCTCTGCGACGGCGCGCAGCAACTGCGGTTCTATCGTGCCACCGGCGACCTGCCGGCGCGGCGGGACGCCTGGATCGCGGGTGATCTGGAAACCGATCCCCTCGTCGAGGGCTTCTGGGAGCAGATGCAACACCTGCGAGCGACGCCCGCGATACCGGAATGGGAACGCATCGCCTCCGGCATCAAGCGGGCCGCCGAGGCGGTGGTCCGCCACGAGCAAACCATCGACGAGGCCGTCACGACCCTCGATGTCGCGACCGATGCCATCCTCGAGAAGCGGCGCTGGCTCATGAGTCGAGCCACACCCCCTCGGGCAGCGGGCGCGCGGTAGGGGCCTTGAGCGCCACGCTCGGTAACGCTGGGTCGGGTTAAAAAAACGGGGGTTACAACAAAACAAGGTCGGCATCCACTGGCGCCTGAAGACACCGGATCGGGATGGCACCACGCATTGGGCTCTTCTCCTCGCCCTCCCGGCACGGATGCCGAGTCATTCCTGACTCCGGCAGACACCCTGTCGTGCCGCCGCCGAACCAACCCCGATAACACCTCGAACCTTGCCCTGTCACTCACGGTTCCGACCCTCGATCGCAGAATATACGGGTAAGGCCGTTTGCCTGTACACTACCGCACAACGCATTGGAGCCCGACCTTTGGGCGGCGTGAGGTATGGGTGAGACCTTCTGTTTTGATAGGCAAGAGAGGCATTGATCTCGATGACGACCAACGTATGGTGTACCGCGGTTCTTGTGTTGCTTATTTCTCTCGGGCTCTCGGCATGCAGTGAGCAGGCATCCTTATGCAAGAAAGCGATGAATCTGAAATCCGATCAGCTTAAGGTAACCGACACCACTCGACAGAGGTTTCTCGACGAATGCCGTAGCAAAGGGATGGCATTTACTATTGAACAATGGCAGTGCCTTATAACAAGAATGGAACAACGGGAGGCTTTTGAGAAAGCGATGGCGACATGTGTTCCCGAGTAGCGGGCGCTGGTGGCGACCTAGTTTTCCGCTTCATCGCGCGTCGAGGGCGTGAGCAAGTCCGCGCTCAACTCTACTACTTCATCACGGCCGATCGGACGGCGCGCATCGGACAAGGTAAGCGCGAGGGGCACCCGCGCCAGCTCTGCCACCGGCCCGGCGAGCGCCTCCGACTGGCCATAGGCGGGGTTCGATAGGCCCGTCCCCGGGCGGGCGCACACCCTGAGGCCGAGGAGCCCGACCACCGCCGCCAACAACCGGCGCAGGGTCGCGACCGGCAGGGTGTGGGCGACGCGCGCGGCGAGGCGGGCGGGGAACGCGCTCCCGGCCACGACACCCGCAACTGCGGTCGGCCGCACGCGCGCCGCCACAAGCCAGCCATCCGGGCCCGACGGATCAAACTCTTCTCCTCACCCTCCCGGCACGGGTGCCGAGTCGTTCCTGGCTCCGGCAGACACCCTGTCGTGCCGCCGCCAAACCAACCCCGAAAACGCTCCGAACCTTGCCCTGTCACTCACGGTTCCGACCCTTGATCCGCTCACCGACACGGCCATCTCAGGCGGCGGCCCTGCACGATGGGCCCCGGTTCTCACGCGTCGACTCGAAAGACGGTTTATACTTCCTCTATGCTCCATGAGCTCGGCGGCTACCCGCGAAGTGATCCCGCAACCGGCGAGGCCGGGGTGAACAGCGCGGAGCTCGGGATGGAGGTCGCCTGATGACGGCGCCGTACTCACACAGGACCCTGACTCAGGCCGACCCGCAGGCGCGGCTCGCCCAGGCGGCAATCGAGGTCGCCAGCCAGCGGTTCCTTAAAGAGCAGTTGTATTTTGCATGACCTACAAGCGTTGCAAAGGAGGAGGCTATATGAGCTCACAACCTTTAGAGATCAATATCGAGCCTTTCGGTCCTGATCAGAAAACGCTGGATAGCGCCGCCAAACGCATTCAACGAGGTGGCCCGTTGGCAAAACGGTTGAAAGCTTGCAAGTATCGATTGCTGAGTGTCGTTGCCATCGACTGCGGAAAAGAGCGGGAACCGAGCGACGGACCCTTACCGCTAGACCAGTTTCGTGCGACCTTTTACGACTATACCAACGAAATGGCCATTGTCTGTGAAGGCCGGCTCGATAAATCCGGCGAGTACGATTTTCGGGAACGGCGGTACCAGCCCTTACCCACCAACGCCGAGTTCGATGCCGCCGTGGCACAGCTCCGCAAGTCGACAGATTTTAACCGCGTCCTGAAAGATGATTTTCTGATTCCCTACCGTCCCATGCCGCCCCTCATCGCGCAAGAAGGCGCCGACGGGGTCGTGCCGCGCGTCGTGGCCGTGGGTCTCATGCCACGTGCTTCGACGCGCGCGCGGGCCCAGCAGATCGGTGCGAGCCATGAAATCGTCGGTGTGCAAATGGGCAGTGGCGAAATCACGCGTTTCTCCAACGCCGCCCCACGGCGCGCCCGCGCGGAAGCGGTCGGATGTGGCGCCCCGATGGGGGCGGGACAGCAAACCATTAGTAGCGCGGCGGGCCAGGCGTGGATCACCGTGACCCGCAACGGTGAACAGCTTTGGCGCCTTCTCGTCGTGCGGCCCGCCGCATCGAGTGGCACCAACGGTTCCGGCATCGAGTTGCGTTTCGTCGGCTACCGCGGAAAACGTGTCCTGTACCGGGCGCACGTGCCAATTCTGAACGTCAAGTACGACAGTGACGCCTGCGGTCCATTTCGCGATTGGCAGAACGAGGAAGGCATGATCCAAGCAAGCGGTACCGAGCTTGCGCCCGGGATCCTGCGTTGTCCGCAGCCAGCGAAGACGATCTTTGACACGGGCTCGGACACCGGTAACTTTCTCGGCATGGCAGTCTACGAAGAAAACGGCGAGACGGTGCTCGTGTCCGAAATGGAAGCAGGCTGGTATCGCTATATGAGCCAATGGCGCCTGACCGACGACGGCATTATCAAACCTCGGTTCGGTTTCGCGGCCGTAGAGAACTCCTGTGTCTGTAACCGGCATCATCACCACGTCTATTGGCGCTTCGATTTCGACATTAAAAGTGCGGGATCAAACCGGGTGTTCGAGCATAATAATCCACCCCTGTCCGGCGGTACCGATAATTGGCGGCCACTCGATTTCGAAGTGCGTCGTCCCCGCAATGCGGCGCGGCAACGGCGCTGGCGCGTGCAGAACACACAAAGCAATGAGGCCTATCTGATTGTCCCGGGACCCAACGACGGCGCCGCCCGGCTGTCACCCGATTGGCCTTTTCCGCGCGGGGACGTATGGGTCGTGCGCGCCAAGCGCAACGCGGAGTACGACGACGGCGTAATTGCCACCGGCCCCCCGTACGAAGCGGGGCTGGACCGTTTTGTTAGCGGGGAGTCCATCCGCGATCGGGACGTGGTGCTTTGGTACGCCGGCCATTTTACGCATGATCTGACCCAAGAAGAGCCGGCAACGCACGGTCACATTATCGGTCCCGATCTGGTGCCACAAAATTGGTGATATCGAGCCATGGTCTGCCCTAAGTGATGCCCGCCTAGCGTCTCGAGGACGCCGCGGCCGATCAGCAGAACAGTCGCGTGATCAGGATCTTGTCGTCGGGTGTCAGCGCAATACCGATGCCCGACTTGTCATGGCTGCGGTTCAAGATATTTGTCCGATGACCTCGACTCTTCATCCACCCTTGCACGGTCGTCGCCGCAATGTGTTCGAGAGAGTTCCAAGCGTATGACGCTTTGCCGTCGACGAACATGATCCGGTCGTAGAGATTGTTTTGGAAGAGGTTCTCGGCAAGCCCGATAGCGTACGACTCATCGGGCAAGCCCTTCCGGCAGGAAAAGCCGCCGGCGTCGCCGCGGTCCGAGGGTGTCTTGCCCTCTGGATTCACGTGATCAAAGAAGTCCCGAGTCGCCATGTCGAGGCTGTGGGCTCGCGCAATGCGCGACAGGTCTCGGTCCAGTTCTAGACCGGGCAAGCGGTTTCGAACCCGCTCCGCGTTGATCGATTCGTGGATGCGCTGCTCGAGCGCAGAGATCGACCACCGCGGTCGAACGCGCTCCTGTCCCATGCCGGTCAGAGCGACGAACAAGACGAATAGAATGACTAGTCCGACTTTCATAAGAAACAAAGCATAGGAATTTCAATACGGTCGTGCAACAGCGACCGTTGCGTCGGACGGGCCGGTCAGGTCGACCAGGCGGCACGGCTCTCCGGGATGGATGATTATCCCAAGGAATCTGCTGATTACAGGCATCTCTTTTGGCTTTCGTCCTTCGCCTAAACTCTATGCCTCCCGTGCAGACCCCCGGTTGTAACACGCTCGCACTTGTCCAAGACGCTCGCGACATAAACCGGGATGACTAATTCTACTTTGTCAGATCAAAATACTTGCGTCAGATCATGTGGGTAAGTATAATGTCATGTGTTGATTTGTCACGGAGTGTGAACGATGGCGACTTCGTGAAAATTGTATACCAATTGCTTCCCT
>JACCXJ010000133.1 GCA_013697045.1 Gammaproteobacteria bacterium | reverse complement strand
CGCAAGGACATGTGGCAGATCGTGCGATCCCTGCGCGCGTCCGGCGTGACAATTATCTTGACCACCCACTACATCGAAGAAGCCGAAGAGATGGCGGATCGGATCGGGGTCATGGCAAAGGGTGAGCTCATCCTGGTCGAAAGGAAGGACGAGCTGATGCGCAAACTGGGCAAGAAGCAGCTCGTGCTTCACCTGCACCACAGGCTCGCCGGTATTCCGCCGGAGCTCGCCGCCTACGGCCTGGAGCTGAATGTAGACGGCAGCGAGCTGATGTATACCTACGATACACGGGCCGAGCGCACCGGCATCAGCGCACTCATGAAGGACATCAGCGCGGCAGGGATCGTGTTTACCGATCTCAACACCACGCAGAGCTCGCTTGAGGACATCTTCGTAGATCTGGTGACAAAATCGCGATGAACCTCCGGGCGGTCCGGGCGATCTACGTGTTCGAGATGGCGCGCACATGGCGCACCTTGATGCAAAGCATCGTCTCGCCGGTGATCTCGACCTCACTGTATTTCGTGGTTTTTGGCGCCGCCATCGGCTCGCGCATTGCCGAGATCGAGGGCGTAAATTACGGTGCATTTATCGTCCCGGGCCTGATCATGTTGTCGCTCCTGACGCAGAGCATCGCCAATGCCTCCTTCGGGATCTACTTCCCGCGGTTTACGGGTACGATCTACGAGCTTCTGTCGGCGCCGGTCTCGCCTTTCGAGATCGTGCTCGGCTATGTCGGCGCGGCCGCCACCAAGTCCGTTCTGTTGGGTTTGATCATACTGGCAACCGCGAGCCTTTTTGTGCCCCTGCGCATTGCTCACCCCCTTACGATGCTCACCTTCCTGGTGTTGACGGCTGTCACGTTTAGCCTCTTCGGGTTCATTATTGGCGTTTGGGCCGATGGCTTTGAGAAGTTGCAGGTCGTGCCCCTGCTCGTCATCACCCCACTGACCTTTCTCGGCGGTACGTTTTACTCGGTGAACATGCTGCCTCCTTTTTGGCAGACCGTAACGATGGTCAATCCTGTCGTCTATTTGGTCAGCGGGTTTCGCTGGAGCTTCTACGAGATTGCCGACGTGAGCGTGGGCCTGAGCCTCACCGCAACGCTCGGGTTCCTTGCCTTATGTACAGGCGCTGTATGGTGGATCTTCAAGACCGGATACCGGCTCAAGGCGTGAGCCTATGCGGGTTTTCCCAATTGATCGCATTGCGCTCCCTTCATCGGCGCGCGCTCTGTCGCCAACGTCCGGTTGTGGCCGGCGAGCAACCGGCCCAGGCGGCCCCTCCCGGGTGCGATGGTCTCAGCTATACTAAAATATATGGATACGGATTTTGACCTCACACGCGAAGAACGTGCCCAGGAGTACCGGACCCTGTTGGAGGTATCGGAGTCGATCGCCGCGCACCGCGACCTCCCGGATCTGTTTCAGGAAATCGCTCAAAGCCTGCACCGCGTGGTCCGCTTCGCGTACATGCGGCTGATCCTGTATGACGCCGAGCGCAACGTCATGCGCGTACATCTTCTCGAAGCGGCCAACCCGAGCGCTGATGTCTCGGGGTGCCAAGACCTACCCGTGGAGGACTCTCCCGGCGGTTGGGCCTGGCAAACGCAGCGGCCTCTGGTGGTCTCGAACCTTGAGAACGAGACCCGTTTCCCCCGCGTGACCGCCGTATTGCGCCAGCAAGGTATGCGGTCCTTTTGCGCGATCCCGCTTACCACCGCACAGCGGCGGTTGGGCGCCCTCGGATTCGGGAGCCTGGATGAGTCTGCCTATGATGAGGCCGATTTGGATTTCCTGCACCAGGTGGCCGCGCAGGTCGCGGTTGCCGTAGACAACGCGCTGAACTATCAGAGCGCACAGCGCTACCAGCAGGCGCTCTTCCGCGAGCGCGACCACCTTCGCCTGCTTCTTGAGGTGAACAACGCGGTGGTCTCCAACCTCGAATTGAAGCCGCTGTTTGCCGCCATCACCACGAGCCTTCGCAAAGTGATCCAGCACGAATACACCAGCCTGGCACTCTACGACGCCGAGAGCCACCGATTGCGGTTGCACGCCTTGGATTCCCCGGAGGGCAAGGGATTGATCCACGAGGGCGCCCATGCGCCGATTGAAGATTCGCCCGGCGGCCTGGCCTTTACAACACGCAAGCCGGTGCTACTGAATGCGGAGGATTTGGGACATTTTCAATCGGAGTTCGTCCGGCAGTTGAATGCCGAGGGGGTCCGATCCGTCTGTTGCCTTCCGCTGATCACCCCGAGCCGCATCCTCGGAACCCTGAACCTGGCGAGTTTGCGCGATGGCAATTTCAGCAAAACAGATGCGGATCTGCTAAGTCAAGTGGCGAGCCAGATCGCGCTTGCCCTGGAAAATGCCCTGGCCTTTCGCGAGATCGATAATCTCAAGAACCAGCTCGCGAAGGAGAAGCTCTATCTCGAAGACGAAAGCCGCACCGAGTACAATTTCGAGGAGATCGTCGGCGAGAGCACAGCGCTCAAGCGTATCCTGAACCAGGTGGAAACGGTCGCCCCGACCGATTCCACCGTCCTCATCCTAGGGGAGACGGGGACCGGCAAGGAATTGATCGCTCGGGCGATCCACGACCTGAGCGGGCGGCATGAGCGGACGTTCATCAAGATGAACTGCGCGGCGATCCCGACCGGGCTCTTGGAAAGCGAATTATTTGGCCACGAGAGAGGGGCGTTCACGGGCGCCATCGCCCAGAAGATCGGCCGCTTCGAGCTGGCTCATCAAGGCAC
>JACCXJ010000131.1 GCA_013697045.1 Gammaproteobacteria bacterium | reverse complement strand
GACCCGGCGCGGAGCGAAAACACCGCGATGAGGACTAGCGTCAGTATCGCGAGCACCCGATGACCGAACTGTGCGGTCACCGGGTTCTCGAAGAAGTTGCGATAGACAGGCTCGAGGAGCCAGAGCCCTTCAGGCACCAGTTGCCCGCCCATGAGCGGGAAGGTGTTATAGGCGAACCCCGCATCCAGTCCCGCGACGAACCCGCCCGAGAGAATGGTGATGCCCACGACACCGATGAGCACGGCAACGAAGGTGCGCAGGCCTCCGGAGGCTGGGCGTTCTGTTCCGGCGCCCAATAACCCCAGGGCCAGCCACAGGCCGTAGGCGTAGATCGAGAGCGCGAGGCCGAGGTGGGCGGTCAGGCGGTAGGCGCTGACATCGGGCCGGTCGGCCAGTCCGCTCTTCACCATATACCACCCGAGCACCCCCTGCGCGCCGCCGAGCAGGAACATCCCGACGAGCTTCACGGCGAGCGCCCCGGAGATCGTGCGCCTGATGAGAAACGACAGGAAGGGCAGGAGGAACAGGACGCCGATGAGCCGCCCCCACAGGCGGTGCAGGTATTCGAGCCAGTAGATGGATTTGAATTGGGACAGCTCCATGCCGCGGTTGAGCTTCTGGTATTCCGGGAACTGCCGGTAGGCGGCAAAGGCCTCTTCCCACTCTGCGTAAGAGAGGGGCGGCAGCACGCCCGTGACCGGGCGCCACTCGACGATGGATAGGCCCGCGTGCGCGAGCCGGGTCACCCCGCCCAGGACCACCATGACGGCGATCGCCGCGCACACGAGCAAAAGCCAGACGGCGACCGCGCGCCGGGGCGGCGGCGATGGACGGTGGACAGGGGCGTTCATGCGCCAAGCTTCAAAGACAAGACTACCCCAGGGCAGTGGATCTCCAGGGTAGTGGATCTCCCCGTCACGCAAAAGGGATGGGGCGGGCATCGGGAGGTCCGGGGTGACGCCGCGGCTCGTGCCGTGCCGCCGCATGGTACAGTGAGAACTTGTGAAAAAGCCGCTGTCGACGCAGAGTCTGATCGCCTGTCGAGAGTGCGATCTGCTCCAGCGCGCGGTCGTGCTTTCCGAGGGCGGGACGGCGCGCTGTCCGCGCTGTGACGCGGTGCTGTACCGCAAGAGCGCCGATCATCTCGATCGCACCCTCGCCTATGCGCTCGCGGCCGCGACGCTCTTCGTGATCGCCAACACCTTCCCGATCCTGGGCCTCGATGCCCAGGGCAATCACACCTCGACGACGGTATTCGGCACGGTGCGGGCCCTACACGCGACGGGCATGAGCGCGGTCGCGGCGCTGGTGTTCGTGACGACGATCCTGATACCGGCTCGATCTCGCCGCCCTGCTCTACCTGTTGGCGCCGCTCTGCCTCGGGCGGGTCCCGCCCGGCGTGCCGGCGATGTTACGCCTGATCCAGGCGGTCAAGCCCTGAGGGATGGTCGAGGTGTTCCTGCTCGGCATGCTGGTGTCGCTGGTGAAGCTCGACCATCTCGCCCATGTGCACATCGGTGTCGCGCTGTGGTCGTTCGCCGCGCTCATGCTGCTCCTATGCGCGACGGCGGCGTCCTTCGATGCCCAGGCGATCTGGGCGCGGGTGCGGGCGACGCCGTGAGGGCCGTGAGCGCCGCGCGAGTCGGTCTCTTCGCCTGCCACGCCTGCGGTCTCTTGCACCGTTCGACCGCCGATACCAACGCCTCGATGTGCAGGCGCTGCAGCGCACGGCTGCACCCGCGCAAGCCCGACAGCGTGGCGCGCACCTCCGCGCTATTGATTTCGGCTTATGTCCTCTATATCCCGGCCAATGTCCTGCCGGTGATGGAAACCGGTTCGCTGTTCGGCGCGCAGACCGACACCATCATGAGCGGTGTCGTGTTCCTGTTGGTCAGTGGCGGTTTGGAAGAGCGGACCTTGGTAGTCCTGGAGTTGCCATATGCAGAGCTGGCCTGCTGCGCAGTCGTCAAATCCGGCACGTGCCGACACGGGCGCGAGGGCGCCCTGCTGCGATGAGGCCGGTGACAACCAGTGCGGCCGTGAACCGAGAGAACGGCGAGCGGGACATGTGGCTCCGAGCGGGAGAGTGCAGGGGCGTGCACTGACTACGACGCCGCCGCAGGTCAAGATATTCCCGGTGCTCGGCGGTTGTCCCTAGGTAGCCGCACGCACATGGCTGCATGCGACGCCGTTTGCGGATTCGCGGGTCGCTCTCGGACAGCGCGAACCACCGCGCTCAGCGTGGCGTCCCGCTCGCGCCCGACGCGAAGCGCCAACCCGACGACCAGACCATCGTGCCGTCCGGCGTGTGGATGGCGACGTTGCCGTCGTCCAGCACTCGGAGCCGGCTGCCGGGCGTGTGCGTGTTGCTCGCCCATACCGCGCGGGCGTTCCGGTCGTAGACGACGAGGTTGCCGTCGGTCTGCATGATGCACACCCCGGCGACGCCGGAGCTGGGCCAAGTCTGCCACGTGACGGTATGGAGGGAGTTGTGGAGCTCGAGGGCGTTGTCATCGCGGTACCAGAGCGTGTAGACCTTGTTCGGCGACTTGATGAACGCCTTGGGTGTCAGCACCTGGCCGGGTTGCATGGTGTCCCCCGTCGCCGGTGCGCCGGTCGGGAGTCGCCATCTGGGCGCGCGCAGGAGCGAGTACGTGGCGGTCGGCCCTCCGTCCCAGTCCGCCGTCGCGACGCCGTTGCCGAACGGGTCGGGGTTGCTTTTGTCGGCGTTGGCGTCGGCGTTGTAGAACCCGAACTGCGCGTAGCGATCGCCCGAGCCCGTTTTCTGGATGTACAGCTGGTAGCGATCACCGGTCGCGAGGTCGTCGAGATACGCCCACTCCCAGCGGTGGCCGGCGGCGGCGAAGACGGCGACGAGACCCGCGCCGCCTGCCGGGATGTCCGTGTCAGGCCCCTTCGTGATCTCGTCGCCGCGCAGTCCCGCGACCCTCAGCGGGTGATCGGTGTGGTTGAAGACGACCATCTGCACCTTGCCCTGCTCGATGCCGACCAGGCTCGCCAGCCTATCCTCCGCGGCGGCGGCGACGAGGTCCGCCGCGTCGAGCAGCGCCTCGCCCCATTGGAACACCTCGGTCATCGCCAAGCTGATCTCGTGCTCGGCGATGTCGAGGTTGGCGAGGATGCCCTTGACGACCACCGACCCCGTTTGGATGTCGGCAAGCGTCCTGGCGACCTCGGTCGCGAGCCACTCGGCCTGCTTGAGCGCGCCGGCCGCCGCGGCTGCGTCCAGGCTGAAGACCTCCTTGAGCACGCGGCCCACGCTCTCGACCCCGGCGACGGCGCCGTCGGCGACGGCCTTGGCCCACTTCGCGGCGTCCCGCCGGAGCAGCTCGGCGAGCACACCCTCAAACGCTTCGAACAGCTTCCCGCCGAGATCCGCGAGCGCAGCCTTGTGAACGTCGAGACCGAGACAGCGCGTGGCGCTCGCCGTGGAACGTGACGGCCGCGTCAAGGCCGGCGCTCATCACGCCGTCCTTGACCTTGATGTCCAGCTCGCAGCTCACTCCGGTATCGATCGAGATCTTGCCGCGCGGGCCGAGGTCGATGGTCTCGATCGTGACGGCGATCGTGCCGCGGATCTCGAGATCGTAGAGGTCCATGACGCGGCCCTGTACCTCGAACACGGCTCCCGGCAGCAGCCAGCCGGTCAGCTCGAACGCAAGGCCGTCGGCGTTGACGTCGACGTACAGGGCGCTGCGCACGCCGAGGATGCCGACGGTGCCGTTGATGAACATGTGCGGCTTGCGGGAGCGCTCCACTTCGTGGTCGGGTTGCTCGAACGTGGCGGCCGACAGAGTCGGCCCGCCCTGCCCGTGCTCGCTCTCGAGGACGAACAGCGTCTCGGTGCCGATGAAGATCCGGTCGGTCGCGCTTTCGATAGCGACCCCCTTCGCCCGATTGATGAAGATCGTGCTCTCGGACTTGATGCCGAGCAGGTCCAGCGAGCCGCTGACGAGGAAGCCCTCTTTGAACGTGTTCGATCCGATCGCGGTGTCCTGGGGGGCGCAGTACAGCTGCGCTTCCAGCGACACGACGATGTCGTCGCCCTGCTTGGAGAGCTGATAATGGCGCGGGTATTCGCCCGACAGATCGGTCAGGTACCAGATCGCCCCCGGCGTGCCGGTCACGAGCAGCGCCTGCGCGGTCGACGACGCCACCTTCGTCTTGCCCTCGCGGGCGAACGCTGCGGCAACCGCATCGAGCTTGAGGTTGTCCAGATCGCCGGCGAGCGCGCCGGGGATCTTGAACGCATGCGTCCCCCTGACGGCGACGCTCTCGAGGATCGGATCCAGCCACTCGGGAACAGCGGTGCCGGCGATCGCGTGCGCGACGTCCTTCAACGACAGGTCGCTGAGCGAGCCTGCGAGCATGCTTTTCGCCGGATCGGTCGAATCGAAGAAGACAGCGACCGAGGCCTGGAGCTTGGACCCGGCCTCGAGATCCATCTGGATCGTGCCCATGATTCCCAGGCTTGCGATGCCCTCCCAGTCGGTCCCGATCTTGAGGGCGGGGTTGGCGAGCTTGAAGGCGACGAAGTCGATCGGCGTTGGGTCCTTCATCGTGCCCGAGAGGAACGCGCCGTTCTCGACGAACTGCAGCCACACGTCGAACTGGTGCGTCCGGCCCTGGATCTCGATCGGCATCGTTCCGGTGAGGAACAGGCCGATCTCGCCGCTTTGGATGCGACCCCCGAACTGGCAGTTCAGCGGGAGTCCGTTGATCGTCGTGCTGTAGTCGACGAAAAGCTTGCAGTTCTGCGTCGGGTCCTCACCGATCTGAAGGGTGATGGCGAGCGTCGGATCGAGTCCGAGGAGCGTCTTGAGAAGCTGCTGCCTGGATGTCGTGTCCAGCGTCCATTGGGCGTACACGTTGAGCCCGGCGATGAGGTTCGTCGACTGCGGCGGGAGCGCAATGCGCTTCGCGGAGATCTTCGGGTTGTCGAATGCGGGGTTGTCGAATGCGGCGAGGTCGGGGAACGTGAATCCGGGGGCGTCGAACGTCGAGACGACGAGCAGGAAGGTGTGGAGTCCGAAGAACTCCTCGAACTCGGCCAGCGCATCGAGTCCGGGCACCGACGACGGCTTGCCGAGGCTCAGGTCGAGCCCGGCGGCGAACCCCCACGTTCCGTCGGTCTCCTGCACCTGGAGGGCGAAGTTGCCCAGGCCCCTGACCTGCGTAGCGAACTGGAACAGGTAGTCGTCGCTCTCCAACTGGATCAGCGCGGTCGAGTCGACAAAGTCGAGGTCGAATCCGCGCGGTAGGCGCTGGTCGGTCAGCGTGGCGACGATCTGCGACAGCTTGACCTCAGGCACGGACCCGCGCAGTCTGAACGGCCCTGGCACCTCGTAGGCGATGTCGAGGGTCCCGATCGACCCCAGCGCGAGGCGGCCGCCGATCGCTCCCGACACCGAGCCCGTCGACGGGCGCGTGAAGGCGAGCATGACGTCGCTGATCGTCAGCGGCGTGGGACCGAGCGGGATGACCCAGGGGTTGGGCTGCCCGGCCATGGCGAGCGCCATCGAGTAGTACTTGGTTGGGGCGATGGCCACGGACAGGGCGTTCACCATGAGGTCGCCGGGAGCGCGGATCCCCGGCGCGTAGGTGGAGATGAGGTCCTTGAGCGGGATCTTCACGGCGTCGGCGAGCCGGGCGTGGACGACGAATCCATCCGTGCTGCTGGCCGCGACGTCGACCGGCGGTACTACGCCCTCAACCTTGACCTGTCCGTCCACCGAGACTTCGAGCCGCGGCGCGCTGAACGGGGTCGTCACCTCGAATGTCGTGAAGACCGACTCGACCGTGAAATGGCCGGTGTTCCACTTGAGCTGCGGCATTCCGATCCTGACCGACACGTACGTCACAGCAGGACCCGCTGACCCGGCTTCGAGCTCGAGTCCCAGGTTCGTGAGCTGGAGGTGTCCGAGCGCGAGATGTCCGAGCGCGTCACCGCCGGAGCGCACGTCGGGGGGCATGCCGGCGATCAGCGGGGTCGTGCCGCCGACCGCATCGGCCAACGACGTCAGGTTGGCGACCGACACGTCGTCGAAGGCGACCAGCAGCTGCAACGAGTCCGCGCCCGAGATGATGGGCGCGACGGCGGTCGCCTTCTTGACCGATGCGCTCGGAATCGCAAGCTCGCCGACGTAGGCTGCCGCCGGCTGGTACGTGGGGTTGCGGGCGAGCCAGCCCGCGGACGGGGGCGAGTACATCCGCAGCCCGATGCCCCGGAGGGTCATTGCCCCGAGCGACTGGTCGGTGCTGAGGTCGGCGTGCAGGCAGATGCCAGGCGGCGGGCCGGTCGTGTTCCATGGCCACGCGCCCGAGGCGAGCGGCGAGAACGTGTCGGTCGGCCTCGGCAGGTGGATTGAGCCCGACAGCGTGACGGGTGCGGTCTGCCCGAAGAGGGTCTTGACGAAGCCGACGAGTCCACTGGGCTGCAGCTTCGAGACGAAGTTGATCCCGGCCGTGAGCGGCACGCCCACGGGGTCGGTCTGGTCTTTGGTGACGACGACGAACGCGGCGTCGGACAACGCGAGACCATCCAGCGGAACGCTCGTCGGATCGCGGTAGGGCTTCTTCCAGTCCGGTTGCTGGGGCAGCGACGGGAAGCTCGTCGAGAACGTCCAGTCGCCTGGGCCCCGAGTGGCACCGAGCAGCGTGAAGCGCAGCACCAGTTGGACGTTGCCGTCCGCGTCGGTCGCGGCGCGCAGCTCGACGGGCGCGTCGACGTTGAGGAACGTGCACCGCCCGGTGAGGACGATCCCGTGGCCCGCCACGAAGGCGGCGTTCGTGATGACCAGCGGCTGCCCGTTGTTGACCGCGCTCAGCATCTCGCCGACGTTCGGCGTCAGGTTCGTCGTCGTGATCGTTGTCTGGCCGCCGGCCGGATCGAGGGCGCAGCGAAGCTCGCTGTCGTTCATCGCAGGCTCACCTTTCGCATTGCGCTGGCGTGGGCTCATGGCAGAGACTTGGCGGGATAGAAGGCGATCTGCTGCTTCCCGATGGGGAACTTGCCTCCGGGTGGCGTCGGCACGCATGGTGGCCCGGCTGGGATTCCGACGGCGAAGGTCGGCGGGGTGGATGTGCGCTCCGAGACGTAAGCGGAGTGGTGCTGCGGTCCGTCAAGGAACACCTTACCTAAGAGTGGATCCCGCGTTATCCAGGTCACCGCCCGCAGGAGCTGCGAGGGTGGCGGGCTCAGGCCGTCGTTGCGCAGGAGGTAGCCGCCCGCGCGGGCGGCGACCGAGCCCCAGTCCGCCGGCATTCCACCCGCCGTCAAGATATGCAGCTGGACGCCGCGCTGTTTCTGTCCGGTCTGCGACTTCCAGTCTCTGACGACGCTGCGGAGCACCCGGTACCGCGGGTCATTTGCATGGTCGAGGCAGATCTCCAGTCCGACCGACACGCCGGAGACGTCGACGATCTGGTTCTTGCGGTTCTTCCAGCTTTCGAAGAACGGCTTGAGTTGCGGATCGTTGGCCGGGCCCGCGTTTGCCGTGCTGCCGTCTGAGAACGTCGCCTGCGGCACACCGTCGATGTTCGATGGCACCTTCTTCTCCACGACGTGCAGCGACCCGAGGGGATCACCGACGTGCAGCGAGCCGAGCGGACCACCGCGGACGAGGACCGCGGTGTTGAAGTAGATCGGCGTCCGTGTCTGGCCGGGGCGGACGTCGGAAACGAAGTCGTTCCACATCACCGTGCCGCAGGCCAACAGCCAGTCCGTGAAGTCGGCGTGGCGGAACATGACGTCCAGCGCATCCAGGATCTTGTTGCGCGCGCGAAAGCTGTACGTGTCGCTGAGGAACTCCGCGCAGGCGGCCAGTGGCGGGCGGAAGTAGAACTCCGGCACCAGGAACACCTTCAGCGTGTTCGCGCTGTCCTTAGTAAGCCTGAATCCACCGCGTTGGACGAGCTGCTGCCGGGCGAGATCCACGACGTAGGCCAGGCGCCTGAGCCGTACCAGTGCGTCGTGCGGAAGGTCCTTGTGTGGAACCGGAACGCGCGCGACCGGCGGACACGGGGCGCCCGCATCCCATGCCGACAGAAGCCTGCCGGGGACGCGGGCCACCGTAGGCACCTCGTAGGCGATCATGCGGAAATGTGTGTATGGCGGCGGCACCGATCTCGTCCTTTCGCTCCACACTAAACGCGCCGGTTTGGATCCGCTCTTGGGTCACCCGCGATGCGAGACGTTGCCGCCCGGAACTCGCGGCTGAGGTCCTCCGCTTCAGACGGTCCGGCGAGAACAGCGCAGGCCGCGACGACAAGGCCCCGAGAGACCATCCGCTCCTGATCACCAGCAGCACCGCAAGCCGGACTCCGTTCGCGGATCGAGGTCCCTAACGCCCAGCGGGGTTCCAGTCGAACCTACCAGCCGCGCGGTGGGCGACAGTGCGTTTGAGTCCGGCGCTGTTGCGCGGCGGACGACCGGCTCTCTAGGGGTTGCCGCCCGACGCCCGCGCACGGCGCATACTCTACACGACCACCGGGCTCGACGGGCTGCGGAAGGCGGGATCATCGGTCTCGAACTCGTCGGCCGGGCATAGGGATTTCAAACGCCCTTTTTCTTCAAGAGGTATGGTACTGCTGTGCTCATAAGCCGTCAAACATACCGGTCCTCGGTCCGGAATCGCGGCATTTTCGGGCCTGTCCTCGGCCCAAGGCGCTATGTTTCGGAGCGTTTTGGCGTCTCGGGCGGGGGCAGGCCAAGTGGGATGGTCGGCTCGGGGAGATGAACCGGAGGGAGGGGACTATCGGTTCGCGTCAGGCTATTCGGAGTCGGTCGAATAGTCGTGCCGGGGATCGGGGCGGTGCTCGGGCGGGCAGGCCGAGATGGGCGAGGATCTTAGCAATGACGGGGGGATGTTCGATGGCGGCGATGATCTTCAAGGGGCCGCCGCAATGGGGGCAGTGTTCCAGTGCCGGCCTTGGCAACGGCACCGCACTTGACCAGTGGCGTACCCATCTTCCCGTGCTTAGCCCCATAGTGCCCAAGCGTGTCGTTGATAAGGCGCTCTCCGGTGGGATCGCAGTCTGGGGCCGGTGAGCGTTGTTCTGGCCACCACGGGGCGGTCGGCCAGCCCGCTCTTCACCATATACCACCCGAGCATTCCCTGCGCGCCGCCGAGCAGGAACATCCCGACGAGCTTCACGGCGAGCGCCCCGGAGATCGTGCGCCGCGCGAGAAACCACCGGAAGGGCAGGAGGAACAGAACGCCGATGAGTCGCCCCCACAGGCGGTGCAGGTATTCGAGCCAGTAGATGGATTTGAATTGGGACAAGTCCATGCCGCGCTTGAGCTGCTGGTATTCCGGGAACTGCCGGTAGGCGGCAAAGGCCTCTTCCCACTCTGCGTCGGACCGGGGCGGCAGGACCCCCGTGACCGGGCGCCACTCGACGATGGAGAGG
>JACCXJ010000111.1 GCA_013697045.1 Gammaproteobacteria bacterium | reverse complement strand
CACGGGGGATCGATTATCTCGCCGGCAACGCCAAACGCGCACACCCTAAGCGCGATCGGAAACGCGGGCGCTTGCAGTTCGGTCTGGAGCCAATATTCGGCATTCCTTAACTACATAACCTATGATTGCGCCTTACCTTCCTGACGTTCCGCCCTCAACCACGTGATGCGCCCGTACATCGCTTTGCCTGCCACTTCAGCGTGTACGATGAGTTTCAGGCTTCGCCAAACCCTAGCAGGCTCGCCGCTAACATCCCGCCGAATCAGGTTCGTCATCCTACGGACCGCCAGTTCGCCTCCGGTTGCTCCCCACCCCGCCTCACGGCGACGCAGTTACCTTCAGCTACGGAGCCGTGGCATGCTCCGACACGGACTTTCACCGTGCTGATGAGACGCCCTCACGGGCGCACTAGGGTGGGCATCGCCCACCTCGTGCGCCAAACAAGGCCGTAAACGGTGGGCGGTGCCCACCCTACCTGACTCACCCGCGGCCGTCGCGAGGGCTCCGAGGTGCCGGACCGAGCGGATCGGCGGCCGCAGCAGGGTGCCGGTGAGAACTGCGGGCTAGGCACGGGCGATCTCGGGATGGCCGCGCAGGAACTCGGCGGCGCCGAGGGCGCGGCGGCCGGGCGCCTGGACGCGCAGGAGCCGCAAGAGACCCACGGAGGTGGCCACATCCAGTCCCTCGCCGGAGGCCCAGACCGATCCGGGGGGGCGGTCCGTCGGGGTGTGCACGGCCACGGCCTCGAAGACCCGGAGCTCGATGCCGGCCACCTCGCCGAAGGCCACGGGACGGGGATTGAAGGCCCGTACCCGGCGCGCCAGCTCAGCCGCCGGCCGGCGCCAGTCCAATCGCGCTTGCGCCCGCTCGATCTTCGGGGCATAGGTCGCCAGGGCTTCCTCCTGGGGCCGTTCGTCGAGCTGGCCCGCGAGTACCGCCGGGAGGGTCTCCGCAAGCGCCTGCTTCCCCAGATCCGCCAACCGGTCGTGGAGATCGCCGGCCGTGTCGTCGTCCGCGATGGGGCAGCGGATCTGGTGGAGGATGGGTCCGGTGTCGAGACCCGCCGTCATGCGCATGAGGGTGACCCCGGTTTCCGTGTCACCGGCGAGGATGGCGGCGGCGATGGGTGCGGCACCTCGCCAGCGCGGGAGCAACGAGGCGTGGACGTTGATACAGCCCAGCACGGGGATGTCGAGGACCGCCGGCGGCAGGATCTGGCCGTAGCCCACCACGACCATCAGATCGGGGGCGAGCCTCGCGAGGGCGTCCTGCTCGGAGGGGGTCTTGAGTGACGGGGGCTCACGCACCATGAGCCCCGCGGCCCGCGCCAGCATCTTGACGGGGGTCTCGGCGAGCTTAAGACCGCGGCCGGCCGGGCGGTCCGGCTGGGTGTAGACCGCCACGATCGCCACGTCACGGTCCTCGATGAGGCCGCCGAGGACGGTCGCCGCGAAGGCCGGCGTGCCGGCGAAGACGATGCGCGCCAATATTGCTTTATTTACCGGGAGTTACGGGGCGGCTGCCCTGTTGCCGGCGGCCTCACATGACCTGCTTTTGGGCCTTCGTCAGCTTCTTGGTGATGCGGCTGCGCTTCAAGGGCGAGAGGTAATCCAGAAACAACTTGCCCTCGAGATGGTCCATCTCGTGCTGGATGCATACGGCAAGCAGGTCGTCGGCGTCTTGCTCCACGGTATGGCCTTCGAGGTCCTGGAAGCGGACGCGGATACGTTCGGCCCGCTCCACCTCTTCGAAGACCCCGGGGACCGACAGGCAGCCTTCTTCCATGCGTTCGACCCCCTCCTTCTGGAGCAGAGCCGGGTTGATGAGGCACAGGGGTTGGTCGTGGGTCTCCGAGACATCGACCACCAGGAGGCGGCGGTGAACGTTGACCTGGGTGGCGGCGAGACCGATGCCCGGCGCGGCATACATGGTCTCCATCATGTCCGCGGCCAGACGCCGGACCTCGTCGTCGACGACCGGGACGGGGGCCGCTTTGATCCGCAGCCGCGGATCGGGATGGTAAAGGACCTGGAGGATGGCCATCGTCAAACCGGAGGCGGGTCGAGCACCACCATGATAGCAGACGCGTCCGGCGTGCCGGTGTATTTTCTCCCGGGTCCCGGCTAAGCTTCAAGCAGGGAGATCGAATAGAGCCATGTTGAGAAAACTCCTTCAAGTCTTGTTGGCCACGGTGTTCGTGCACGGCGCCGCGGCCGAGGTCGCCGATCTGAAGCCTAGCCACCCGACGCGCTACGTCGTCAAACAGGGCGATACCCTGTGGGACATCGCCTCGACCTTCCTGCGCCGGCCGTGGCTGTGGCCCGAGGTGTGGGAGCAGAACCCGCAGGTCAAGAACCCGCACCGGATCTATGTCGGCGACGTGCTATGGGTCGGCATGGAGGGCGGGCGTCCGAGGCTATACTCCAGCCACTCCCGTCACGTCAAGCTGTCGCCGTCCATCCGCGCGTCCGAGCACGATCGGCGGGTGCCTCCCATCCCCCTGGACGTCATCTGGCCGTTCCTGATCCAGCCGCGTGTGGTGGGCCCGGAGGACCTGGCCGCCGCACCCTATGTGGTCTCGAGCCAGGACGAGCACCTGACCCCGGCGGAGGCGAACCGCATCTACATCCGCGGGCTGCCCCCTGCCGCGCCCGGGACGCAGTACACGGTGGTGCGGTGTGGCGAGGTGTACCGCGATCCGCCCGCGCAGCGCGACGAGAACACCCGTTACGCGGCCCTGGAACCCGTTGCGCTCCGATATACCGAAGACTGCATCGGTGCCGAGGGCGGGGCCTTGGGCTATGAGGCCTTGCACGTGGCCGACGCCGTTTTGGAACGCGCCGGCGACCCGGCCACCGCCGTCATCACCCGCTCCTACCGTGAGGCCCTGTCCGGCGACCGCCTGTTGCCGTTGACCGGGGCGGTGTACCCGGAGTTCGTGCCCCACGCCCCGCCAAGACCGGTGACCGGCAGTGTCATCTCGGTCGTGGACGCGATCTCGCAGGTCGGTCCAAACCAGGTGGTGGTCCTGAACCGTGGCGAGCGTGCGGGTCTCGAGCCTGGACACGTCCTATCCGTCTTGCAGAGCGGGCTCCTGGTACGTGACCCGCTGAGTGCAAAGGTCTCGAGTAGCCGGGGTGATCTCGTCGAGCTACCGTCCGAACGCATCGCCGATCTCATGGTGTTCCGGACCTTCCCGAGGGTGAGCTACGCCCTGGTCATGGCGGCGACGCATCCGGTGCATCTCTACGACGGCGTGACCAACCCCTGAGGAATGTGCCCCTAGGCGGCCCATCGTGAAGGGCCGTGACGAGCGATCCTGCTGGCTGGCGCTGCACCGGGCGCCAGGCGTGGCGGCACGTACCTTCAGATCCTTGTACGGCCGCTTCGGCAGCGCGCAGGCGGTGCTGGGCGCGGCCCCGAGTGAGCTCGCCGCAGCGGGGCTCGACGGCAAGACCATTGACTATCTGCGTGCCCCGGAGTGGGGGGCCGTCGATGCCGCCCGGCGCTGGAGCGATGAGCCCGACCACCATGTTCTCCTGCTCCCGGACCCCGATTATCCCCCGCTGCTGCGCGAGATCTCGGACCCGCCGCCGGTGGTCTTCGTCAACGGCGATCACCGCGTCCTGTCGAATCCCCAGCTGGCTATCGTGGGGAGCCGCAATGCCAGCCGGGCGGGGACGGAGCTCGCCTACGAGTTCAGCCGCGCCCTGGTGCAGTCCGGGCTCTGCATCACGAGTGGACTGGCACTCGGGATCGACGCCGCGGCCCATCGTGGGGCGCTGTCCGGCCCGGGTCCGACCGTGGCGGTGGCCGGCACCGGGCTCGACCGCGTCTATCCGGTACGCCATCGCGAGCTGGCCCGGGAAATCGCCGCTCTCGGGGCCCTGGTCACGGAGCTCCCGCTCGGGACGCCGCCCATCGCCCAGAACTTCCCGAGGCGCAACCGCATCATCAGCGGCCTGTCGCTCGGGACGCTGGTGATCGAGGCCGCGCACCGGAGCGGGTCGCTCATCACGGCCCGCCATGCCATGGAACAGGGGCGCGCGGTCCTGGCGGTCCCGGGGTCGATCAAGAGCGCCCTGTCGCGGGGTTGCCACGCCCTGATCCGGGACGGCGCCAAGCTCGTCGAGACGCTCGAGGACATCCTCGAGGAATTGATCCCCATGCACCGCTCCGCACTGCCGCCGGTCGTGGCGGCCGAGTGGGCCGGGGGTCCTCCATCGCAGCAGGTGGCCATGGGCTTCGAGTGCGGTGGGCTGGATGAAGACTATCGGCGCCTGATCGATTGCCTCGGCCACGATCCGGCACCGATCGACCTTCTGGTGGCGCGCAGCGGATTGACGGCCCCTGTGGTTTCCTCCATGCTTTTGATCCTGGAGCTGCGCGGCTATGTGCGGGCCGAGGCGGGCGGGAACTATGTCCGAATGGCGGAGGCCTGAGCCGCGCGCGTGAGGGCTGGTCGAGAGACCGCCGCGCACGGCAGATCTTCGTCGTCCGAATAGAATCCGTAAGGCGCCGCCCCTTCCTTCCACGGTATCACCCCTCTCTCATGGCCAAGAACCTGTTGATCGTCGAATCCCCCGCCAAGGCCAGGACCATCGGCCGCTACCTCGGCGCCGGCTACAAGGTGCTCGCCTCCTACGGGCATGTGCGCGATCTCCTGCCCAAGGAGGGGGCGGTGGACACCGACCACGGGTTCGCCATGCGCTATGAGCTGATCGAAAAGAACGTCAGACACGTGGACGCCATCAGCCGCGCCATGCGTTCCGCCGAGGCCTTGTATCTTGCCACCGACCTCGACCGTGAAGGCGAGGCCATTTCCTGGCACGTGACGGAGGTCTTGCGCGAGCGCGAGGTGCTGAACGACAAGCCGGTCTATCGGGTGGTGTTCCACGAGATCACGCGCCGGGCGATCACCGAGGCCCTGGAGCGACCGCGCGCCCTGTCGCTGGACCTCGTCAATGCCCAGCAGGCGCGGCGGGCTTTGGATTACCTGGTGGGTTTCAACCTCTCGCCGCTCTTGTGGCGCAAGATCCGGGGCGGGCTGTCCGCGGGCCGGGTGCAGAGCCCGGCGCTGCGCATGATCGTCGAGCGCGAGGAGGAGATCGAGGCCTTCGAGATCCGGGAGTACTGGACCATCGAGGCCCATGCGCGCCATATGGAGCAGCCCTTCATCGCCAAGCTCGCGGTCTTCGAAGGAGAGAAGCAGAAGCAGTTCAGCATCGTCAACGGCGAGGAGGCGGCACGGGTACGGGACCGGTTGCTGTCGGTCGCCGAAGGTCGGCTTTCGGTCACCGAGGTCGAAAAGAAGAAGCGCAAGCGCCAGCCGGCCCCACCCTTCATCACCTCGACCCTGCAACAGGAGGGGGCGCGCAAGCTCGGTTTCACGGCAAGCCGCACCATGCGCGTCGCCCAGCAACTCTATGAGGGCATCGACATCGGCGAGGGGGCCGTGGGTCTCATCACCTATATGCGCACCGATTCCGTGAACCTGGCCGCCGAGGCCGTGAACGAGATCCGCGAGTTCATCGCTACACGCTATGGAGCGAGCCAGGTCCCGAGTGCGCCGCGGCGCTTCCGGACTACGGCCAAGAATGCCCAGGAGGCCCATGAGGCGATCCGGCCGACCGCGATCGGACGGCATCCCGAACAGTTGAAGTCCCAGTTGAGCGTCGAGCAGTGGCGGCTCTACGACCTCGTCTGGAAGCGCACCGTCGCCTGCCAGATGATCGATGCCACCATCGATACGGTGGCGGTGGACCTCATGTGCGGGCCGGGCAACGCCCCGGGCAATCTATTTCGGGCCACCGGATCGACGCTCGCCGATCCCGGGTTCATGGCCGTCTACCGGGAGGGCCGAGACGACAAGGGCGCGGAGCTGGACGACACCCTGTTACCGCCCATGGTGGTCGGCGACCAGGTGACCCTGGACCGTATCGCGACCAACCAGCACTTCACCGAGCCGCCGCCGCGCTACACCGAGGCCTCCCTGGTCAAGGCCCTGGAGGAGCACGGGATCGGCCGTCCCTCGACCTACGCGACCATCATCTCGACCCTGCAGCAACGCGAGTACGTGACCCTGGCGAGCAAGCGCTTCCAACCGACCGACGTCGGGCGCGTGGTCAAGCGCTTCCTCACCGAGCATTTCACCGATTATGTGGACTACGGCTTCACGGCCCGTCTCGAGGATGAGTTGGACGCCATCTCGCGCGGCGAAAAGGAGTGGACCCCGGTGATGCAGGCGTTCTGGACCGACTTCAAGCGCCTTATCGATACCAAGGCCGAGACCGTGAGCCGCAAGGACGCCACCCAGGAACTGCTGGAAGAGGCCTGTCCCAAGTGTGGGAAGCCGCTCGCGACCCGCCTCGGGCGGCGCGGCCGGTTCATCGGCTGCACCGGCTATCCGGATTGCGATTACACGCGCAATGTCGACGGGCAGGCCCAGGCCGCACCGGCGGCCGAGGTCGTGGAGGGCCGGACTTGTCCGGAGTGCGACTCGCCGCTCCTCATGCGGGCCGGGCGTTACGGTCCCTTCATCGGCTGCAGCGCCTATCCCAAATGCCGGTTCATCGAGCCCCTGGAGCGGCCGGTCGACACCGGGGTGGGGTGCCCCGAGTGCCATGCGGGCCACCTGCTCAAGCGCAAGTCGCGGCGCGGTAAGGTGTTCTTTTCCTGCTCCGGCTATCCGGGCTGCCAGTATGCCGTCTGGAATGAGCCCGTGGCGCTGCCCTGCCCCCAATGCCGTTGGCCCATCTCCGTCATCAAGGTCACCAAGAGCAAGGGCGCGAGGCGCGCCTGTGCCCAGAAGAACTGCCGTTTCTCCGAGCCGTGGCATCAGAAGGACCCACCGACAGTGGTCATGGCCGGCTAGTAGCGATTGGTGAGGATGCTGTGGCGCCCGAAACGTTCGTCGCGGTGATGATGGGGTCGGACTCCGACCTGCCGGTCATGGAGTCGGCCATCGAGGTCCTCTCTGTGCTCGGGGTGCGGGCCGAGGTGCGCGTCCTGTCGGCCCATCGTAGCCCCGAAGACACCCAGGCCTATGTTCGCGGTGCCGATGGCCGTGGCTGCGCGGTGTTCATCGCCGCGGCCGGGCTGGCCGCGCACCTCGCCGGCGCGGTGGCGGCGGTTACCGTCAAGCCCGTGATCGGGGTCCCGATGGCGGGTGGCCCCCTCAGTGGCTTCGATGCCCTGCTCTCGACCGTGCAGATGCCGGGCGGTGTGCCGGTGGCCTGCGTCGCGATCGGGAAAGCCGGCGCCAGGAACGCCGGCTATCTCGCGGCCGAGATCCTGGCGCTGGGAGATGGACGGCTGGCGGAGCGCCTGCGTGGCGACCGGGCGGCGATGGCCGAAGCGGTCCGGCGCAAGAACATCGAGCTTGTCGAGCGCTACCCCCACGGCCCGGATGGAAGGGACTGAACGAGCCTAATCTATATTTAGGGGATGGGCGGGTGCACGGCTGGGACCTGGTGCGAGCGGCTCGGGCGCTCGCCGGCGGCGGGGTGATCGCCTATCCGACCGAGGCGGTGTTCGGGATCGGCTGCGATCCCTGGAACGAGACGGCGCTCTTGTGTCTTTCGCGTCTCAAGCGGCGGCCACTTTGCAAGGGATTCATCGTGATCGCCGGCGCGCACGAGGACCTGTCCGGGCTCGTGACCTTCCCTGATGCCGAGGTGCGGGGGCGCGTGCTCGCGACCTGGCCGGGCCCGGTGACCTGGGTCCTGCCGGCCTGCCCCGGCGTGTCGAGGCGGCTGACGGGCGGGCGCCGGGGCTTGGCCGTGCGCGTCACGGCGCACCCGGTGGCCGCGGCGTTGTGCCGCCGCGTGGGCCCGCTGGTCTCGACCAGTGCCAATCCCGGCGCCTGTGTCCCGGCCCCGAGCGCCGCGCGCGTCCGGGGGTACTTTCGCGCCGAGCTCGATTACATCGTACCCGGCGAGGTGGGTGGGGCGCCCTCCGTCAGCGAGATCCGCGACGCCCTGAGCGGGGCGGTGCTGCGCCCCGCCTCGGCCCCCGGGGACGCCGGAGGGCATTGACAGACAGTTACGATTCGCTGACAATTGTCCGCTTTCCTTGGGAGGGGTACCCAAGCGGTCAACGGGAGCAGACTGTAAATCTGCCGGCGCAGCCTTCGTAGGTTCGAATCCTACCCCCTCCACCAGTCGAGGCGGTAGGTGGCTCTGCACGGCGGGTGTAGTTCAATGGTAGAACTTCAGCCTTCCAAGCTGATGGCGTGGGTTCGATTCCCATCACCCGCTCCAGTTCGAGGCCCATATAGCTCAGTCGGTAGAGCACTTCCTTGGTAAGGAAGAGGTCACCGGTTCGAATCCGGTTATGGGCTCCATAGGCATAGTATAGGCGCCATAGTCATTGTATAGGATGAGCGAAAACGGGCCGTGAGTCGAGATAGGACAACAGAGGGCTTAGCGATGGCCAAGAGCAAATTCCAGCGGACCAAGCCCCATGTGAATGTCGGGACCATCGGTCATGTGGATCATGGGAAGACGACGCTGACGGCGGCGATGACGTTGGTGATGTCGAAGAAGTTCGGGGGTGA
>JACCXJ010000107.1 GCA_013697045.1 Gammaproteobacteria bacterium | reverse complement strand
ACCAGGTCAGTAGGTTCGACAAGCCGCAGCGCGCCGCCAGCAACGCTGTTACGATACCCATTGCGTTCGCCACCATGTCCGCGAAGCTGAAATAGCGGTAGCCCGTCTGACCTTGCGCGATCTCGATCGCGACGCCCATGCCCACGAACCACAGCGCGATGCGGATCCAGCGTTCGGCGGGTGCGAGCTGTATGAACCACAAAGTCAGCGTCGCATAGGTGAGGGCGTGTACGAACTTGTCGAGGTTGCCGGCTGCAAAGATGTCCTCAAAGATGTCCGGTAAGGGTCGCAGCGACAGGAAGATGGTCAGGAACACGAGGGCCCAGCCGATGGCGGCCCACGCCCGCCGCAGGCGCGGATTGGGAGCGCCGTATCCCGGACCACTGCACGCGGCCGATGATTGCCTGTTAAAGGGGTCCATGATCGGTTCGCTATGGATGCCGGGCCACGGTGAGGGGTTCAGCATTTTTCACACCGCGGGCATTTTTCACACCTGGGCGCGAACGGTATACGCCAGCCGGCATAGCCCGGTGCGGTAACGGATGCTGTGCGCGGGCCCGGACACGGGCCGGGAGGGGGGCATGAAGATCCTAGTGACGGGGACCGCGGGTTTCATCGGCGCGGCCTTGAGTATACGCCTACTCGAGCGGGGCGATGAGGTCATCGGGCTCGACAACCTCAACGACTACTATGAGGTGAGCCTGAAAGAGGCCCGCCTGGAGCGCCTTAACGGTTACCCTCGGTTCCGGTTCCTGCGCGTCGATGTCTCCGATCGCGCGGCGATGGAGCACGTCTTCAAGACCGAGCAGCCGGAGCGGGTCATGCACCTCGCCGCGCAAGCGGGTGTGCGCTACTCCTTGACCCATCCCCATGCCTACGTGGACGCGAACCTCGTGGGGTTCATGACCATCCTGGAGGGCTGCCGCCACAACGGCGTCGAGCACCTCGTGTACGCCTCTTCCAGCTCTGTTTACGGCGCCAATACCCGCATGCCCTTCTCGGTACACGACAACGTCGACCACCCGGTGTCGCTCTACGCCGCGACCAAGAAGGCCAATGAGTTGATGGCCCATACCTACAGCCATCTGTACGGCCTCCCGGTCACCGGGCTCAGGTTCTTCACGGTGTATGGGCCGTGGGGTCGCCCCGATATGTCGTTGTTCTTGTTCACGCGGAGTATCTTGGCGGGCCAGCCGATCGAGGTCTTCAACTACGGCCATCACCGGCGCGACTTCACCTACATCGACGATCTCGTCGAAGGGGTCATGCGGGTGATCGACGTCGTGGCCCGGCCTAACCCCGCCTGGTCCGGCGACAGCCCGGACCCGGGCACCAGCCGTGCGCCGTACCGCCTCTATAACATTGGAAACAACCATCCGGTAAACCTCTTGCGTTTCATCGAGGTTCTCGAAGGCTGCCTGGGCAGGGTCGCAGAGAAGAAGCTTCTGCCCATGCAACCGGGTGACGTCCCCGATACCTACGCCGATGTAAAGGACCTGGTCGACGATGTCGCCTACCGGCCGGCGACGCCCGTGGAGGTCGGCGTGGAACGCTTCGTCAACTGGTACAAAGACTACTACCAGGTGGGGTAATGATGCACACGCGCAAGATCTCGGTGGTGGGGCTCGGTTACGTGGGGCTGCCGGTCGCAGTGGCATTCGGCAAGCACGGGCGGGTGGTGGGCTTCGATATCAGTCCCACGCGCATCGCCGAGCTCAAGGACGGCCATGACAGGACGCGCGAGGTACGGCGTTCCGAGCTGGCAGAGGCCGACATCCTGTTCAGCTCGGACCCCAAGGACCTCAAGACCGCGGACTTTCACATCGTCGCGGTCCCGACCCCGGTCGATCACGCCAAGCGCCCCGATCTGGGCGCCCTGCTCAGTGCCTCGGAGATCGTCGGTCGCGAGCTCAAGGTCGGCGACATCGTGGTTTACGAGTCCACGGTGTATCCAGGCGCGACCGAAGAGGCGTGTGTGCCGGTCCTGGAAAGGCACTGCGGTCTGCGCTCGGGGCGCGATTTCTTCGTGGGGTACTCGCCGGAGCGCATCAACCCCGGCGATACGGAGCACACGTTTACCGCCATTACCAAGGTCGTTTCCGGTCAGGACCCGAAGACGCTCGAGACCGTGGCGGAGGTCTACGGTTCGGTAGTGCGTGCCGGGGTGCACCGGGCACCGTCGATCAAGGTCGCGGAGGCCGCTAAGGTCATCGAGAACACCCAGCGCGACCTCAACATCTCGCTCATGAACGAGCTGGCGCTCATCTTCAACAGGATGGGGATCGACACCCGGGACGTACTGGATGCCTCGGGCTCCAAGTGGAACTTTCTGCCGTTCGATCCGGGGCTCGTGGGCGGGCATTGCATCGGCGTCGATCCCTATTATCTGACGCACAAGGCCCAGGTCCTGGGGTATATCCCCCAGGTGATCCTCGCGGGGCGCAGCATCAACGACGGCATGGGCACCTACATCGCGGGCCAGGTCATCAAGCATTTGATCCACGCGGGGGGCAGTGTCAAGGGCAGCACCGTCACGGTGCTCGGTTTCACCTTCAAGGAGAACGTCCCGGACCTGCGCAACACGCGGGTCATCGACATCGTCACCGAGCTCAGGGATTACGCCGTCAATGTCCAGGTGACCGACCCCCTGGCGGATCGCGCGGAGGCCAGGGAGACGTGCGGTATCGATCTGTTGCCGGAAGAGGCGCTTGCGCCGGCCGACGCCGTGGTGTTCGCCGTTCCGCACCATGATTACGTCGCCAAGGGGTGGCAGGCCGTCGTACCACTGTTGCGGGACGGCCGGGGTGTGGTCGTCGATGTCAAGGCGAAGTTGCCACGCGAACACTGTCCGCCGGGCGTGCGCTTGTGGCGCTTGTAGCGGTCACGATAGGAGATCGGGAAAATGAACGTAGTCATGATCGGGAGCGGATATGTCGGACTGGTGTCGGGGGCGTGCTTCGCGGAATTCGGCGCCGAGGTCACCTGCGTGGATGTCGATGAGCGCAAGATCCGACGCCTCAAAGAGAGTGAGATCCCAATCTATGAGCCGGGCCTCAAGGACCTGGTGGCCAAGAATGTCGCCCAGGGCCGGCTGTCTTTCACGACCGAGCTCGCGGGGCCCGTGGCGAGCGCGGACCTCGTGTTCATCGCCGTCGGCACGCCGTCGCGGCATGGCGATGGGTTTGCCGATCTGAGTTATGTCTACGACGCCGCCAAGGGCATCGCGCCGCACCTGACGGGCTATACGGTGGTGGTCGACAAGTCCACCGTACCGGTCGGGACGGCCCGCAATGTCGCGCGTGTGATCCGCGCCGAGAACCCACGGGCGGATTTCGATGTCGCCTCCAACCCTGAATTCCTGCGCGAGGGGGCGGCGATCTCGGACTTCATGCGCCCGGACCGGGTGGTGATCGGCGTCGAGAGCGAGCGCGGCGAGGCGCTCTTGCGGGAGCTGTACCGGCCGCTCAATCTCATCGAGACGCCCCTCCTCAAGACCGGGCTCGAGAGCGCGGAGCTGATCAAGTACGCCTCGAACGCCTTTCTCGCGACCAAGATCAGCTTCATCAACGAGGTCTCCATGCTGTGCGAGGCGGTCGGCGCCGATGTCCATGCCGTGGCGCGGGGCATGGGGCTCGACAACCGCATCGGCCGCAAGTTCCTGCACCCCGGACCCGGTTATGGGGGCTCCTGTTTTCCCAAGGATACCCAGGCGCTGGTGCGGATCGCCCAAGAACACGGCGTCTCGAGCCGCATCGTCGAGGCGGTCATCGAGGTCAACGCGGCACAAAAGGCTCGCATGATCAAGAAGATCCGGGTTGCCCTCGGGGGCAGCGAGGCCGGCAAGACGCTGGCCGTCCTGGGCCTCACCTTCAAGCCCGAGACCGACGACATGCGCGATGCGCCCGCGCTTTCCGTCCTCCCGACCCTGATCGAGAAGGGTGCCATCGTACGTGCCCATGACCCCCAGGGGATGAAGGAGGCCCGCAAGCACCTGCCGGCATCGGTGGTCTACTGTGATCGCGTCTACGACACCTTCGACGGGGCGGACGCGGTGGTCTTGATGACCGAATGGAACGCCTACCGCGGTCTCGACCTCGACCAAGTGATGGCGCGCATGAGGGGGCGGGTGTTCTGTGATCTACGCAACGTCTACGAACCCGAGCACATGAGTGCCCGCGGGTTCGCGTACGCCGGCGTCGGGCGGTAACCGGCGCGGCCGGCGGGTGACAGGCGGGGGCTACCGAGTCCCAGAGCCACTTCGGCAAGGTCGTGGTTTTTTTTCCGAAGCCCCGCGTGCAATTTGCGCAGGGTAAGGTGGTGGAGGCAAAAAACCTCGGTGCAGCGCACCAAACGGGGCCATACTAGCAGCGGGACGTAGGCTCGGGGACGTGACATTTCGTCGCGCGACGATTTGCGCAGTCCCGTGCGACGGGGTTGGCTGCCCCTTCCACGACCCGGGATCCGCGGCCAGGTATCCGCTCATCTTCGCCAGCGGCGAGCGGCTGCCGATGCCGCTCGGCTTGTCGGGCTCTGCTCGGTCATCGCGGTTGGACCCACGCTCTGTCCACCCTCCCTCGGCTGTCTGAGCCATTCCGCATCGGTTGCGCCAAGCAACAGCCGTGGCGTAGCATCGCTCCGCTCATGTCGCAAACGGATTTGGTTGCGCGCATCGCGGCGCTGGAACCCCCCTCGCCGGCGGCATGGTTTGCGCTGCTCTGCACCTATTACGTCCCTACCCGCCTGCGCGAGGCCGAGAACCGGCTCGTCGCCAGGAAGATCCCGCCGCTGCGCTTGCTGGCGGCGGCATTTGGAGGGCTGGGTCGCGAGGAGCTACGCGCCAGTTTGGCGGCACTACGCGGCCATGCTTCCAATCCAGCGGCTTTCGACGAGCACGCGCTTGGAATGCTGAAAGCCCTTGGATCGGACGCTCTTCGACCTGACGCCCAGCCTGCTAGACGCCGAGATCGTCACGGGCTTCGACGATCGGCGCTACCGCGTTCGCCAGTTGCAGAACCCCATCGCGGTCCATGCCGGTCGCGGGCTGCCGCCTGAGGCACGCCAGGGGACGTTGTCGGCCTACAGCCATCGGATGGCGATCGTGCCGGCGGACCCAATGGACGAAGGCTGGATCGAGTGCCTGCGTAACCGTCGCCGGCCTTGTGCCACGCGCCGCACGGGTCGGACGGGTCGCACCTGAACGAGGCGGTGGTGCTCGGCCCCGACGGGCAAGAACTCCACCGCCACCGCAAGCTCTCTCGTTACACCGATGAACACGGCACCGTGGAGCACATAACGACGGGCTCCACCCTAACGGTGCTCGAAACACCGTGCGGCCATCTGGCAACGCCCATCTGCCTCGACGTGTTCGCAGAAGCGAGCAAGGCCCTCTTGCTCGCGTCCCATGCGACCGTGCTGCTGGTGCCCTCGCTCAGCAAGAAGGTGAGTGCCCACCGGGACGCGAGCCGCGCCTTCGCCACGGATCGTTGGGGCAGCACCTTCGTGTGCAATCGCACCGTCCGGGGCTTCAATCTCGATGCGCCCAGTTTCCACTGGCCGCCGCTGCGGGACACCCCGCACGAACACGATGGTACGACGCCGCAGCTATGGTTCCGTCTGGGCTAGGTCGCCGGCCGCTATTTCAACTATAATTCAAGTGTCGTCCCCATATCGCTTGAGCAATGACTGAATCCACCCGAGACCCTGCGAGCGTCCCGATCCCGTCGCTCTCGGTCTACATCAACGCCTCGTTCGACGAGCTGACGCCGGTGCTGGAGCAGATCGCGGCCGGGGCAAGCGATCGCGTGCGGATCGATGTGGCGGGTGGGCTGGAGGTGCACCGCGCGCTGCGCCTCCTGCGCGTGGAGTCGCGCGAGACTCTCTTGAACGAAGGCATGCCACGCCAGGCGCGGCCGCGCCGTGGTCGAGCGCGCGGAGGGGCTCGCGGACGCGCTCGCCAAGCGCGGCGCGGCCCAGCCGGTTGCGCGGCAGTTGGCTGCAGCGGTGGCCGGCAACGATTGGACGCCCGTGGCCCGCGTCAATGCCCGCCGATTGATCGAGGCACAGACGGACCCACAAACGCAGTACGCCTCCGGCAGTAAGGTGTTGCTCTTCTTGCCACGCGCGGCCTGACGGCGCCGTGATCACCACCTTCTACTCCTTCAAGGGCGGTGTCGGCCGCAGCTTCGCGCTGGTCGAAACGGCGGCGCAGCTCGCCCGGCGTGGCCACTCGGTGCTGGTCTGGGACCTGGACCTCGAAGCGCCTGGGCTACAACGCATCCCCGCGCTGCAAGCCCTGGAGAAATCGCTCAAGGGTGGCACCCTCGATCTCCTGGACCTTTTCCAGAAGGGGGATTTCGACTTCGAGCCGGTTGCGAAGACTCTGCCGGATCTAATCGTCGATCTGGAGCACGCGGCCATCGCCGAGACCGGCGGGCGATTGTCGTTCCTCTTGCCCGGCGTGCTCGATGACGACTACCCGAAACGCTTCGTCGGGGTCGACTGGCCCAAGCTCTTCGCCCCCGAGATCGGACCCGGATCGGCGTTCTTCAGCGGGCTCGCAGAGCGCCTCACCGGCCAATTGGGCTACGAGCACCTGCTCATCGACGCGCGCACCGGCTACACCGATCTGGGCGCCGTGTGCGCCTTCGAGCTGCCCGATCTCCTGGTGCTGGTGCTCACGCTCAACGCCCAGAACATCGCCGGTATCGAGCCGGTGTGGACCGCCGCGGTACAGCGACCCTCGCGCCACGGCGGCGACTACAACGGCGGCAAGGTCCCCGTCCTGGGCGTGGCCAACCTGGTGCCGCGCGATCGCGCCGGTCGCCGATCGCCGTTGAGTCGCCAACGGCTGGAGGACTTGACGCAACGTGGGCTGGCGCCGCGCGTAGAGCTCCGGTTGCGTCCAGAGCACCTCGTCGATGACGCCGTACCGAGCCTCACCGGCCGCGACGACGAGGCCACGGAGTGGCGGCCGATCGCCGAGGAGATCGCGGCCCGTGCCGCCGAGATCGCGCGCATCGGCGAGCGCGACAGCGAGGAGCGGCGCCAACGGCAGCTCCCGGAACGCGGGCCACAAGAAGAGGAGGGTGGCCGGCGGCGCGAGGTCTTCGAACGCGCCAAGCGCTTCGAAGAAAAGGTGGCGGACCTGTTCCGCTTGCTGGGTTACGACGTGACGCTCGATTACAAGCGCGACGACATGCAGCTCGATGTGCGCCTGGAGATGCCGGCCGCGGCCATCGCCTCCTACGGGCGCCGAAAGGTAACGCGAGGTTCGGCAGCCGCCGAACACGGCAAGGCGCGCGGGGTGAGGCCCGCTGCCCGCGCGCTGGTCGCCAGGGAGCGAAAACAGTGGCCCTTGGGGCGATGGCCTCGGCACGACTGGGCCTCCCGATCCTCACCTAGCCCGGATTACTCACCACCACCCTGCTGCGACCACCGATCCGCTCGGCTGGCGGGCCGTCTTTGTACTACGCAATCCGGCTCCGCGTAAAGCCCGGTGCTCATTCCTGGTCGTCCGCTCGGCGGGCCTGTCGTCCACCGGGCGACAGGCGCCCGTGGTAATTGGACCGCACGGAGTAATTGGACCGCACGGAGTAATTGGACCGCGCGGGTCACCGCACCGGTCGGGTGTCATCCTCCGCCGGTCAAGGTGCCCAGGATCTCGTCCATGTGCTCGACGGGGAGTGAGAAGTGTCCCTCGGCGGGCAGCAACCGCATGCGCGAGCGTTGTAGCGCCGCCGCTTGATGGCGGCTGTGCTCCGGTGGGACCACGAGGTCGTCCTCGCCGTGCCATAGGTCGATGGGGATCGCGATGTCCTGCAAGCGAAAACCCCAGGGCTGGGCCAAGAGCCTGAGGTCCTGCAAGGCACCGCCCGGGCCCTGGCGCATGGACTCGCGCAGCGAGGCGATGAGCGGCGCGCGCACCTCGGGGCGCCGTAATACCCGGCTGTCCGCCCTCGGGGCGGCGGCGACGACGATCCGGTGCGTGAGTCCCGGGCAGAGGCGCATGAAGTTCCCGACCAGCGCGCCATGCACGGGCCACAGGAGCCAGGGGACCTCACGCGCCAAACGGAAGGCGAGCCGCGCGTGCCAGCGCATGCCGGCCGCGGCCCAGTCTTCATACACCGGCCCGAGTCCGCCCACGATCCCGACCGCAGAGAGACGCGCGGGGATCTGAAAGGCGCAGGCCAAGGCATAAGGGCCGCCGGCCGAGACTCCCAGCACCCCGAAACGTCCGATCCCGAGCTGCAACGCCAGTGCGGCGACATCATCCGCAAAGGACCTGAGGCTGCGTAGCGATGCGGGGTCGGACAGCCCGAAGCCGGGTCGGTCCACGGACACCACGTGGACGCCGCGCCGGCGCGCCGCCGGGTCCAGGAGCGCCGCCTCCAATCGAGAGGCCGGCAGCCCGTGAAAATAGAAGAGCGGGTCTCCGCCCCCCCGGCCGTACTCCGCGTAACCGAGCCGGCGCCCATCCGGGAGATCTACCGCGTGATTCTGGGTCCCGACCAAAGTCCGCCTCCCGGTAACCCCTGGAGTTTAATCATGGCCGGTCTGCTCTGCTACAATCACTGCATCTCTTCTACGGCCGCGTCTTGCACGGGACGAGAAAACTCCAATGAAGATCGTCATCGCCCCCGATTCGTTCAAAGAGAATCTCACGTCCCTCGAAGTCGCCGCCGCCCTGGAGCGGGGCATCAAGCGCGTGCGCCCGCGTGCCCGGTGCATCAAGGTCCCGATGGCCGACGGCGGCGAAGGGACCGTGCAGTCCCTGGTCGATGCGACGGGCGGCAAGATCGTCAAGAAGCGCGTCATGGGACCGCTCGGAGAGCCGGTTACCGCATGCTACGGCATCCTGGGCAACGGGACGACGGCCGCCATCGAGATGGCCGAGGCCTCCGGGCTGCCGCTGGTGCCACCGGAGCGGCGCGACCCCTTGCAGACCACGACCTACGGTACCGGGGAGCTGATCCTGGATGCTATCGAGCGAGGGGTTTCCGCCATCATCATCGGCATCGGGGGCTCGGCCACGGTCGATGGCGGCACCGGTATGGCCCAGGCACTCGGCGTATCTTTCCTGGGCGGCAACGGGCGGGCGATCGCCGAGCCGGTTTGCGGCGGCCTCCTGGAGCGCATCACCGAGATCGACATGCACGGTCTGGATCCGCGCGTCCGCAAGACGCGCATCACCATCGCCTGCGACGTCGAGAACCCGTTGTGCGGTCCGCGGGGCGCGGCCAGGGTGTTCGGCCCGCAGAAGGGCGCCACCCCCGAGATGGTCGAAGTCCTCGACAGGAACCTGCGCCATCTCGCGGCCCTCATCAAGCGCGACCTCGGCATCGATGTAATGCGCATTGTCGGTGGCGGCGCCGCCGGGGGCCTGGGTGCCGGGCTCATCGCCTTCGCAAAGGCCAAGCTCAAACGCGGCGTGGATCTGGTCAGCGATGCAGTCGATCTCGCCAAGCACCTGCGCGGCGCCGATCTCGTCATCACGGGTGAAGGTCGGGTCGACTCTCAGACGGCCTTCGGAAAGACGCCGTCGGGAGTCGCCAGGGCCGCTCGCAAGCTCAAGATCCCGGTGGTCGCCATCGGCGGCGGTTTGGCGGACGACGCGCGCGGCGTATTCGAGCACGGGATCGATGCCCTGGAAGCCGGCGCGGCCCGAGACATGGACCTGGCCGAGGCGCTGCGCCTGTCGCGGGGACACCTGGAAGACGCAGGCGAACGCGTGATGCGGCTCATCGTGATCGGCGAGCGCATGGCGGCCAAGCGCCGGGGGAACTCCTAATCACACCCAAGGCCTGATCACCCAACGCCTGCTCCGCAAGGCCTGACCGTCCTGGTGCGATCCCCCGAGGACGCGCAGCAACGCACTCCCGCAGAGCACGACGGTCAGGCTCGGGCAGACGGGAACCTTGCATTCGGCCGTGCCAGACAAGATACTAACCGGATGATAGACAAGGGCGCCGGCGTTCTGGGGAAAAGACGACGCCGCGGGGAGGGAAAGCCGAGTGCAACCGCGTAGTACCATGGGCGAGACGCCCGGCGTGCAGGGGCAGGATCGATCTCCGGAGCCGCCGGTGCGCGAACCCGACGGGGCGCATCCGCCCGAGGCCCAGCGGACGCCCGAGATCGGCGGGCCCAAGGGACCCGAGCCGACCCGCTACGGGGATTGGGAACGGCGCGGCCGCTGCATCGATTTTTGACTCCGTTTCGATAGGCAGGCCGAAGACCGGTCGATCGCCGGAGGGTGGCTTGCGGCCTTACCGAGCATGGTACCGGTGCGAAGGGCCCCACCCCCATTCAATCGGGGAAAAAAAACAGCAATCGGAGCCAACAGGTGGCTGCAGCAGAGCGCCCCCCGGGCGCCGCAACCCACCGCAGAGTGAAGGTTATGGCGGCGCTCTCTGACCGGTATGGCGGCTAAAAACACACCCTTATCGCCGCATCTCCAGATCTACCGGATGCCGGTGGCTGCCCTCCTATCCATCACCCACCGCGCCACCGGGGTGTTCCTGACGCTCGGGACCGTGGTGCTCGTCTATTGGCTCGTGGCCGTCGCCCGTGGGCCCGAGGCCTATGCCGGGCTGCAAGAGACCCTGGGCTCATGGTACGGGGTGATCGGTCTGTTCCTGTGGTCGTTCGCGCTTTTCTTCCACCTCTGCAACGGCATCCGCCACCTGTTCTGGGACCTGGGCTACGGCTTCGAGATGAAGACCGTGGACGCCTCGGGTCAGGCGGCGCTGATCGCGACTGCCATCCTGACCGCCATCACCTGGCTCCTGGCCTACTCGGGGGCCCAGGCGTGAATCTCCCGCGCCTTACGATCAGGGGCTTGGATATCGGAGGCCTCTACGGCCGCCTGCGCGCGCTTAGGACCAAAAGCCCGGCCTTGCACCACTGGTGGTGGCAACGCATCACGGCCGTGGTGCTGGTGCCCCTGAGCCTGTGGTTCGCCGCTTCCCTGATCACGATGGTCGGTGCCGGGCACGCCGCCGCCGCCGCATGGGTCGGGTCGCCCGGTGTGGCCTTGCTGCTGGTCGTGTTCATCCTGGCCGTGTGCTATCACGCCTATCTGGGGGTCGAGGTGGTCATGGACGACTATGTCCACATCGAATGGGTCAAAGCGAAGGGCATCCTTGCGGTGCAGGTGGTCCTGGGCCTCCTGGCGGTCGTCGGCGTGCTCGCGGTCATGTGGGTGGTCGTGGGCCTCGCATGACGCAGCCGGCCTATCCCTTGATCCGGCACGAGCACGATGTCGTGGTCGTGGGCGCTGGCGGCGCCGGGCTGCGGGCGACCTTCGGGATGGCAGAGGAAGGGCTGACCACCGCCTGCATCACCAAGGTCTTCCCGACTCGCAGCCACACCGTCGCGGCTCAGGGCGGGATGAGCGCGGCGCTCGGCAACATGGGGCCCGACGACTGGCGCTGGCACATGTACGACACCGTCAAGGGCTCCGACTGGCTGGGGGATCAGGACGCGATCGAGTACATGTGCCGGGAGGCGGTGCCGGCGGTCATCGAGCTGGAGCACTACGGCGTTCCGTTCTCGCGCACCGAGGACGGGAAGATCTACCAGCGGCCGTTCGGCGGCATGACCACGGAGTTCGGCAAGGGCATCGCACAACGCACCTGCGCGGCCGCCGATCGGACCGGCCATGCCATCCTCCATACCCTGTATCAGCAGGCGCTGAAGCACCGCGCCGAGTTCTTCGTCGAGTACTTCGCCCTCGACCTCTTGATGGACGAGGACGGGGCGTGCCGCGGGGTCCTGGCCTGGAACCTGGCGGACGGGGGCCTGCACGAATTCCGGGCCCATGCCGTAGTGCTCGCGACCGGGGGGTACGGCCGCGTCTATTTCTCCTGCACCTCGGCCCACACCTGCACCGGCGACGGCAGCGCCATGGCGCTCAGGGCCGGTCTGCCCTTGCAGGACATGGAGTTCATCCAGTTCCACCCGACCGGGATCTATGGCGCCGGCTGTCTCATCACCGAAGGCTCGCGTGGCGAAGGGGGTTACCTGACCAACTCCCAGGGGGAGCGCTTCATGGAGCGCTATGCCCCGAACGCCAAGGATCTCGCCTCGCGCGACGTGGTGAGCCGTTCGATGACCATCGAGATCCGCGAGGGCCGGGGGGTGGGTCCGGCGCACGATCACATCCACCTGCACCTGGAGCATTTGGGTCCCGAGGTCGTCCGCGAGCGCCTGCCGGGGATCGAGGAATCCGCGCGCATCTTCGCCGGGGTCGATGTCACCAGGGAGCCGATCCCGGTGATCCCGACCGCCCATTACAACATGGGCGGGGTCCCGACCAACCACCACGGCCAGGTCGTCACCCTGAAGGACGGCGACCCCGATGCGCCCGTGCCGGGGCTCATGGCCATCGGCGAGGCCGCCTGTGTCTCCGTACACGGCGCCAACCGGCTGGGGTCGAACTCGCTCCTGGACCTCATCGTCTTCGGCCGCGCCGCCGCCAAGCACTGCGCCGCCCACATCCCGCCCGGTACGGCGCACCCGCCCCTACCCGAGCGTGTCACGGATCCGCTGCTCTCGCACTTCGATCGCCTGCGTCACGCGCGCGGCGCGCGACCGACGGCACAGATCCGGCTCGACATGCAGCGCATCATGCAAGCCCACGCGGCGGTGTTTCGTACCGCGGATCTACTCCAGGAGGGGATCGCAAAGTTGCGGGTGGTTTGGGATTCTTTTGCCGACGTGCAGGTGTCCGATCGCTCTCTCATCTGGAACACCGATCTCGTCGAGACCCTGGAGCTGGAAAACCTTTTGTCCCAGGCCGTGGTCAGCATCCATGCCGCCGGGAACCGCACCGAGAGCCGCGGAGCACACGCGCGCGAGGACTACCCGAACCGCGACGATGAAAACTGGCTCAAACACACCTTGACCTGGATCGACCAGAACGGCGAGGTGCGTTTCGGCTATCGTCCGGTACATCTCTACACACTGAGCGGCGACATAGAGGTGATCCCGCCCAAACCACGGGTGTATTAACCAAGGATATACTAGTGGTCAGTCGAGATTATTCAAACAGGTACGTCATTCCGGCATGGATTGCCGGAATCCAGAGCACATGGACGTGGGCGCTGTCCTGCATCCTGGACCCCGGCAATCCCTGCCGGGGTGACGAACCACTTCGATTTAACATGACTGACTACTAAGACTATGTCCGGTCTCCGACTCTCCCTATCTTCTGGTGTCCGCAAGGGCAAGACCTTCGCGCCCGGCGCCGGCGCCGCCGCCAAGAAGCCCATTCAGGTCTATCGTTACGACCCGGACGCCGGCGAGCCCCCGCGCCTCGATACCTACGAGATCGATCTCAAGAAATGCGGGCCCATGGTGCTCGATGCGCTCATCTACATCAAGAACGACATCGATCCGACCTTGACCTTCCGCCGCTCCTGCCGCGAGGGGGTGTGCGGCTCTTGCGCGATGAACATCGACGGCACCAACACGCTCGCCTGCACCATGGCCATCGCCGAGGTGGATGAGGCCGTGGCGGTGTATCCGCTGCCTCACCTGCCGGTGGTCAAGGACCTCGTCTCCGATCTCACCCAGTTCTACGCGCAGTACGCCTCGATCCGCCCGTGGCTCGAGACCGATGCGCCGCCACCGGAACGCGAGCGGCTGCAGAGCAAGGCGGATCGCGCCAAGCTCGACGGGCTCTACGAGTGCATTCTGTGCGCGTGCTGCTCGACGAGCTGTCCGAGCTACTGGTGGAACGGAGAACGCTATCTCGGGCCGGCCACCCTCTTGCAGGCCTATCGCTGGATCGTGGACAGCCGCGACGGCGCGACCGCCGAGCGCCTCGACCAGCTCGACGATGCCTTCCGCCTGTATCGCTGCCACACCATCATGAATTGCTCGAAGACCTGCCCCAAGGGCTTGAACCCCGCCAAGGCCATCGGCGAGATCAAAAAGCTGCTCGCGGCCCGCAGCCTATAAACGTTTTTTGTACATACTGGCGATTACTTGGGACCGTGACAAATCGCCCCTGAAGTTCCTCTCCCTCCGGCATCTCGGAGGGAGAGGGAGGAAAACCGGGGGCCTATCGAGAAACGTCTCTGTCTCTTCTCGCTCTTAGGAAACGCCCCTATCATTTCTCCCCTGTCTCCCCGAGAAAGCCCTTTCTTTTTTCCCCTCGCCCTCCGGGAGAGGGCTAGAGCTTGCCCCAGCGTTTCGCATGTTTGGATCTCAAGGTCGTCATCGAGGTGGACAGTGGGCAGCACACCGACCAGGCCCGACAGGATGCTCGAAGGACCGAGCATCTGGAAGCCTTCGGTATCGCGTGATCCGGTTCTGGAACGATGACGTGGTGGGGAAGGCGGATGCGGTGCCCCTCACCCCCAGCTTTCGCTGGGGGTGAGGGGATCAAAAAGCACAATTTAATTTGTGACCGTGCGCGCGTTTAGAATTCGGGATCCGTATCAATCCGGTGCTCATAGACCAAAGGACGCTAAACCCCGAACCGACGCTCGCCGAGCTCCGGTGGCGCTCCCGGCGCGGTACCCGCGAACTGGACCTGATCCTGCTGGGCTTCCTCTCGGCCGGCTTCGAGGACCTCACGCCGCAAGACCGCCGCGTCTACGCGAGACTGCTCGATACCCCCGATCCCGACCTCATGACCTGGCTGCTCGGCCAGGCGAGCCCTAGCGATCCCGAGATCGCCAAGCTCGTGCAAGCGATCCGGGCACAATCCTTTTCCACGGAGGCGGACAGGCCCGTCCCGGTGAGGACCTGAGCACCCGTCAGATCGGATCTCGGCGATCGGTGTTCGTGGCGTCCGCCCATGTCATGCCGACAGTCACCCGCTGGGCAATGACCGATTCCGGGAGCAGATCGAAACCCTCCTGGGCAAACGTATCCCACAGCAGCTGCCCGGACGCCCGCCCAAACATGTCGATGCACTGACGGGATCCTTTCGGATCCTCTTGCCTATGTTCCAAATCTCGATCTCGGATAAGCGTAGCGTGCGACAGATTGAGGTTTCGCCTTGGCGGTCTGGAAGGAAAGCTCTCGGTAGCACCACGCGCTTCTTACGATCGAAGTGGTCCTTGAGAAACAGGTACCGCGTCAGGGTTCGCTTTCCCCTACCGTGGCCGGAAGCTTAAGCTTGGAGCCCGAGCCGGCGAACGCACTCAATAACCGCGTCAGGAATCGCATCGTCGAAGGGCTCTGAACCGTGTGCGGTCTTTTCCGGACCAAACATGCCGGCATAACTCAAGCGACCACTCTCCCCTATGCTGACAGAGAAGACGCGCCCCTTTTCCGCTAGCCACTCAAAGCTCACCTCCCCGTCCGGATCGAGACCTACATTCGGGCTGGGCAGGGTAGAGGGTAGAGCGCTCAAGAACCGATAAGCCACCTCCGCTGTCGCGTCAGTGACCCCTATAGCGCCGTACTGGTCCCAATTAGCGGCGCCTCCCTGCCGCAATGCCTCGGCAAGCTCATCAAACGCTTGCTCCCGATCGGCCCTCTTGTGGAACTCCCGGAAGAAGCCTGCAACCTTAATCTGGAGATCTCGGGATTCTAGGCTGGCTCCCGTATTGACCGATCGTGTGAAGAGCGGGTATCGGGAGATAATTGCGGCAGCGCTCATTCGAATAGCTCCGCGGTCTTTTCGGTGATGCTCTCGAAGAAAATCCTGTTCTTGAATTCCCGCAGCACTTCTAGCGTCTCCCACACATCCTCGCTCGCAGCCGGCAGATCCTCGTCATTGAAGGCATCTATATCGAGAACCACCGGTGCCGTCCCCTCAATAACACCTTCCAAGGCCTGAGTGAGGATCGCTGCGCTTTGGCTCTCCCGCTCTGGAATCACGATTCGGAAGAAGAAACTCGATATTTCTTGGGGAAGCGCGGGCGGAACCTCGGGCGGACAGACGAGGAAGTCGCGGAAATCGGGGATCGGCAGTGCTAGTTCCATAACGTTGATGTATCGCGTTGCCAATCGCGTTACACGCTCTGGCTTAGATGCTTCCAAGTACAACTTCCATAGCTCGCGCGCCTTTGCATTCATGGCCTCCCAGCTATCGTAGGGCGCGAGCCGACTCAAGGTGAGGCCATCCGCTTTAAATTGAACGACGTGCAGGTTGTCCTTCGAAACCAGGCGCACGCCCATGGCACCCTGGTCTACCGTAGATGTCCGGAACTGGTTCTCTGTCACCTCGAAGCCGAAAGTCCGCATGCGGAGCTCATTGGCCACGGGAAAGTCGGCCTTGAGCCGCTCGCCTAGGCGACGCAATGCGGACACCTCTACGTTCGGAGAGACGCGGAAATCGATGATCGCCTCGCGGATCGGGGCGTGGTCAAGGTGGCGTTGTCGAGCCATAGTCCTCTTCCCGAGTTATTGACCGGTTCGACCGGTGCCAGATTGGTTCCGTTCGCCCGGCCATGGTCCGAAGCGCCGCGTGCTCGCGCATGGCGGTAGCTCCGGCATTTTGGGCATTCCCAAGCTCAGCCCCATCAAGGCGCTCGGGACTCAACCAGTGCCCAGCCGAATCAGTAGCCATCGGCACCCGGTAGGGCTTGGAAGGCCGCCGAAGCGCTTACACAGTGCTTACATGGTCCCGGGTGCTTGCAGGGCGCGATCAGTTAACTCATTGATTTTATTGGTGGGCCGTGGAGGACTCGAACCTCCAACCTACTGATTAAGAGTCAGCTACACGCCGTTTTCCTAAGTCCCTGAGTTCCCTAAGTCCGTACCCATGGGCGGCTCTATGTCCCTGTCTAGTATAGCACCATACGTTGACACCTACTGACACGGGAGGACATACTTAGCCACACACAACCCATAAGTGCACGGACACGGTACGGACATGAAAACGCCACGACAGGCCTACTGATGGATGGGCAGAGCGTTCGGCTGACCGAGTTGGAGATTCGCCGCAGTAAGCCGCCGGCCGCCGGCAACGTGATCCGGTACGACGCCGAAGTCCCGGGCTTTGGGCTTCGGATCACCGCGGCCGGGGCGCGGAGCTTCGTCCTGAACTACCGGTGCGACGGCCGGGAGCGGCGGTTGACGATCGGCAGCTGGCCCGCCTGGAGTGCCACCGCTGGGCGGGAGAGGGCCAAGGAGCTGCGCCGTCAGATCGATCAGGGTATCGATCCGCTCGCGGCTAGGTCCGCGCGGCGGGGAGCGCTCACGGTCGCGTCTCTGGCCGACGACTACATCGAGCGCTACGCCAAAGCCAGGAAGAGGAGCTGGCGGGAGGACGACCGGATCCTGCGAGTCAACGTCCTGACGGTCCTGGGCGCTGCCAAGGCCGAGGAGGTTCACCGGCGCGACATCGTGCGCTTGCTGGATCCGATCGCCGAGCGGGCGCCGATCATGGCCAACCGGACCCTGGCGCTCCTTCGCCGGCTCTTCAATTGGGCGGCGGAGCGCGGGCTGCTGGAGGCCTCCCCCTGCACCCATATCAAAGCCCCGGGGCGGGAGAAGCCCCGTGAGCGTGTCTTGAGCGACCAGGAGGTCCGCGCTCTATGGACCCGGCTCGATACCGCGAGGATGGACCGGCGCACGGCGGCCGCCCTCCGGTTGATCCTCGTGACTGGCCAGCGGCCCGGCGAGATCCGCGCGATGCGGTGGGATGAGGTCCAGGGCTCTTGGTGGACCATCCCGAACGAGAAGACCAAGAACGAGACGACGCACCGCGTCCCGCTCACGGCGCTCGCCTTGGAGCTTCTAGGCGAGCGTGCCGAGGGATTCGTATTCCCGACACGGGGCAAGCTCGGGCATCTCGGCGATACCGCTTTGAACCACGCCTGCTGCGTCAACATGGCGCACTTCGGGATCGAGCCCTGGACGCCGCACGACCTGCGCCGCACAGTCGGAACCCGACTCGGCGAGCTGGGGTTCAACCGTCTCGTTCAAGACAAGGTTCTGAACCACAAGGACCGCACCGTCGGTGGGATCTACGACCGGCACAGCTACGACAGGGAGAAGCGACAGGCCCTCGGAGCCTGGGAGCGGCGACTAGGGATGCTCGTTTTGGGCATCGAGGAGTCGGCCGACGTGATCGATCTGGTCCGCCCATAGGTCCTTCCGTGTTCCCGTTCAACTGGTTCGACACGTATGGCGGAATACGTAAGGCTCGCGATTCGGCAAGCTGCTGAGGGGGACCACCACGCGCTGGATTTTCTACTTCGTGGCTTCATAGAGGAGGTTAAACAAGGCAGGGCGCCCGATTCGGAAGTCATGCACGTAGTTGTCGATGTGTTAGAACGCGTCCGTTCCGGCGAGAGCGTCGGGAAAATTCTTGGCACCCAAGCCAAACGAGGGCGCCCGCGTACATACACGAAAGCGATCTTAATTCATGCCATGGTGCAGTATTTGATGCTGCTGCGTATTCTACGGCTAGGACGAACGCAACGGCGAGGTGACGACGCTCAAGCGGCGGTGGCCGAAACCCTTAGGAATGAGCCTTGAGACAGTGCGAGAGAACTATAAACGGGCGTCAAAACGGATCAAGACGATCAGAGATAAATTTCCATTTATCAATCTCGAAAGGAGTGGTTTTTCAGTGACGGAGGCGCTATACATTGTATTATACATTTTACTTGGAGCCAAAATCCGCGCGGATCGCGGGAAGCGCTACTTTTCTTCGGATGACCTTGCGGAGTACAAGAATTTGCTGGAAACAATCGTTGATCTGATCCGTACTGGCAACCTCACGCAAGCACCCGGGTGGCTCTGGCAGTTTTTACATCTTGTGTACGAATCCAACTCTTGGCTGCTAGAAGACAGCTGGCGGAATAGGGTAAGTAATTAACCGGAATTTCTTACCCTTTCTGCGGTAGAGCGTCAGGCGGACAATGGTTGCCTCAGACAGCTTGAGGCGACCATTGGCACACCACATCCTCGGAGGTGAGTACCTGACGCGCGCGGAGCTCGCCGCCGAATTGGACGTTTCCGAGCGCACGGTCATTAGATGGGACAACTCGCGGGTAGGGCCACCGCGGACCATGCTTGGTCGCCGCCCTATCTATAGACGCCAGGGGGTCACTCAGTGGCTCATGGATAACGAGGTCGAGCAGGTCCGCAGCGGAGGCCCAACGCCGGTCTTGCCGAGCGCCAAGTCACCGGACCGAGCGCGAGGACGGATCCGTAAGCCCAGGCGCCGTGAAGTGAGCGGAGCCCGGCTGGGCCCATCGAATTAGATTCACGTGTGGGGTGGCTGGGGTGTGCCTTGGCAGTCCGCCAGTACGAGGGGAGGGGCTGATCCCATCACCTCGGGTGGCTTGCACGGAAGCACTAGATGATGACCAACCTTGATTTCATCCGCGCCGCCTTTCCCAAAACACCCGCCGGCGCATCGGCCTGGGTAACCGGATTCGCCGAGGACCCGCACGTCGCCGAGCCCCGGCGCTGGCATGGCCGGGCCATCGTTGGGGTTCTGCCCTGGTTCATCAAACCGCACACCAATAACTTCTTCGTGATATCGAGCTTCAGTGCCGGGCCCGATGGCGTCGTACACCGGCGCAAGGAGAACTTCGCCGCCTGTCACGTGATCATGCTGGATGATATCGGGACGAAGATCCCCGAGTACCGGCTGGAGCTGCACCCGTCCTATCTCTTCGAAACGTCACCCGGGAATCATCAGGCCGGTTATCTTCTCGACCCACCTGAGACCGACCGCGCCAAAATCGAGCGTCTATTAGACGAGCTGGTCCGGAGCGGGCTGGCGATGGACGGGGCAGACCCCGGCATGCGAGGCGTCACACGCTATGCCAGGCTGCCCGTGGGGCAGAACTCCAAAGCAAAGTACGTCAAACGGATGGGCGCGCCATTCGTGCACCAGGTCGTCGCCTGGGAGCCGGGGCAGACCTACACCGTCGATGAAATCTCCGAGGCTTACGGCCTTGACCTCACTCCGCGCGTGATTCCATTCCGTACCGCGCGGAGTGAGGCGCCCCACTGGGCGAGCGGGGTATTGCGCCGGTTATCAGAGGCTGGACTGTACATCGGGCCCATCGGCGGCCGGCCTGGGGCGCATCGGGTTATTTGCCCTTGGTGCTATACCCACACGGATAACGACAACACCGGCACCGCGTACTTTGAGCCATCCCCGGACAACTGCATGTCGGGTGGGTTCAAGTGTCACCACGGGCATTGCCAGGATCGTGATATCCAGATGCTTATCCGCTTCCTGACCATCTACGAAAGGAGGCTCAGGGAGGCTGCGCAGCATGGATAACGAAGAGCGGGTGCGCCAAGCTGCCGAGGAGGCGGCTGGCGATGCCCGCCCCTATCCGGAAATCCCCAAATGGGGATCTCTGATAGTGCGCACCGAGGAGTTGGCGAACGCGCGGATCACGCCGAAGTGCGTAGTCGAGCATTATACTTACGCTGATGTCGCCTTGTTCCCCGGGCCTGGCGGCACCGGTAAAACGACCCTGGCCGTGTGGGAGTCCGTGCATATCGTGCTCGGTAGACCGCTCTACGGGCTCCAGGTTTGCACCCCAGGCGCCGTGGTGTTCATCACCGCCGAGGATGGGCGTGAGCTGCTGGTCGCCCGGCTGCGAGAGGTCATGGCGCAGATGGATCTCAGCGACCAGGACCGCGCCACGGTTCGCGCTAGCTTTAGGATCTGGGACGTCACCGGATCGGTCTGCCGGCTGGCCGAGCTCGACGCGCGCGGCAACGTGGTGCTGACCGGTCTCGCCGATGACATCGTGGAGCGATTCAGGGACCCCCACCCGGTCATGGTGGTGTTCGACCCTTGTATCAGCTTCGGAGCGGGCGAGCGGCTGACGAACGACAACGAGCACGCGCTGATCCTAGCTTCGCGGCGCATCGTGCGCGGACTCGACTGCTGCGTGCGGCTGATCTGCCATACCGGCAAGCAGGTCGCCCGTGAGGGCACGGTAGACCAGTACGCCGCCAGAGGCGGATCGGCACTGGCCGATGGCAGCCGCATGGTGGTGGTCCTACGAGCGTGGGATGCGGATGCGGTTGCCGACAAGTTGAGACCCCCGATCGGGTTCACGTTGGGATCCGGTGAGACGGGCATGGTGCTGGTTCGTGCCAAGCTGTCGTACACGCCACCACAGCCTCAAATCTGGATTAAGCGCCGCGGGTACAGCTTCGAGCATTTCATTGCCACCAGGTCCGACGCCGAGGCCGAGGGCAAGGCGCGAGCCGACCAGGTTGAGCGCTATCTGACCAACCAGTTAGCGAGCGGGGCGCGACACACTAAAAAGACTCTTGAGGACACCGGCATCATGCCGCGGCCCAAGCTCCGGGCGGGGCTCGCGTCGCTGATGGCTTCTGGTCGAGTTATATGCGCTGCGCTGCCGGAGGAGCTGCGGCACGGCGGACGCCAAGACTACTTGCACCCCGTCGCCGTGACCTCGCCAGGCGCCGAGGTCACGACTGGCGAGGTAGGCCAAAAAACTTCCTCTATTTCGCCAGGGCCGGACACCTCGTCTACCTCGCCGCCGCCCTATAGGGAAAACAACGGCGGCGAGGTACCAGCCGCCGATTTTTTCCCTACCGACCTATCACTTCGCCGGCGGGGTGCGGCGAGGTAGCGGCGGGGTTGGCGAGGTGGGCTCGATAGAGGATGTTCAGGGACCCAACCACACGAAGCATAGGTCGCTCCTTAAGCGCGCGCAAGCTGTACCTAGTGTAAGACAAAAACATCTCCACAAATACACATCAAATTTGCTCGCGCGCGGGGGGGGGCTTCTTCACACGTGGTCTTGTGGAGTTGCCGCGCGGAAGGAACCCCGGCGCCTGGCTCACCTGCCAGGGCGCCGGGGGTGGAGGGGGCTACAGCACGAGGGTCAGGAAGTAGGCTACTGTCCAGGGATTACCGCCGCCGCCGATCATGCCGCGAACATAGAATTTCGTTCCAGGCGGGCATCCCAGGTCCAGGTTATAGCCGTCACCAAGCCCGGCATAGGCAAACACTGTCTCCGCCCCGGGGCCTCCACCGCTTCCCGCATACTCAACCGTTACTTGAATGGTCTTTGGCTCTGGTCCGAGGTAACAGTCCGTATTCTTCGCCCCGCGGACGTTGTCGGCGTCAGTGATCCCAAACGACCGGGCCGGATCTACCGATCCATTCGCCCGCACGTACGCATACGCCATCGGGTTCGCGCTCTCCGCGCTCCCGGCGAACTCCGCCACCTCGGCGCTCGTGGCGCTGTCTGCCGTGGTCGCGTGTTCTACCGTGTCCGCCCGAGCAGCCGTGTCGGCACGGCCCGCCGTAGTCGCGTGCCCCGCGGTATCCGCATGGCCCGCCGTAGATGCACGGCCCGCCGTTGCCGCATGGCCCGCGTTCGTGGCGTGGTCCACGATGGTGGGGCCATCCGCCGGGATCAAGGCCTCCTGCTGCCGCATCTCCCGGTACACCTTCTTTGCGATCTTCGCCACCCGCTGCGGGGTGACATCCGCCGCCTGCGCCCCCACCGAAACCAACACCACACCCACCGCCAACACTGCTTTCATCCCTTTCATGGTGACCTCCTGTCACTTTCCATTGAACCTGAAACTACCATCCGCCAGCCGCTCCGGCGGGATCCGCTCGATGTACTGCGGCCAGAACAGATCCCAAGCCGCGCGGATGCGGGCCTGCATGCCGGGATCGTGCCGTACCTCAACGATGGCGAGCCGATCCACGTTTCCGGTGTGACAGGACGTGGGCCGCGCGGAACGCGGCCGGCGTCGAGAGCTTCGGGAAGGCGGGACGGCGCGGACCCCTGCCCGGAGGCCCGTCGTAGGTACTATCGACAATCCGTTTGGACGGCCCAAATTCGCTACATTTCCCCCACTTCTCGCGGTGAGTTATCGTAACGCGCTGATATAGCGACCATTTCTCAACACTGTTCGCGGGAACTATTCCCGCGAACGGACCATTCTGCCGGCGCCGGCGAGGTCGTCGAGGCACTGATCTATCGGCCCTCGATTGACCTGGGTGGAGCGGCGCGCGCCCCAAGTTCGCGCCCTCCGCGCGGGCGCGCGCGCGACCCCCCCGCCGCGGCCGCCCCCTCGTGCTGCCAGCAATACCTTTGGGGGGCTAGCGCCAGGCACTGTCGACCGCTTGAAAGTTCTCACGATGTTCTCTATCCTGGTATACAACTTCTTGAGAACTTCCTATGCTGACCCCTGCCGAACAGCGTGTGCTGGACTTCTTCCGGGACTTCTCCGGGCGCTATGGCCATCCGCCCCTGCTCAGAGAGGTCGGCGAGGCCCTTGGTGTCCGGTCCAAGGGTAGCCTCCACCGCCATGTGCGCGCACTCATCGAGAAGGGCTACCTGCAGGAGGGGCAAGGCGGTTGGCGAGGGATCGCCTTGATCACGCCGGGCGAGCGCCCCCTGGTCTTCCCCTTACTCGGGCGCATCGCGGCCGGCCGCCCGATCGAGGCCATCGCGGGCGAGGACGAGATCGATCTGGCTTCCCTCTTGGGTGGATCGGACACCTATGTCCTCCAGATCGCCGGGGACTCCATGATCGGGGCCGATATCCTCGATGGCGATCTCGTGTTTCTTAGGCGCCGGGAGACGGCCGAGGAGGGGGACATCGTCTCGGCCCTGATCGACGGTGAGGAGGCGACGCTCAAGCGCTTTCGCCGGCACCGGAACGGCCTGGTGCTCCTCATCCCCGAGAACCCCGCGATGAAACCCGTGGCCTATGACGCCAAGCGCGTCGCCATCCAGGGGGTCTTGATCGCCAAGCTCCGGCTCTATGCTTGAAGGTCGCCGGGATGAGCTTGGAGGCGGTGCTCAAAGACCCCCGCGTCTGGCGCTTCGGCCGAGAGGTCGCCCCAGCCACCGAGGCACTCCCGAGCGGCTTTGCCGATCTCGATGCCCTACTCCCCGGCGGGGGATGGCCGGTCGGGGCGCTGACGGAGATCCTGTCCGAGGTCGAGGGCATCGGGGCACTGCGGCTCGTGCTGCCCGCGCTGGCGCGGCTGAGCCAGGCCGAAAGGTGGCTCGCCTGGATCGCCCCGCCGCACCTCCCCTATGCGCCCGCACTGGCCGCTCACGGCGTCGATCTGGCGCGAGTGCTCATCATAGGGCCGCTTGCAAGACCGCCGGAGCGCTTCTGGGTCCTCGAGCAGTCCCTGCGGGCAGGCGCCTGCAGCGCCGTGCTCGCCTGGTGGTCCCGCGTGGACTGGCGCGGGCTGCGCCGCCTGCAGCTCGCCGCCGAGGCAGGCCAAAGCTGTGGCCTCCTGTTTCGCCCCCTGGCTGCCTGCCGCGAGACCTCGCCCGCGGCCTTGCGTCTGGTGTTGGAGCCGAGCGGGCTACGCACGGCGGTGCGGATCATCAAGCGCCGGGGCGGTGCCATCGCAAGGCCGCTGATTCTGGATTTACGGGTTCCCGGCCTGTGATGGTCGGCCGTCCGGTCATCGATGCCCACGCCTGCCCCACTCTGGCTCTGTCTCGGTCTCCCTGCCCTGCCGCTCGAGGCCTTGGGGCTCGGGGAGGGCCCAGTGGCCTGTGTGCTGTCGACGGGTGGACAGGATCCACGGGTACTGATAGGGAGCCGAGCCGCTTACCTGCTTGGCATCGCCCCGGGCATGCGCCTCGGGGCGGCGCATGCACTCGGCCATATCGAAGTCCATTCGCGTTGTGGATCCGCGGAGCAGGTGGCGCTCGAGGCGCTGGCCGCGTGGTGCGGCCAGTTCACTTCCCTCGTGAGCCTCGCGCCGCCGGATGGTCTCCTCCTCGAGATCGGGAGAAGCCTCGCGCTTTTTCACGGCCTCGAAGGGCTGGTGCGGCGTATCCGCGCCGGGGTGTCGGATCTCGGCTACCAAGCGATCCTCGCGAGCGCGCCCACCCCACTGGCCGCGATCTTTTTCGTGAGGGCCCATCGAGCCATACATCTCACCGACCCTAGGCACCTCCATGACGCTCTTGGCCGCTTGCCCCTCGGGGTTCTGGGTCTCGATGAGGATGTCGCGGAGGCCCTCGCAGGGCTTGGGCTGCGGGACCTCGGTGACTGCCTGCGCCTGCCTCGTGACGGATTGACCCGGCGCTTCGGCCCGGAGCTCCTGTCATTGCTCGACCGTGCCCTGGGTCGGCAGCCGGACCCGCGCGTACCCTTCGAGCCGCCCGCGCGTTTCGAGCGCGTGCTCGACCTTCCCCATGAGGTCGACGACACAGAGGCTCTTCAGTTTGCCGCGCGACGGCTCTTGCTGGAGCTTACCGGTTTCTTGCGCGGGCGCGGCGCGGGGGCTCGCCGGCTCCTCTGGAGATTGGTGCATCGCGACCGGCGCGAGAGCGCCTTTCGCCTCGATCTGGTTGAGCCCAGCCGCGATGCAGAGCATCTCGGTCAGCTGCTCCAGATCCGGCTCGAGCAGTTGGCACTCCCCGAGCCCGTCCGTGCCTTGAAGCTCATCGTCGATGAGCCTTGCCCTCTCGCCAGCGTCACACTCCCGCTCTTGCCGGGGGCGAAAGAGCGCAACCACGCGCAGTCCCTCGGCTTCCTCGAGCGCCTGCGGGCACGCCTGGGCGGCGAGGCCGTGCGTGGCCTCCATCTCGTTCCCGACCATCGACCGGAGGCGGCGTGGCGTTTCTGCACGCCAGGCGAGGCCAGTTCGTCATTGGCTCGCCAGCGCCGTCCCCTGTGGTTGCTCGCGGAGCCCCGAGCCCTCGTGGTCCGGGAGGGGCAGCCTCAGCTTCGGGGGCCTTTGGAGCTATTGAGTGGCCGGGAACGCATCGAGGCTGGCTGGTGGGACGGACGCCCCATCGCCCGCGATTACTTCGTCGCGCGCAATCCCGCGGGCAGCCGCTATTGGGTCTTCCGCGAGGAGCATCACCGGTGGTTCGTGCACGGTATTTTCGATTAGCAGCGCGATGGCCACTGCCGTTGACCAGCCCCACCGCACCCCATGCCACCCCCGGACCTGCCCCAGTACGCGGAGCTTCATTGCCTCTCGAACTTCACCTTCCTGCGCGGCGCATCGCACCCCGAGGAGCTCGTCGCACAGGCCCATGCCTTGGGTTATGCCGCGCTCGCGCTCACCGACGAATGCTCGCTCTGCGGCGTGGTACGGGCGCATACCGCGGCCAAGGCGTGTGGGCTCAAGCTCGTGGTGGGCACCGAGGTGAAGCTAGTCGACGGGCCACGAGTGGTCTTCCTCGCCATTGATCGCGAGGGCTACGGCCATCTCTCGGCCCTCATCACCCGAGCACGGCGGCGGGCGACCAAGGGTAGCTACCGGCTGGAACGTGCGGATCTGAGCGCGGGTCTCGAACACTGTCTCGCCCTTTTGATACCCGCGCCCGAGCTGCCGGTAGACGACCTTCCGCAACTCGAAGCCGAGATCGCCTGGCTTCGCCCGCTTTTCCCCGATCGGCTCTGGATCACGGTGGAGCGGCTGCGCGATGGCGACGATCACAAGCGCCTCGAAACCCTCTCGGCCCTGAGCCGCGATACCACCGTGCCACTGGTCGCCGCGGGGGACGTGCACATGCACGCGCGTGAGCGCCAGGCCTTGCAAGATACCCTCACGGCGATCCGGCTCAAGACCACGGTCGCGGCGGCGGGCTATGACCTCTATCCGAACGGCGAGCGCTGTTTGCGGCGCCGCGAGGTCCTGAAGGGTCTCTATGCACCGGAGTGGCTCGCCGAGACCCTGCGCATCGCCGGGCGTTGCAGGTTTTCCCTGGACGAGCTCCGCTACGAATATCCCGAGGATCTCGTGCCCACCGGCGAAACCGCGAGTGCTCATCTGCGCAGACTGACCGAGCGGGGTGCACAACAACGCTGGCCCCAGGGCGTGCCGGCCAAGGTCCGGCCTCAGATCGAGCACGAGCTTGCACTCATCGCCGAGCTCGGCTACGAGGCCTATTTTCTGACCGTCCACGATCTCGTCGCGTTTGCGCGTCGCCGCGGGATCCTCTGCCAGGGGCGGGGCAGCGCCGCCAACTCGGCGGTCTGCTATTGCCTCGGGATCACCGAGGTGGATCCCTCCCGCATGGAGATGCTCTTCGAACGCTTCGTCTCGAAGGAGCGCCACGAGCCACCCGACATCGATGTCGACTTCGAGCATGAGCGGCGCGAGGAGGTGATCCAGTACCTCTACGAGAAGTATGGGCGCGAGCGCGCCGCACTCGCCGCCACCGTGATCACCTACCGGGCGAAGAGCGCGATCCGCGATGTCGGTAAGGCGCTCGGGATGGGCCTCGACCAAATCGATCGCCTCGCGAAGAACATCTACTGGTGGGACGGGAAAAGGCCCGCGGCGGAGCGCCTGCGCGAGGTCAGTCTCGATCCCGATAATCCCCTGCTCGCGCGGCTGAGGGGCCTGGTCGCCCAGCTCGTGGGTTTCCCGCGCCACCTTTCGCAGCATGTCGGTGGGATGATCATCTCCCGCGGTCCCCTGGCCCATCTGGTCCCCATCGAGAACGCCGCCATGCCGGCGCGCACGGTGATCCAGTGGGACAAGGACGATCTCGATGCGCTCGGGCTCCTCAAGATCGATTGCCTGGGCCTGGGGATGCTCTCCGCCATTCACCGCGCCTTCGACCTCATCGAAGGTTTCACGGGCAATAAGCTCACGCTGGCCACGGTGCCGTCCGAGGACCCAGCAACCTATGCGATGATCCAGGAGGCTGACACGATGGGGGTGTTTCAGATCGAGTCGCGTGCGCAGATGGCCATGCTGCCGAGGCTCAAGCCCGCCTGTTACTACGATCTGGTGATCGAGGTCGCGATCATTCGGCCGGGCCCCATACAGGGCGAGATGGTGCACCCCTACCTGCGGCGGCGGCACGGGCTCGAGCCGGTGAGCTATCCGAGCGAGGAGGTACGGGGGGTGCTCGGGCGCACCTTGGGGGTACCGCTCTTCCAGGAACAGGTCATCAAGCTGGCGATGGTGGCTGCCGGTTTCGGTCCCGGCGAGGCCGACCAGCTACGGCGCTCCATGGCCACCTGGAAACGGGGCGGCGGTATCCACCGATTCCACCAAAGGCTCGTGGAGGGCATGCGCGCGCGCGGCTACTCGGAGCGCTTCGCGCACCAGATCTACAAACAGATCGAGGGCTTCGGGGAATATGGCTTCCCGGAGAGCCACGCCGCGAGCTTTGCCTTTCTGGTCTATGTGTCCGCGTGGCTCAAGTGCCACGAGCCAGCCGCCTTCACCGCGGCGCTCCTCAACAGCCAGCCCCTGGGCTTCTATGCCCCCGCCCAGCTTGTGCAGGACGCGCGGCGGCATGGGGTGGAGGTGCGTCCCGTCGATGTCGCTGTGAGCGCTTGGGACGCCGCGCTGGAGCCGACCGCTGAGGGGCAGATCGCCGTGCGCCTCGGGCTCCGCATGGTCAAGGGCCTCTCGCGGGTCGCCGCCGAGCGGCTCGTCGAGGCTCGGTTCTCTGCACCGTTCACCGACATCCACGACCTCACCCGGCGCGCTCGGCTCAATCGCAAAGACCTGGAAGCGCTCGCGGCCGCCGATGCGCTTAGGAGCCTCGCCGGCCACCGGCACCACGCACGGTGGACCATGCTCGGCATCGAGACGCCGACACCGCTATTCATCGACCCCCGCATCGTTGAGGCGGAGCCTCTGCTACGGCCCCCCACCGAGGGCCAGGCGATCGTGGCCGATTACGGGAGCCTCGGCCTGACCCTGAGACGACACCCGCTGGCACTGCTGCGGCCGAGATTCGACCGCCTGGGGTTTGAAACGGCGGCGGAGGTGCAACGACTCTCCCATGGCGATTCGGTGCGCACGGCGGGTCTGGTGATTATGCGACAGCGTCCCGGCACCGCGACCGGTGTCGTGTTCGTCACCCTCGAAGACGAGACCGGCTATGTCAACCTCATCGTGTGGAGCAGCCTGGTCGAGCAGCAACGTAAAGAGCTTCTCGGCTCACGCTTACTGGGAGTCATCGGCGAGGTGCAACGCGAAGGCCGAGTCGTTCACGTGCTGGCCCGCACACTCGAGGACCATACGCGACTTCTCGGCCGTCTGGCCACGCAGTCCAGAGATTTCCATTGACGAAGAACGCAGCCGCTCAACCGCTGGCCGTTAGCCCCTCAGAGAGCATACTGTGAGTGCAACCCGCGCATCTTCTTTCCGTTAGGTGTTCCCAGAGGCGTGCCCCCCACGATTCCAAAAAGTTCGCAGCTGCGAACCGCCCGCGCACCAGCCTCTCGCGCACCCGGTTGTGCACTGCGGCCGAGTTCCGGGGTCCAGCCGTTCTGTTTGTTTTGGAGCGATTGCGCGGGGTCGCGCGAGAGGGTGCGGAGCGACGCCGCAGGTGAGTCACACCCCCCCATTTGGGAGGATATACCTGACGGCCCCGGCTGGGTAATCTCTCAAAAGGAAGGGCGCAGAGATAGGCGGCTCTCTGGCCCCCGGGCTAGGGCTGGCAACCTAGCTGGCACGTTAAGCTGACTCCCTATAGCCACTCGGCGCCCTTCCACCACGTCGCCCAAGATGAAGGCATACCCGAGGGCACGGCCAGCAAGTGCTACATAGGCAACAAGCAGGAAGCGGAAATTGTCGTGACGCACACATGAAAACCTCATTCTCAGGCGAGGGGCACGACGGATTCATCACGACCGACGAGCCGGTCAAGACCGACGTCAAGACTGCGGATACCGCCGTATGCGCCTCCGTCTCCGGGCGCGCTCAACGCATTGGATCTCCTCTTCGCGCCGGTTGGCATCTTATCGGGACCGAGGATGCGCGGTTCGGCTCCCGGCGCTTCGGACTTCTTCAATCGCGAGGCTGCCCATGATGAGCGCCACTAATGCCGCGCGCTCCCCTGTGATCGACCGGAGCGCGAAACCTTGAGTATGGCGACTCTGGGCTGGCGTGCCGTCGCCAGGCGCTCAATCGACTCGGTGATCTCCCCCCTCAGGATCGGTCTTGCTCCGATCGTAGGGTTCGACGATCGAGCGCTGCACCTCGACTCGGACCTCGCCGAACTGCCGCGGGCCGGGATGGTCCACCGAGCACTGTTGACTTCATCACAGAGCCGGAGTATACTTTTGCGCGCTTCCACGGATGGTGGTCATTTCTCGGCAAGATTGCCGGCGTCGGGATCGAGGTGTCGTCTGCCCGCTGCTGGACCCGCTGCTGGAAGGGAAACAATTGGTTTGATATGGAGATTACACATGAAAAAAGCTCTCACGGCCGCTTGCGCGGTCACAATCCTAGTTGCATTGTCGGCACAGGATGCTTCGGCAGGCACGGCCGCGGAGCAGCCAGTTCAAGCATCGGGCGAGGCTACCGCGGAGATGCGCGAGGCCAACGAGGCTGTCGGGGAGCTTACCGACGATACGGTGATAACGACAAAGGTCAAAGCGGCGCTGTTGCAAGACCCAGGCACGGCTGCCCTAGCGATCGGCGTGGAGACCTTTATAGGCGGGGTGCAGCTGACCGGATCTGTCGATAGTGTCGACAAAAAACAGAGAGCGCAAGATATCGCCGAGCGCGTAGACGGCGTTATTGCCGTAGACAATGCGCTGTCGGTGAAATGATTGAACAAGCATTTCATCGTTATAACTGCCGTCATGGTTATCGGCATGTTCAGACCTTAGTGGGTCATCGTCGCATCTGCCGGACATTGCGTAAGTCCTGAATGTTTAACCCCATCCAGCTCTCCAAGAGGGTGCAGAAATTTGAAAGCGGGCAGTTAGCGAAAGGGCTTCCCTTCGTACGATTTGGCAAAGGCCCGCAAAAGTTAGTCATCTTTCCAGGGATCAGTGATGCCTTTCTTCCCATTGCCTCAACAATGCCGCAATACATCTCTTGGTATTACCGTCAGTACGCCCGTCATTTCGATGTTTGCCTCATCAGCCGGCAGCGAGGACTGCCGACGGGACACACGACACAAGATATGGCTCGGGATTGCGCGGCCGCCATTGAAGCAATCGGTGGGCCCGTCCATGTCCTGGGACTCTCGCTGGGGTCTCTGATCGCTCAGTATCTAGCAGCTGATTTCCCTCATCTCATCCGCGGCCTTATTCTTTCCCTCGGCTCTTCGCGGGGAGTGCCGAAGACGATCGGACTCGCCCGCCATTGGATCTTTCTTGCCCGTCAGGAAAAATGGAACGAGCTATACGCGGAGTCGGTGGATGTGACTTTTACTGGATTTCACCGTGTCCTGTGGCATCACGCAATGCCGGTGCTCATTCGCCGTCCCGGAATGCCCAATGATTATATTGTATCGATGGAAGCTTGCATTCAGCATGATGCGAGAGAGCGGCTGCGTGATATTCAGGCACCTGCACTGATCATAGGAGGAAAGAAAGATGCCTTGATTCCGGAATTGTTTTTCCGCGAGTTGGCAGAGCTTATTCCTAGCGCCACTCTTCGTTTGATTGAAAATGGAGGACACGGTCTCTATGAAGAAAATAAGCGTGAGTTTGATTCGGCGGTGATTGCTTTTTTAAGGTCGGCGACTTGATCACGGGCGTTAGCGCACCCCAGAGCATCACCCACCGACGCTGAGGAAGTAGTCGCGAGCCACGGCTTCTGGGGGGCCACGGAGGACATGTGGCTCGGCGGCACGGGCCGCCTCCGCGCATTGTCCCGCCGGACCACCAGCGCACGCCCGGCGTTTCGCACCGGCAGGGCCGAGGGCGGTGGGCGAGCTGGCCTTCACCGCGGGGGCTGCGGCCCGTGCGTGCGATAAGGCGCGGGTCACTCAGGCGACGAGCGACACTCTATCTCCGGCGATCGCCCGGCTAAATAATCCTGGACTTTGCTAAGCCCCGCCCCATGCGCACAATGGGCGCAGCAGTAAAACCTATCCTCCACTTCCACCCCGTGGCCAATGATCCTGCAACCACAATGAACGCATAGAGGTGCCAGCGCATGAATCGCGCATTCAAAGCTGTCAAAGATATGGGACTGGCCCCCTACCCGAACCTCAAAGGTCTTGTCGTATTCATTACCGCAGACTTAGCATTGCGCCATCGGAAATTCTCCTGTTTTATCGGTATGAACAAAAGCGCCTTGTCGTGCTGTCCCAATGGAGGATAGGGCATTCAATGCGCTTTGGCAACCGATGATGCTTCCCTGGAGGGTCTAGGGGAAATGGGGCGACCCGTACGAGGGCGGGAATAGGCGGTTTGGGCTGGCTTCCGTCGGGAAGTGTGGCCTATTTAGCGCAAGTTCGCACCCCTCGCGCGCGTGCGCGCGAGGATGCCCCACGCCTCGAAGGCGGTCTGACACCGTGCACCGATGCGGTGCCTTTGGGGGGAGCCTTTGTCTGGCGATCGACCGGACCTGGATCGGCGCCAGCACGACTGAGCGATACCGCGATCCGCAAGCGCGCGAAGGCGAACGGGTGGACCCGGGCCTCCCGGGCGCGGTGCGAGCCGGGTGCGCGAGGAGCCTGGTTCGCGAGGGGGTTCGCGGGTGCGAACCCTGCCGTCATCACTGAGCCGACACGTCACCGCTGGCGTTCCGGTCCGGGGGTGGCCCTGGCGCAGCTCTAACCCTGACTCACCGGTTACGTGCTCCGCCTTGCCCATCTCGAGGAACCCTCTGCCCTCGGCGATCGACCTTGCGCTCGCGGACGATGGCCTTCGAGAGGACCAGCTTCGTGGGATCTCGCTGAGCAGCTCCATCGTCTCCTATCCAGGTATCCCCGGCGAGGGACTAAAGCGACTACCCATCCCTGGCCGAGGCAGTGCGCGTGCAACACCTGAGTCCCAAGAACCTCACAGCCCGCGCTACTGTGTGCGTGCAAACAACAACCCGCACACCCGGACGGCCCCCAGATTGTTACACCCGTAACATCCAGGGCCGCCGGATCTGATCCATCCGGCGGCCCTATCTATTTGTGGCTCTGACTAAGCCGTCATCAATCTAGCCCGCGCGCGGCTCTGTTCTGGATCAACCCGATGAGATCTCCCTCCTACTGAATCACCAGCCGGGTGCTCCGCTGCAGATGCGATCCCGGCACCTCGTGGCCCGCTTTCAGTGCCGAGCCGATCTCGGCGCGCAGTAGCGTGGTCACTGTCTCGCTGCGCTTGTACTCGGCGGGGATAGCATCCTCGTCCTCGCCCACCACGCTGGGCGGGTTGTTTTGGACGCGCAGCGTCAGGTAGTGGTTCTTGAGCTTTGGCAGCCCGGTACGCTCCATGTGGGTCTTGATGTACTCGCGTAGCCGCTCGGCATGCCGCGTTAGCGAGCGCTGCCGCCGCTCCATCCCTTTGCGCGCCTCCTCGATGGCGGAGGCCTCGGCCTCCAGGTTGCGGACGTATGCCCCGGTGCTGATGGCCTTCTCCTCGAACTCGCCCTGCAAGCCCTCCAGCGTGTCCGCGATCGCCTGCTCTGGCAAGTCCTCAATGTCGGCCAGGTCCTCGAGGGCGCGCAGGTAGGTATCCGCGATTTCGTAGAGTCGTAGTGTGCTCATGTGTCTTCTCCTTGAAGGGGGCGGCCCGGTTGCCCAGGCCGCCCGTGGTCGACCTAGGCCGCCGCCCGAGCTCGCCCGTTGCCTAGCCTCGGTTGGGCCTCCCGCAGGGCCTCCAGGATCGCCGCCTTGCGCGCGGCGCATCGGCCCTTGAGTGCCTCCAGGTCCTCGGGTATGAGCATCTCGGCCCGGTGCGCCCTCCACCAGTCCTCGAGGTGCGGGACGGCCTCGATCCGGTCCACCTGAGCGGTGAGCGTCGCGAGGAGATTGCGGCTCGCCTCGATGGGATCGGTGCCGGACTCCAGCCATGCTTGCAGGGCCTCGCCCGTTGCCGGTGCCGGGATGAAGTGCTGGCCGTCGAATAAGCTGGTCCTGTCCTTCGTGGCCGTGGCTATGTGGCGCTCGACCGAGAGATCCAGGACCACTGTAAATTCGTACTCCATGCCTGGGCGCTGCACTGGCGCAAGTCCGACCTTGATCGGCTTCTTCTTCCCGTTGCCATCGTCCGACAATTCATAGGCTGTCTTGCTGCGCATGGTCGCGATGACGTGGCAGGGGCTCTGTAACATCGCCTCTACAAGCGCGTTGTGCTGGGGGGTCACCTCGCGCCAGGCCGTATAGCTGTTGCCGCTCCTCGATGCTGCGGTCGCCCTGTCGTGCAGCTCCAGGCAACCGCCCTCGCCCTCCCATGCGTGGGATAACGAATCGATGATGAGCACCTGATAGCCGGCCGCACCCGCCCCCTCGATGAGTTCGATGTAACGTTCAGGGCTAAATGGTGGGGTGAGAGTGGCGACGTCGTAGGGGGTCAGATCCGAATAGAGCTCGCCGCTGCCCCGCTCGGTATCGAGTAGCGCGATCCGGCCCCCTTGGTGATCACATGGGAGCGCGAGGCCCTGGGCGATGAGTAGCGCGCTGTAGGTCTTGCCGCTGCCGGCTGGGCCGCAGAGGGCCAGTCGTAGTTTCGCTTTCTTGCGTTCTGCTTTCCTGAATGACATGATATTGAGTCTCCTAGTTGGTCTACGCATTGACTGGAAAGGAGGGCACGGGGCTACCATCCCCGTGCCCTCTGGCCTTACTGCACCGCGCTGAGTCGCTGGTCTGTGCTCTCCTCGTAGCGGTTTAGTGTTCGCGGGTCCAGTCGCACGTCCGCGACATGCCTGAGTTCAGATCGTCAAACTGGTAAATCCTACGCATAGCTGTATCTCCTATCAGGTATGAATTAGCCCATAACGGGCAGGGAGCGCGCCCACTACCCGCGCACCCACACCACCGAGCCACCCGACCCGCCAGCGCCGGATCCCGCGCCCGGGCGGCCCAGGCCAGGCCAAGAGACGGGGACGGACACTGCGAAAACCGGCGCACCGCCCGAGCGCCGCGAGCGCACCGCCACCGCGCAGCCGCACCACCCCGCCCAGGCCCCGGCAAAGGCCAACGCCGAGGCCCACGACGAGAACCCAGCCACGAGGACGGCGCCGGAGAACGAGCGAGCCGAGGCCCGCACGCGCCACCGGCACGCACCGGCGAACAGCGCCAGACCCACCACCCGGCGCCACCACGGGGCCGCGAGCGGCACACCCCCGGGCCTCGCGCGGGCGTTACGAAAGAGCGAGAGGACGACAGACAGAGAGCGGACATGACACACCTCCTGGGTTGTTAGCCCAACTTTCGCAACTGGCCCTTCCAAACCGTCGATTTCACGTGCTCGGCGTGCCTAACACATTGAAAAGCAAAGCCGTGGTTTTTCATTTTACGCATGGGACAGACCTTGCCACTTGTCA
>JACCXJ010000043.1 GCA_013697045.1 Gammaproteobacteria bacterium | reverse complement strand
TAAAAACCAACATGTCAATACCATGTCAACATACTGCGCTTCATACACATGGGTACACACTCCGCTAAATAATCCCACTCTTTCCATATAATCAAAGAGATAGAGTAAAAAGCACAAAGAAGATCGGTTTAGATCGCCTGTCGCTCGCCGCGCAGAGAACGAAGGCTCGGGAGAGTTCGGTGACCACCTGCACGACGCTTCATTGCCATCCTCTTGTTCGAGGATGTGCTTGTCCGGTAGGAGCGAAGGGAAGCTTCTTCGTTGCTGCACGTGTCGTGGTGTCGCCGACATGACGACGTGGATCGGCCTCCAGGTGCTGAATCCCCACAGCACCTTGCGCGTCGCGAACGTCGGCGCAAACGCCGGCAAGGGCATGACCGACAACCTCGCCTTTGGGGCGCTGGCAATGTTCACGGCTGGTGCCGCCCCCGACTACTGTTTCACGAATCGCCGCACATTGGAGCAGCTCCGCCGCAGCCGCACGAAGGTCATGAGCGCGATGGGCGTTCCGACGCTACCTGAAACCTGACACCGTGGCCGGCGTGCCAATCGTCATCACCGACTCGCTCGCGAACGACGAGGCGTGACGGTGCTACTCGCCTCTGTCATCATCATCGTCGGCGCTTTGGCCGCGGGTGTTGGCGAGCGACGTTTCGATGTGGGCGATTTCGTCGGCGGTCAGGTCGAAGAGGCGGTAAATGATTTCGGCGATTTGCCGCTCGGTCCTCGCGACGGCGGCATCGTCGCCTGCCGTCGCCGACTCGGCGGCTCGTTCCGCGAGCTTGGTGAGTTTGTCTTTGTCGGCAGAAGAGGCTGTGGGGATGGGGAGTTGACGGATATAGAGCGGCTTAAACTCGTAATAGCCATTCTGTTTCGTAGCGGCGATCTGAGCCAGCGACCACCAGAGCGTTGATGAGTTCAGAATACCACACAACATCTCAGGTTCCTCGGTGACACAGATGTTGGTCTTGTCATTGGAATAGTGTCCCGAGGAATCAACGGCAAATGCCTGTGAACGCTCGATCGCTGGCATCACAATTTTGGCGGTAGCAAAGCAATCCAAATACTCCGGCTTGGGATTGTTATCGAGTTCGAGCCAATGATGCTGGCCACCTTCCTTGTTCCCGCGCGATGACGTGCATTGTCCGCGCTTCTTGAGCCTGTCTTCAAACTGCTGCAGGTGGCGCCGAATCGCAGGATACTCTTTGAGCCTCGCATGAAAACCGAAGGGGAAGACGATGAGGTAAAGTTCCTGGTGATGAACGGTCCACCGCTTCACGTCGCGCCCGCGCAGGAATGGTTTGATGAGTTCGGCGGACTTTTGATCTTCGCGGATCAACTGGTTTCGGGTGTCACGGTCGATGACGAAGGCTTCATTCAAGCCGGTCTTAATCCCGTAATAGAATTTCCCTTGGACATACTCGCCCAGCGGCGTGCCCTTGACTCGAAGCTTTTCGAGCAGGCGGATGGCAGCGGGGGTTTCAAGCCGCCACCCATCGGCGGTCAGATCGTTTTGTAATAACTCAATACCTTCTCGCTTGAGCGTTTGGTCGAGGGAAGTGAATGGCGTTTCAGGGTTCCAAGAGCAGGCGCGGATGGAGTGTTCCTTCCGTGCTTTATCCTTGGTGCCGATAAGAATGGAGGCATAAGCGATGGCCTCGAAGACCGGAGCATCGCCGAAATCGATAAGAACCATGATTTGCAGCTTCTCGGTGAGGAACGGTCGCAGCTTGGCACCATAGGCGGCACGGTGAAATTTGTTTGAGGTAATGAGGGTGATGACGCCGCCCGGCCGCAATAGATTCACACCCTGCTCGTAGAAGAAGATGAGAAGATCGGCCCGACTGGCGGCAACTGTAAACCGCTGCCGTAAGTGGGGAGTCATCTCGCTGATGTTTTCATGCCGGACATACGGCGGGTTCGCGATGACCACATCGAAGCCTTGCTTCGCGCGAAAGACTTCGGAGAAGAAAATTCCGAAATCGAAGGCGACTTCGTAGCCGAGGCTGCCCTTGGAACTGGCGAACGCCTGCGAAAGCTCTTCGTCGATCTCGCGTTTCAACCGCTTCTTCTTATCGTGGTTCGTTTCGTCGAAGTAGTCCGCCTTGAGTTTTTCGATCCGCTGGATGCGCTGGGATTTGGCGGGGAAACCGAGCAGAGAGTTCCCGACGACCACCTTGTAGTCGAGGTTGGGCAGCGGCTTGATCTGCCGCACGTCTTCCTCATCCACGACGAGCGAGAGCCAGAGCCGCAGCTTAGCGATCTCGACTGCGCTGGCATCAACGTCCACACCGTAGATCGAATTTTGAATGACGTGGCGTTTGAAATGGTAGGCGGTGCGTTCCGGCACGTCGTTGAAGTAGGGTGTCAGCGCCATGCGTGCGCGGACGATTTCGGTCATCATGCCCACCGGGAAGGCACCCGAACCGATGGCGGGATCGCAAACGGTGATGTCCCGCAAGAGCACATCAATCTCGTGCGCGAACTTGCGAATGGAGTCGGGCGGTTTGGGGTAGTGGTCGCCTTTCGTCCCTGCGGCGATGGCGGCAGCGTAGTGAGCGAATTGGTCGCTCTGCCGAATCCATTCCTCCAAATCCTTCCGGGCAACCAGAACCCGGTGCTGGACTTCGGTGAACTCCTCCTGCGCCGCCCTGGCCTTAGGCTTTTCCGAGGAATCTACGAAAAGGGGCGGCTGCTTTTCGGGCTGCGGAGTGGCGGTGCCGATGGGCGTCGTGGGATGGTTGAGCGCAGTGTCGAGATAGTTGATGAGGCTCTTCTGACACATGAAGTGAACGATCTCGCGCGGGGTGTAGAACGCGCCGAGACCTTTGCGGCGGTTGTCCTCAATGAGGTTCTCAAAGACCTTGCCGAGCATCTCGGGGTCGATGGCGACCTCCTTTTCCAGCGGCTCGGCTTCGTTGACCGTGAAGTTGTAGCGGTCGAAGACATCGAGGATGCCGTCGCCCATATCTCCGGCTTCGGTGCGTGTCTGGTTGGTGAAAAGCGCGTTCGGCAGGATGATCTCGGTCTTCTCCCAATCGTAGCCGCCGAGCGGCTCGAACAGGCCGCCGTTCAAGAACGGGATACGGGACGCGAAGGTGTTGCACCACGCCGCATGGCCGCGGTCCGTGGCAAGCGTGTCATAGAACAACGGTTCGAGCACATCGTTGAACAGCCCCTTCTTTTCGCGGAGGGCGCGGTCGGCGAGCTGGCGAAGGAAATTGCGCGGGCCATCGCCCCACTTCCCGCCTTTGGCGACGCCGAGCCAGCCTTTCTTTTGTATGAAGTAGAGAAAGACGATCTGCCCAAGCAGCTTCTTGGCGAAGTCCACTGTGCTGACACCCTTGGCAGCAAAATCATCACGGATAGCTTTGCCGCGCTTCACCACCGCTGCTAGCGCACCTTCGGTAACCTCGAAGAGCCGCGCATACTCGCGGAAGAACTCCTTGGTAACAGACTCGACGCTGAACGCTTCCTCGATCTGCGCGAGCGTCGGGCTGTCCGTGGTGTTTTGGAGCAGCGTGAGAAATCGGCTCTGCGCGGTGTGGCATTCTTCGTCCGCGCCGACAAGGTAGGAGTAGCGGCGGGCCGGCGTGAGGTGCTCTTCGGGCTTTATCTTGCCGGTCTTCGGGTCGCGCTTGGCTGCGTATTCCATGCGGACATACGAGAAGCGCCAGGACTGCGAATCCGGCGCGACGAAGGCGACAAGGGCCGCTTCCTTGTAGGAGTTGTCCTCACCGTCGCCGCGCTTGAGCTTGTGTGCGACGAAATCGCGCAGACCTGTACGGGTGCGCTCCAGCTTGAGGATTCGGTGAGATGAACCACGAGCACGTCAGCCAGTTCGTCGTCGGGAGATTTAAACGTGCCGAGCCGCTGGCAGCTTTTGATGTGCGGCGCAAAGGCGTCCGGCACTCTCATCGATGCTATCACCTTCGACTCGTCGAAGCCGTTGAAGACTTCGTTGATGAAGTTGCGGTAGCGACTCCGGTCGAACGGCGCTTTGAATGTCTCGCGAACGATGCTCCGGACGGTGGTCTTCTCCATAGGTTAAGGCAGGTATGAGGAAAGGATGACCTCGCGCGGGCCGAGTGGCGTATCTTTGTCGGACCTGGGCATTGGGCTGAGAAGATATTGGCGGGGGATTTCCCTGCGGAGAATGGCGACCATCGCAACAGGATCGTCTGTCTTATCGAAGGCTTCCTTCACCTTGCGGATGGTGGCCTTGCCGACGCGACCATCGGCGATGATCTGATGCACTGCGGCGGCGAATTTCCTGTCCTCCGCCGTGAGCGCCTCGGCATTGCGAAAACTGCGGGCGCGGAGCCGCTTCAAGACGATGGCCTCATTGCCGCTGCCCGCCGCGGTCGCCGGCAGCAGCGTCTCGACGCCGGGCGTGGTCGCGGACTGGAAGCCGCCCTTGTTCTTATCGAGCAGCGGATAGAACTGCTCGGGCGGAATTTCGCGCCGCTTTTCGGTCGCCGTGGTTTCGAGGGTTTCGGCGCTGGAGAAAAAGTCGAGTTCCTCGGCGCGCTCGATGTCGGCGTGCGAGCGGAAGAACTTATCGAGTCTACCCTGCCGAAAATAAGTGATGACCGCAGGGCGCTCGGGGCGCGGAGTGGTCGCGTCGGGATTATCCGCCGGCCCAGGCTCCGATGCGTGAAAGCGGGTTGAGCGGGCCTTGCGCGGAAGCGCGAGAATGCGCTGAAACAACTCGGGTTGCTTCTCCTTCACGTCGAGAATCTGGCGCAGATACTTCAGCTCGCTCTTTTGCTCCTCTTCTCCGCCCTCGGCCGATTCCTTTGAATTGATGCGGTCGAAAAGATTGTGCGACGTAATTTGCTCGTCGCCGGTGAGCAGGCGCGCGTCGTTGCCCAGGAGCGTGATGAAGGCGTGGATCTTTGATTTGGCGGCTTCCGTGAGCGCCATCTCGTCGTTGCCTTCGTCGGTCGGGAAGAAGTTATAGGTGAAGATCGCTTTGAACTTGGTGCGGACACGGTTCACGCGGCCGACGCGCTGCATCATGCGGCTCGGGTTCCACGGGATGTCGTAGTTGATGACCGTGGCGGAGCGGTGAAGGTTCACGCCTTCAGACAGGACATCGGTGGTGATGACGATGCGGTAGTCGTCGCTCTGGGATTGGAAATTGGCGTCGAAGTTGGCGATGACAGCGCGCCGCTGCTCCGGACTGGATGCGGAACTGAAAAGCAACGTCTGATCGTCCACCTCCTTCTTGATGCGCTCCGCGAGATAGCGGGCGGTGTCGGCGAACTCGGTGAAAATGACGAGCTTCCCTTCGGCGAACGTGGTGGTGAGTTCGCGCTTGAACTCGATCCACTTCGGATCGCGCTCGATGGACTTCCACGACACTTGAATCCCACGCAGCGCCTCCAGATCGGATGCGACGTGGTTGCGGAAGACCGGCGTGAATTTCGCGGCAGCAAACTTCTCGGCTTTCTCCTGCGCGATGAGGGCATCGATGGCGTCGTCGTCGCCTTCCTCATAAATTCGAGCACCTTGTTGCTGTGCTTGCGGCTCGTATAGACGAAGCCGTCGTCGAACGCCTGTAAAACCAGTTCGTGGGACTTGATGAACCGCGCGAGCGTTTCCTGAAATGCGTGGAAGCTGCTCTCCAGCCGCTTGATGAGCAAGATTTTCATGAAGGTGGCGATGTTGCGCTGGCCTTGCACGGCGCGCTCCTCAATAGGGCCGGTGTAGTACTCGGGGTTGAGCGGCTGGTATCGCGCGTAGTGGAAATCGGCGCTGGTGATGGACTCCAGCGTGTCGGTGAAGACGGCGCTCTCCGTGCGGTTGAGCAGGTAGAGCAGCGGCACGGGATCGCTGACCTTCGGGAACCAAATCTTCTGCTTCTTGAGGTCGTCGCCATAGAACTCCTCAACCTCGCGGCGCGTGCGCCGCACCATGGTGTATTTGAGCACCCGCTCGCGCAGCTCGTGGGCATTCTGCTCGACCGCGGCCACGTAATCCTCGGCGTCGTCGAGCCGGTGCAGTCCTTTGAGGCGATTCCGTAGCTTGTCGAAGAAAGCCTCCAGATTGCGGAGTCCGGGGATGGTGCTGTTACGGGCCGGCTGGAACAGCTTCAACTGACTGTAGATGTCGTCGAGCGTGTTGTTGTAGGGCGTGGCTGACACGAGGATGACGCCCTTGCCCTGGCAGATGCGCGTGAGCAGTTCGTATCGCTGCGTCGAGTCGCCTTTGAAGCGGTGGGACTCATCGATGAAGACGTATTTGTAGAACTCGACGCCTTGCTCGATGACCTCGTCAAGCTTGCCGATGGACACGCACTGGTGACCGGGGATGCAGAAGTCGCGGAAGACGCGCGGCCACGAGCCGGGGCTGTTTTCATCGAGTAGACTCGGAGGCGCTATGACGAGACAGCGGCCACCGAGTTGCAGCGCGAGCAGCGCCGAGATGTAAGTCTTGCCCAAGCCCACCACGTCCGAGATGAAGAGGCCGCCGTAGGCCTTGAGCATCCGCTGTGCGGTGAACACCGCGTCCTCTTGGTATTGGAGCTTCCTGAAATTCTGCGGCAGGTTGTCCGCGTTCAGCTTCGAGCGGTCGCCGCGGTAGTCGCGGAAGTATTCGGCGAGAAACTTGAGGTAGAGTTCATAGGGGGTGAAGCACGCGAAGGGCGATTCGTTTTCCACCGTGTTGATGATGGTGTCGTGAACGTCCTTCACGTCCACGGCCTGCTCCCACAGCTCATTGAAGCGATGCAGCGCGTAGTCGTGCTCCTCGGGTTCCGCGAGCAGCACGTTGAACTCAAGATTCCCTTCCAATCCGCTGTGCGACAAATTGCTCGATCCGGTGATGACGTAGCCGTGGTTCACATCCGACACCGGATGTTCGGGCGTCATGATATAGACCTTCGCGTGGATGTTCTGCTCCCGGTAGAGCTTTACCTCCAGTTTGCCGGAGCGAATCCACTCGATGAACTTTCGCACACCGGTTTCGATGGCGAGTGTGTCCTCCGCTTGCACGAGTTCCTTGCGCAACATGCCGCCGAAGGTGGTCTTGATCTCTGCTGTAGACGGCGTGCCCTCGCTTGAGCCGTCTTTCGCGATTTGGATGAGGCCGTGAACGACCTCCTCGTTTTTCAGGCCGATGAGGATGCGAACATTCTTGACCAATTGGAGCGCGGGGTAGAGGCGGAAGAAGCCGCTGATGAAAAAGTATCCGACGAGGCAATCGAAGTCCTGTGTTAATGGCAGGATTTTCTCCAGCCGCTTGCTCAGCGTGTTCTCACCCTGGTTGGTGAGGAATTTTTTTGGCGTTGGAGGATGGTTGTCTGACATCTTCGTCTGGTTTTTCCAGCAAGCTGTGGAGTAGAAGAGCTGCCCAGGGAATCGACACTTGTTCGAGGGGATCAGACATCGATTATTCCTACGCGTTACCTGAATGAGGTTTCCGGCGTATAGGAAGAATAAACGCTTTTTTTGCCACGAGGGAAGTGTACGGATGGGCTCGTGAGGTGTCAAACAGGCGAGGCCTCGGCCTGGATCGGGGACTTTTCGGGCCATCCATCGGCCCGAGGCGGCAGAGTTGCACTGCCAGTGCTCCAGGACGCGGTCGTAGTCGACGCCGATGTGCCGCAACGACTCCTGGTATCTCGGGCAGCGCATTGACCCTCCTTCTCACGAACTCGGGCTGCGGCCCCAAGAACCCACAGGTGAAACAGTGCAGGAAGGGCTGTTCGCTGATCTTCAGGCGGTGGCAGTCTGGGGCAGGCATCGATGAACCCGATCTGGGCGTACCTTCCCCGGCCGGAGGGACTGATAGCGCAGCAAGATCCTGCCCTCCGCCGCCGGCGGAAGTTCGGCCACGGGTAACCTGGCCGTCGGCGAGATCGGCGGCCAGAGGCCCTGCCTCGTGGAGCAGGAAAACGGGTTTGAGGCAGTGTGAGGGATCCCGCCGGATCCGCTTGACCGCCTCGGCGGCGGTGTCCGCATCCATCGAATTGACGAGAAAGCCCTCGGCCTCGAGACGCGCCGCGAGAAAGGCGTCATACGTCTCGAAGCCCGGCGCGAGGAACTCGAATCTGACGCCCGGCGGTTCCCCAAAACCGGGGAGGCGCAGATAGGCGAGCTGCGAACGCGCTCGGTCCAGGACGCGCAAGCTGGGAAAGACCTGTGCGATCACGGCGCTCGTCGACTCGTGCCAGGGCGTTGGGACATGGGGTCCCGTATCGGCAAGCGGGCCCCGGATCTACAAGCGCCTCGGGCGCCGTCCGAGCTGGTATGGCGCATAGCGTCATGCCGGGCCGCGCCTGAGATCTCGTATACTGAGATCACTTGGGGCCGCGAGCCATCGATCTCACCGGGGGACCCAGGGCCGAGGTAGACGTCGCGAAGCGGGATCCAGCCATGCAGCAGAGCGTCGCGCACTTCGAGATCGCCTACACCCAGTTCCTGGACGAGGCCGGCCGGACCGTCCAGGGCTTCCCTGAGGGACTGCGCGATCCCGCGACCTTGCGGGCGCTCTACGAGGTCATGGTGCGCACCCGGACCTTCGACAAGAAGGCCATCGCGCTGCAGCGCACCGGGCAGCTCGGGACGTTCGCCTCGTCGCTGGGACAGGAGGCGATCGGTGCCGGGGTCGGGGCCGCCATGCGGCCCGAAGACGTGCTCCTGCCCTCCTACCGCGACTACGCCGCCCAGTTCTCGCGCGGGGTCACGATGACCGAGGTCCTGCTGTACTGGGGCGGGGACGAGCGCGGCATGGACTACGAAAAACCGCGCCGGGACTTCCCGATCTGCGTCCCGGTCGCGAGCCACACCTGCCACGCCGCGGGCGTCGCCTTCGCCATGAAGTACCGCGGCGAGGCGCGCGTCGCGGTCTCTATCCTGGGCGATGGGGCGACCTCCAAGGGCGACTTCTACGAGGCGATGAACGCGGCCGGTGTCTGGTGCCTGCCGGTGGTCTTCGTCGTGAACAACAACCAGTGGGCGATCTCGGTCTCGCGGCGCGCCCAGACGGCCGCCGAGACCCTGGCGCAGAAGGCCATCGCGGCCGGGATCCCGGGTGAGCAGGTGGACGGCAACGATGTCGTCGCCGTGCGCGAGCGGGTGGGAGTGGCGATCGAGCGGGCGCGCGCGGGGCAGGGCGCGAGCCTCGTCGAATGCCTGAGCTATCGCCTCGGGGATCATACGACCGCCGACGACGCGAGCCGTTACCGAGACCCCGCCGAGGTCGAGGCGGCGGGCCGGCGCGACCCCATCGAGCGGCTGCGCGGCTACTTGCTACGCGCGGGTCACTGGAGTACGGCCGACGAGGAACGCTTGCTCGCCCACGCCGCGGCCGAGGTGGACCTAGCCGTGACCGGCTACCTCGCCCTCCCCGCCCTCCCACCCGAGTCGATGTTCGAGCACCTGTACGCGAGCCTCCCCCAATCCCTGGAGGAACAGCGGCGCGCGGTGGCGGCCGCAAGCGATGCCTGAGCTGACGCTCATCGAGGCCGTCAACCGGGCCTTGGTCCATGAGATGGCGGCGGACCCGAGCGTCGTCGTCCTAGGTGAAGACGTGGGCGTCAACGGGGGCGTGTTCCGCGCCACCGCGGGGCTTGCGCAGCGCTTCGGGGCCGAGCGGGTCCTCGATACGCCGCTGTCGGAGACCCTCATCGCCGGCATGGCCATCGGTATGGCCGCCGAGGGGCTCAGGCCGGTCGCCGAGATCCAGTTCATGGGCTTCATCTACCCGGCCCTCGACCAGCTCCTGAACCATGCCACGCGCCTGCGCAACCGTACCCGCGGGCGCCTCACCTGCCCCCTGGTGCTGCGCACCCCGCACGGCGGCGGGATCCACGCCCCCGAGCACCACTCCGAGAGCACGGAGGCGCTCTTCACCCATATCCCGGGGCTCCGGGTGCTCATCCCCTCCTCGCCGGCGCGGGCCTATGGACTCTTGCTGGCCGCCATCCGCGACCCCGATCCGGTCCTGTTCCTGGAGCCGACGCGCCTCTACCGGATGGTACGCGAGGTGGTCGAGGACGACGGATCGGCCCTCCCGCTCGACACCTGTTTCGTGCTGCGGGAGGGCCCCGATGTCACGCTCGTCTCCTGGGGCGCGATGCTGCACGAGACCCTGGCCGCGGCAGACGCGCTGTCGGAGCACGGGATCGGCTGTGAGGTCATTGATGTGGCGACGCTCAAGCCGCTCGACATCGACACCATCCTGGGCTCGGTGATGAAAACCGGCCGCCTGGTGATCATCCATGAGGCGGGGCGGAGCGGCGGCCTCGGGGCCGAAATCGCGGCACAGATCGGGGAACGCGGCCTCCTGTCCCTGCAGGCCCCCATCGAGCGCGTGACGGGTTACGATACAATCATGCCGCTCTACCGGCTCGAGAAGGCCTATCTCCCCGATGTCGCGCGGATCGCCGCGGCCGTGAAGAAAACGTTGGAGTTTCAATGAGGCTCTTCAAGCTCCCCGATCTCGGTGAGGGGCTCGCCGAGGCCGAGATCGTAGCCTGGCACGTCAAGGCGGGCGACGAGATCAAGGCCGATCAGCCGCTGGTCTCGGTCGAGACCGCCAAGGCCATCGTGGATATCCCGAGCCCCCAGGGCGGGCGCGTCCTGCGCCTCTACGGGGAACCCGGCGACATCCTGCACACCGGCGATCCGATCGTCGAGTTCGATACCGAAGGGGCGCCGGCCACCGATGCCGGCACGGTAGTCGGTCAGGTCCCCTCGGGGCGTGAGGTCCTGCGGGAAGCGCCCGCCGCCGTGGGTCGGGCCGCGGGCGGCGCAATCGTCGGGGCCAAGGCCACCCCGGCCGTGCGGGCCTTGGCCCATCGCATGAACGTGGACCTCGGGATCGTCACCCCGAGCGGCGCCGACGACACCATCACGGTATCCGACGTTCAGCGCGTGGCCCGCATCCTGGACGAGGTCGGGCCGCTGGAGCCCTTGCGGGGCGTGCGCCGCTCCATGGCCCGCAGCATGGCGCAGGCTCACGCGGAAGTGGCGGCCGTGACGCTCTGCGACGATGCCGACATCGCGGCCTGGGGATCGGACGAGGACGTGACGCTCCGGCTCATCCGCGC
>JACCXJ010000025.1 GCA_013697045.1 Gammaproteobacteria bacterium | reverse complement strand
GCCCCAAGCCAACGGCGACCGACGCCCCCCAGGCATCCAAGTCCTGGGCATGCTCGGCCAGCAGCAGCCCCTCGATGATCGCCAAGTAGGTACGCCCTGTGCGCGTCCGCAGGTCAACGAGCACCTTGGCCGCCTCTGGCTTCAGACACCGCCTCGATGCGCTTAGCTCCCGCGAGGCGGCGACGCAGCAAGCTCCGCGCGGCCCGTTCGGTGCCGGATAAGCCACGGGCCGAGGCATCGTCGAAGCCCATGAACTCCATTCGGATGGCGATTGGCCTGTTGATATGGTTCATCTTGGCCTCCTGGAGAGAGCCCGCCCCCCGAAAGGGGCGGGATGTTCGGGTCTTGGCTAGGCCCTCTGGGACTCCTCGACGAGCTTTTGCGCTTCCTCGCTAAGATTAGTTGCGGCCCACAGTGTATTCGATAGTCGCTCGTTGCCTGTGTCTCCTCGGCGGCGAGGAAACCGCAGATACCGCAAGCCTGCGTGAGCTTTCTGTAGATTGTTTCATCCATGTCCTCTAAGTAGGGGAACTTTTAGGGCTCCACCCGATCTGATCAACTTTCATCGACAAATCAAGATGATCGGGAGGGAGGATGGAGCGAGAGAAAGTCAGTACGTTCGCGGCAAAGTTCAAGAAGGCCTTCTCGGAAGGCATGCTCAGTGAGATCGGCGAGGCGACCCGCTACTGTCATCGGGTGCGCCGGGTCTGCGCGGTGGACGCCGGGTAAGCGGCGTCGCTACTGCAGGTGCAGTTTCACAAAGAGACCTCGTGTCGTGCGATCCGTAGTTTATGTAGCAAAATCTGTTAAATGGCAAACTTCGGAATCGAAATGACAGAAGAAGCGAGGACTGACCTCTTATGCTATACTGCCTTCGAGCTCGGGTAGGTTGGGGTGAGGAACGAACCCCAACGCTTCGGGGGTGGGTTATGTTGGGGTTCCTTCGTCACCCCAACCTACGGGCTAGACGCATAGAGCGCCTGAGCTTATGCCCGGAAAAGGTAATGACGGAAGGTCTCCTAGGCGCGGCTCCTAACGAAGAATCGAGCATGTCTAGCACAAGAAGATACGCAGCTAGCGGTGTTGACGAACCGCGTGAGCAACAAGCTCTAGCGGGAATGCTGCGAAATTTCGCTCGCACCGTGGGTGCCAGGACCGGCGTTGGCAGCGCGGTCGCCGAGACTGACCACTTCGGCAGTCTGATTCGGCTCGCGGGAAATTTGGGTCTAGCCATCACGACCGACGGCGTCGGAACTAAGTTGATGCTCGCCCAACAACTACGACGTTACAAAGAGATTGCACATGACTTAGTCGCAAACAATGTGAACGACGTACTCTGTATGGGTGCGACCCCCGTGTCACTCGTCGATTACATAGGTATCGATGTTGCTGACGAGCGGTTCCTCGAAGAGTTTTCATCTGCCCTGGCCGACGCCGCGCTCGCCGCTCACGTTGAAATAGTGGGAGGGGAGATTGCACAAATCGGTGGCATGCTCAATCCACATCACGGAAGTCCACGGTTTGACGTTGTCGCTACTGCCGTCGGTATCTGCAAGCTCTCCGACGAAGACACTGAAGGAAATTGGCCTAAGGCGCTCGACCGGAATAACGTCAAACCCGGACATGTATTAATTGGTCTTCGAAGTTCGGGCCTCCATAGCAACGGCTATAGTCTTGCTAGGCGCGTCTTATTCTCCGAAGCGGGGCTTCACCTGGATAGTACCCCGCCGGCATTGGGCGGTGCGACACTTGCGGACGCGCTTCTTATGCCAACGAGAATCTATGTCGACGCGGTGCTTCCATTGTTACAAGCCGGTATGGCCACCGGCATTGCCAATATCTCCGGGGGAGGCTTCCTTACCATATCTAGGCTTAACCCAAGAGTTGGCTTTGAAATTACGGAGATTCCGGAGCCGCAACCAATTTTCGACCTCATTCGTGTCAGTGGCAACTTGGGACCGGGGGAGATGCTCTCAACTTTCAATATGGGCTTGGGGATGGTGATAGCCGTGGCCCCGAACAATGTTGATCGGGCGACACAATTGCTTACTCAGAACGATGAGAAAGTCACGATTATAGGTCGCGTTGTGCCACCGAATAGGTTGGGCGAAGTCATTGTTCGACCGGCCGGTGTGCGAGGAGTGGGACACGAGTTTGAACTCATGTAAACGGGCGATTACCATGGCTAACAGTTCCCCGCTGCGTAAGCGGTTGGAACCGAAAATGCGGCGCCCTTGTCATTTTTCTGCCCTCCAACCTCTCCTTTCTACGAGCTATAGCCCGCGCCAGGTTAAGTCGCTGCTTGTTTTAACTCTGCTATTTTGGCAACGGCCCACATTCACAGATACGCAGATCGGAGATAGCCCACTGCTATTTAGGGAGTTCATCCACCCAGCTAACGAAAGCCTCGGGCCTTTAATTAGGGAATGTTTCGGAGCTGGCGAAGCCCGCCTATTAGTGCGGAACGCTTTCTATCGAAGCCCTGGAGATAAACTGCAGGATTGCAATGATTTGTTCGACGTGTATCGCGGGTGGCAAAAACAGAATATGCCGGAGGCCTGGGTCGTGCCCCCCGATGTGCCCAATCGAGAGCGCTATGTCGAACAGTGGAGCGATGCAATCTCCAAGCGCGCCATCCTGACCTATGACTACTTAGCGGTTAAACAACGGTTTCAGAAGCGCGCCAGGGAATCCATCGATAGGGGCCGCTTAAAGCAAGATGTAGATAGTGGACTGTACAAAGACATAACTAAACTTATGAACTCCAACTGGTTCTCGCACTCCGGTATATTTGCTTTGTTCAAAAAGAAGGGCCTAGAGCGGTCAGAGTGGGCGCAAAGCTTTGGCTTGATAGACGAAGCCGCGTACGCGGAGAGTTTCGAAGCGGGATTGGCTGCGATCAATATTCCAAGTGGTCGGAGTGGTGCCATGGATGACGAGGAGCACGGCGCAATTCGCTACGTCAACGAAATAATGTCCCGAGCGTTCGAGCGCGTTGACGGTAGCGACTTATTTCTTTTACACCTTTTGAATTTCGACGAAATTATGCGTATTCGAACGCGCGGCGCGTTTCTTCTTGATATTTTTAGCACGATGGAAGCGCGACTTGAGCTCTCTAATGGAGACCTGGCTGAGCTTTCGAGTGCGTTAGCCAGTTATTGGCGCATAATTTGCGAAGAAATGTCGCAATTGCACCCCGGTGCGACAAAGGGTAAAACCAGACTAGGCCTTTTGGTCGCACGGCAATCGATTGTCCCTGTGGAAGAACTCGTCGATGGGTTGGCGGTGGTGCTTTCCGGGATCGCGGGCTATTTCACGGGCGGAATTGAGGGCCAAAAAGGCGTAATTCGGAAGGCGATAGAGCTGGCGTCCTTCCGCTTTTTGTTGGAAAGCGACAGACAGGAACTAAGGAAGATGAGAGGCGTGTTGTCGCGGAATGCGGTGCTTCGCGCCCAGAACATCATGCGTACTGAAGCCTCCGATGGGATGTCTAAGCGTTCACCTCGTACGCTCGCTAAGAAGGAAAGGACTCGGGGAAAGGAAGAATGCGCGGAAGCCAACCTGGTGCCACAAGTGGCGTAGCTATGTGGGTGAAGGTCGAATGTGAGTACGGGGTGGACTATCTTAGAAGAAGACTTTGCGTCGCAGAGTGACGTGCGGACGTATTTGCGCACGGCGCTGGCAAACGGGAACTTGATAAGGAAGTCCTTCGAATATCGTGGCGTCAATATAGATGCCGGTGAGCTATCGCGGAGGACGAGCATTCTCGAACCGCGCGGGGAGATCTCTCTCTACGAATCCGCCAAATCGCTGAATTCGTACTGGGCTCGGGAATACGCAATGGCGCACCTATTTCGAGAGCACTATGGGGTCGCCTATGAGGAGTACTTACCAGGCAGAGTATATACCTATCGGGCCCTGTTCAAACGCATCCAGGAGACGTTGCGGATCAAGTCGCTCGTCGAGGTAGGCTGTGGCAGCGCTATGCTATTGCACGAGGCGTCGCGGCACGGAATCACAACTATCGGCATCGACTACTCCGTCAGCGCCCTGGGTTCGCGAGGTATTTAGCTACAGAGTTCGGAACAGGCAACCTGACACTGGTGGACGCGGACGCGCTGGGGAACTGGATGCCACCGTTGCTCCCCGCCGACTTGGTTTCTAATTTGGGTTCGCTGGAGCATATGAGCTTCAAAGCCCAGTTGCGGTTTGCCATATTTATGGGCCGATTGTCACGAAGATACGTTCTACTCGCGGTGCCTAATCCGCGTAGCCCCCTGTTCAACGTAATGGAGAAGCATGAGTTGAGCATCGAGGACAATGCCTGGGTCTATCCGGATGAACCGACACAGTGTGGAGTGGATTTTCGAAAGTTGGGAGAGGTGCTAGGATGGTCCATAGTCCGCGAGTCGTACATGCACGTTGCAAGCACGACGCTGACCCGTGAAGTAGAGGAACTTGGACCACTTCGTGAGTGTGCCCGGCAGGCATACTCAACTGGATCGCCAGAGAATCTGATAGAGGCATGGTTGAAACTGGAATGCGCGTGCTCTGATGAGGTGCTCGCGTCACTTGGTTGGTTTGCGTACGTGATCTACGCACTTGATTAGAGAGGTTAGAGGATTTTGCACAGAGCAGTCTGTGCCAATGGGCCAGCGGACAATTGAAATTCTATAAGCGACCTATGCCCGCGCTGAGCGTGGATGACGCGCCAATGAAGAGTTCGCTGGAAGAACCCTACCCCTACGACTTCTTTTGTTGGCCCTTGAATAACAACGGTATCCGGTGCGTGCACAGTCAGCACTGTCTCTGGCACGTTCGTCGCAGTGATGACGGCCGTTAGTTCGTGCCCCCCCGCCGCTAAGGGGGTCACTACTAGTTGCAATCGCCGGTCGTCTTGCATCGCTTCCACCGTTGTTACGATAAGAGACCACGCTGTAGCCGCCAAGCGCCTGGTGTCGCCTGTGGCAAATGCAGACGACGCGCATGCGTATTGTAGCAACTCGCGTCACCAACATTTCACCACCGAGATAGACCCAGGCCTTCGCACGCTTCATCGCCGCAGCTTTCCGCTTGCCGTGCGCGGCAGCGCCGCGACCAGGCGGAATCGCGTGGGCACCTTGTAGCCGGCGAGTCGTTCGCGGCAGTGTCGGCCGAGCTCAGCCGCCGTCGGCGGTCTTGCGGCGTCGTGCGGGACGAATTCGGCGACCGCGACGGCGCCCCAGCGTTCGTGCGGCTCACCGCTCACCCGGCTCTCGCGCACATGGGGATGCGCGTCGAGCACCGCCTCGACCTCCCCCGGAAAGAACTTGATCCCGCCGAAGTTGATTACCGATTTGCGGCGCCCGCGCAGGAACACGTGGCCGTCCTCGTCCTGACTCGCGAGATCGCCGGTGGCGAACCACCCGTCGTCCATGACGGCCGCGCGCTCGCACCACGGCGCGAGATACGCGTCGAACATGCCGGGCGCTCGGAGCAACAGCTCGCCGATCTCGCCCGGCGCGACCTCCTTGCCGCCCTCGTCGCAGAAACGTACCGCGCAATCGTCCGGCCGACCGACGCTTTTCGGTTTCGCGTGCGCAGCGTCGGTGTTGACCAGCGGTAGCCCGGCCTCGATGATCCCGAAACCCTGCGCCGGCCAGACGCCATAGCGCCGCTGGAAAGCGACCGCCGTCGCTTCGGACAACGCGAAGGCAGTGGCGACGGCGAGACGCAAGGCCGGCCACGCCAGCGCCGAGTCCTCCGCCGCCAAGAGCGCAAGGTGAAAGGGCGATCCGTAGAACACCGTCGCACCGTGCGTGCGTGCCGCGGTGAGCAGATCGCCGGCGAGAGGGGAGTCCGCGATCACCATCCCAGCGCGTTCAATGAGGTAGAGCATGATCGAAACGGCGAAGTGATGCGCCATCGGCAGCGTCCACAGCACCCGGTCCGCGGAGGTGATCTCAAGCCGGCGGTTGGCCGAGCGCACGCGCGCGAGGAGCGTCTCGTGGCTCAAAAGGACACCCTTGCGATCGCCCGTGGTGCCTGAGCTGAAGCGCAGGAAGGCGGGATGGAGCGCCGCGAAGCGATCCTCCGGAAACGCCGCCGCGAGGTCGAGCGCACACCAGGAAAAGCGGATGCCCGCGATCGCCTCCGCCACACCCGGCGCCGGCAGCCATTGCTCTGGACCGGCGGCCAGCATCAGTTGCGGCGCGGTAAGCGCGAGCTGGGTCACGCGCTCAGGCACCGCCAGCTCGCCCGCCACCGGCACCAGGCACGCGCCGGTCCGCAGGATGGCGAGGGCCAGCGCCACGTAATCCGGGCCGTTCGGGCAAAGGAGCGCGACGCGCGGCGCCGGGCCGTGCAGCACCGGGTGCAGCCTGGCGGCGATCACATCCGCGCGCCCGAGCAATTCGCCATAGCGCTCGATTCCGCCGGAATGGAGCAGTGCGGGCCGCGCCGGCTCGGCGGCAGCGCGGGCGGCGATCAGATCGGCAACGTTGAGGGCGCCGGCCATGGTGGTGTCACATCACGTAGACCGAGGCCGGTTAAATCGGGGACGGGGTCGAATCCTACGATAGCATATTTATTTGTTTACTCCTTATCAATTACCATCACGGGCTGGCGAGAAGTCCGGGGCTGCTGTTGTCAGTAGCCGGATGGGAAGGCAATGAATATCGATCTCGGCACTCGACGGGCGCTGGTGTGCGGAAGCAGCCAGGGGATTGGCCGGGCGGTGGCCACCGAGCTGGCGGCCCTCGGGGCGGAGGTGGGGTTGTTGGCGCGGGACGGGGAGGCGCTCGAACGGGTTCGGAGAATGCTCGATGAGGCGCGCGGCCAGGCGCATCGGGTCCTGGTCGCCGATTTCCGCAGGCCCGAAGCGGTGCGGTCCGTGGTGATGGGGTTTCTCGCCGAGTCCGGGCCTGTTCATATCCTCGTGAACAACACGGGCGGCCCGCCGCCCGGGCCGGCCTCGGAGGCCGATCCGGGGGCCTATCTCGCGGCGTTCACCCAGCACCTCGTCTGCAACCAGGTCCTGGTCCAGGCGGTCGTTCCCGGGATGAAGGCCGCGGCCTACGGCCGCATCATCAACATCATCTCGACCTCGGTGCGCCAGCCGATCAGGGGGCTCGGGGTGTCGAACACCATCCGCGGGGCGGTGGCGAGCTGGGCCAAGACGCTCGCGGGGGAGCTCGGGCCCTTCGGGATCACTGTCAACAACGTCCTGCCCGGATCAACGAAAACAGGGCGGCTGGCCGCGCTCTTCGAGGGCCGGGCCCAAACTCGCGGTGTGCCGGTTTGCGAGATAGAGGCGGAGGAGAGGGCCGCGATCCCGCTCGGGCGATTCGCCGAGCCCGAGGAGTTGGCCTCTGCCGTTGCCTTCCTGGCCTCCCCGGCCGCGGCCTATATCAGCGGCGTGAACCTGCCCGTGGACGGTGGTCGCACGCAGTGTCTGTGACGCCGTTCGATGAACGAGATTGCGACCGGCGTTAGCGGCGAGCTGCCGGCCTCGCCGACCCGTTGGTCTTGTAGTACACTATCGTACTACATAGTCAGGATCGCCAGATGCCGACCAGCGTACGACTAGACAGAGACACGGAAGCGTTGTTAGCCCGCCTGACCCATAGCCGCAAGGAGACCAAGTCGGCTGTGCTCCGCGCGGCCTTGTTACGCTTGGCCGATGATGATGCAGGCCAGGGTGGGGAGGGCCCCTACGCCCTTATTTCCGACCTCGTGGGTATTGCTCGTGGAGGGCCCCAGGACCTCGCTCGGCATCACAAACAGGCCTTTCGGGAGATGCTCGTTCGACCGCCGAGCCCGTGACGGCAGGTATCTTGATCGACGCGGGACCGCTCGTCGCGATCCTGCATCGCAATGATCGCGATCACGTACGCTGTGTCGAAGCACTGCAGGGTCTGCGGGAACCCTTGCTGACCACCTGGATACCGATCACGGAGGCCATGTATTTGCTGAGCTTTTCGCCGGGCGCCCAAGATGCCTTGCTGCAGATGATCGAACGCGGCGCACTGCACGTCTTGGCGCTCGGGGCAGAAGACTTGCCGCCTATCCGCGCGCTCATGCGCAAGTATGCGGATCGGCCGATGGATTTTGCGGATGCGTCGCTCGTGCGGATGGCAGAGCGCGAGAACATCCGGCGGGTCTTCACGCTCGATCGCCGCGATTTCGCTACTTATCGCCCGGCGCGCGGACAGGGATTCACGATCATTCCGGACGTCACATAAACCGACCGTGATCACCATCGCGAACTACGTCGGCGGCAAGTTCCTGGCCCCGGCCGCGGGCCATTACCTCGATGATATCGAGCCGGCGACGGGGAGGCCTTACGCCCTAGTCCCGGGATCCGATGCGGTTGATCTGGAAGCCGCCGTCGCGGCGGCGCGCGGGGCGTTTCCGGGTTGGGCGAGGCAGACGGTAGAAGAGCGTTCACGGCTCCTCCTGCGCATCGCCGAAGGGATCGAAAGAGAGGCCGAGGCCCTGGCCCGGGCCGAGAGCATCGATACGGGCAAGCCGATCGGCCTCGCGCGCCAGGTCGATATCCCGCGCGCCGCGGCGAATTTCCGCTTTTTCGCCCATGCCGTCACTCAGTTCGCGAGCGAGTCGCACGGCATGGGGACGGCCGCGATCAACTACACCCTGCGCGATCCGCTCGGCGTCGTCGCCTGCCTCTCGCCCTGGAACCTGCCGCTGTATCTCCTGAGCTGGAAGATCGCACCGGCGCTTGCGGCCGGCAACACTGTGATTGCCAAGCCCTCCGAGCTGGCGCCCATGACGGCCTATTGGCTCGGGCGGATCTGCATCGAGGCGGGGTTGCCCCCAGGGGTCTTGAACATCGTCCATGGGTCGGGACCGAGCGTCGGCCAGGCGCTGGTCGCGCATCCGGCGATCAAGGCGATCTCGTTTACGGGCGGCACCAAGACCGGTGCCGCAATTGCGAGTGTCGCCGCACCGCAATTCAAGAAGCTCTCGCTCGAGCTCGGCGGCAAGAACCCGACGATCGTGTTCGCCGACTGCGATCGGGAGCAGGCGCTCGATGGGGCATTGCGCGCCGCATTCGCCAACCAGGGTGAGCTGTGCCTGTGCGGCTCACGGATCTTCGTCGAACGATCGATCTACGAGCCGTTTAAACGTGACTTGGTGGCGCGTGCCGAGGCGCTTCGGCTGGGTGATCCACTGTCCGAGGATACCGAGCAAGGGGCGCTCATCACCGAGGCGCATCTCGACAAGGTCCTGTCCTACGTCCAACTGGCGCGGGAAGAGGGGGGTCGGATCCTCACGGGCGGCGTGCGAGTCACGGTGCCGGGCCGTTGCGAGGCCGGTTATTTCTTGAAGCCCGCCATCCTTGAGGGGCTTACCCACGATTGCCGCACGAACCGCGAGGAGATCTTCGGCCCCGTCGCGTGCCTCCTGCCCTTCGATGATGAGGACGAGGCGCTCGCAGAGGCCAACGGCACGGAATTCGGGCTTGCGGCCTCGGTCTGGACGCGCGATCTGCAGCGCGGCCACCGGATCGCACAACGGCTCGACAGCGGGGTGGTCTGGGTCAACACTTGGCTGCTCCGCGATCTCCGCACCCCTTTCGGCGGCATGAAGCACTCGGGCGTCGGCCGCGAAGGCGGGTTCGAGGCGTTGCGGTTCTTCACCGAGGTCAAGAACGTGTGCATCAAGCTGTAGGATTAGCGTATCCGATTCAGAGCGGTGGCAAGACCTCCGCGTGTGTTGCCGGTGCCGGCGTGTCCTGGACCGGAATAAGAGTGCCTCGATAACGTGACATTCCGAAAGTACAGGTCCCTATCGTTCTCCTATTAATTCATCGCCATGCCTGCCCACTTCGACCTCGTCGTCACCGCCGACTACCCGAGCCGCACGGCGGAGCTCCGCCTGCTCGATGCGCACGGCTCGCAGCTCGCCTACCGGCAGACCGATTTCAAGACCATCGCCGTTTCCCGCCAGCAGGGATTGTTCGACCTGGGGGACTACCTGCGCCATTACGTCGAGGAGGGAAAGGAAGCGGCGAGCGTCGCGGAGATCGGCGTGTGCATCGCCGAGGAGGTGTTGGGCGAGGAGATCTTCCGCCTGCTCTGGGCGTCCGAGGCCCAGCGTACGCTCCGCATCCAGTTGCCCGGCGCAACCGAGGACCAGAACCACCTGGCGGCAGCACTTGCCCGTGTGCCGTGGGAGATCGCTCGGCCGAAGGCGGACCAGCCCACGTTGGGCGAACGGAACCTCCTGGTCCGCATCGTCCATGACAGGGACGAATCCGCCACGCAACCGCTCGCTCTCGCCAAAGACGAGGATCTGCGTGTGCTATTCATTTTCGCCGAGGCGCGGGGTTCGCGCCCGCTGGCGGCGCGGCTGGAGCGGCGGGAGTTACGCAAGCTCTTTGACACGGAAATCTATCCGCAGCGCCGCATCGTCGCCCACCTCCTCACCCATGGCGTCACGCGCGAGCGGCTGC